>CAZAJX010000024.1:0-27745 GCA_964485815.1 uncultured Oscillospiraceae bacterium
ATGAGGAATGAGAAATTACGGAAGATTTTTGTTCTGCGAACAAAAATCAACCATCATTCATCATTTAACTTTTATCATAGATGCTTCCCACATATCTTTAGGCTCAAAGCCCAGCAACGTAACAACCGTCGCGGCTACGTTTGCAAGACCGTATTCGCCTTCTGCGCATTCGTAATCGTTTCTGCCGGTGTTATCGTAGATAATGCAGGGAACGGGGTTTAAGGTATGGCTTGTCTTTGCCTTGGGAGTGCCGTCCTCGTTAAGAGAAACCGCGCCCTTTTTCTTGTTGTATTCGTACATTTCGTCGGCGTTGCCGTGGTCTGCGGTAATAACAGCCACTGCGCCTGCCTTATCAACTGCCTTAAGAATACGTGCAAGGCAAAGGTCAAGGGCTTCCATAGAGATCTTGGTGGCGGCAAAGGAGCCGGTGTGTCCCACCATATCGCCGTTGGGGAAGTTTACACGGAGATAACCGTATTTTCCGCTTTCGATAGCTTCAATGAGCAGATCGGTGATCTCTGCGCACTTCATCCAGGGGCGCTGTTCAAAGGGAACCACGTCGGAGGGAACCTCAACGTAGGTTTCCAGTTCTTCGTTAAACTTGCCGCTTCTGTTTCCGTTCCAGAAATAGGTTACGTGGCCGTATTTCTGGGTTTCGCTGAGTGCGTACTGGTTAACGCCCAGAGAAGCGAGATATTCACCCATGGTGTTGGAAATCTCGGGAGGAGAAACAAGGTACATAGAGGGAACGTGAGCGTCGCCGTCATACTCCAGCATACCTGCGTAGACTACGTTGGGCACACGAACACGGTCGAATTTATCAAAATCCTTATCGTCAAAGGCTTTGGAAATTTCAATCGCTCTGTCGCCGCGGAAGTTAAAGAATACTACGCTGTCCCCGTCCTCAACAGTGCCAACGGGCTTGCCGTCCTCGGCAATAACGAAGGGAGGCAGATCCTGGTCGATCTTGCCGGTTTCCTCGCGGTAGGTAACAACTGCTTCGTGAGCGGATGCAAAATATCTTCCCTCGCCCAGAACGTGGGTGTGCCAGCCTTTTTCAACCATAGACCAGTTAGCTTCGTATCTGTCCATGGTAATAACCATTCTTCCGCCGCCGGATGCTATGCGTGCATCAAAGCCTTCGTCGCAAAGGTCCTTAAGCCAAGCTTCAAAGGGGTCAACGTATTCAAGTGCGGAAGTTTCGCCAACATCGCGGCCGTCAAGCAGAACGTGAATTCTTACCTTCTTAACGCCGTCCGCCTTGGCTCTTACTATCATAGCCTTAAGGTGGTCGATATGGGAGTGAACGTTACCGTCGGAAAACAAGCCGATAAAATGTACAGAACCGGTGTCACCAACGTTGGCAACAACCTTTTTCCAGCTTTCGCTGTTAAACAGCTTTTCGCTCTCTATAGCGGAGGAAACCAGCTTTGCGCCCTGAGCAAATACCTGACCTGCGCCGAGAGCGTTGTGGCCAACCTCGCTGTTGCCCATATCATCGTCGGAAGGAAGACCTACCGCCGTGCCGTGAGCCTTAAGAGAAAAAGTGGGGTAATTTGCCATAAGCATATCCAATGTGGGTGTGCTTGCGGCGGCAACAGCGTTGCCCTCCGTGCGGGGACAGAGGCCTACGCCGTCCATAACTATAGTAACTACGGGTGTTTTAACTTTAGACATAATAATTCTCCTTATCTGGAATGAGAAATGATGAATGATGAATGAGAAATGGTGGTGGCTTTTTGCACCGCCGTGCAAAAAGCTTCCGAAATTTCTCATTTAGCATCGCGTTCGCGATGCGTCGCATTCCTCGTTCCTCATTTAACTTCATTATCTCTATGATTATATACCAAATATTTGCATTTATCAAGATAAATTTAAAATTTGTTACAATATGTAATATTATCAAATCCCGTCTTTGGGGCGAAAGTGGTTTTAGGGAATTTTTTGGGCGAAAAAATACGAAAAAGTTCCCTATAAAGTGTTGCAAAATAGGGAACAATATGTTAAAATACAGGTAGTAAAGTTCCCTAAAAGGAGTTTCTGTTATGAACGGCTATTCAGAAATACAAGAGCTTTTACAGCAAAAGGCGGACCTGTGCGCCCGTCTTAAGTTACTGCCCTATGACGGCACGCCGGAAATAAAGGAGCAAAGCGGAAATAAATACATCTACATCCGCAGGCGTATAGGCTCACGGCTTTCCTCCGAATACGTTGACGTTTATTCGGACACGCTGTATCAGCTTTTGCTTCGCAACGCCAAAGAAGCGAAGGAGATAAAAAAAGGTATACGCAAGCTGGAAAAGGAGCTTGCGCTTTTGGGCTTTTCGGAAAGCGAACTGCCTCCCGAGGTTATGCTTAATCTGGATTTTGCAAGAGCGAATTTGAAAATGAGCATATACGATCAGGCGGTGCTGGAAGGCGTTGCCACCACCTTTCCTCAAACGGAGGAGATTATAGAAAACGGCGAGGTTAACGGTGTTAAAGCCTCGGACGTGCAAAAAATATTAAATCTTAAGCACGCATGGGAGTTTATACTGGATAAAAACGTGCTGTCGTTCCCCTGCGGATTTTCTGTGCTTTCCCACGTTGCGGGCTTGGTAAACGAGGGCTTCTATGCAAACGGTGGCAGAATAAGAGGTGTTCCCGTGTCTATCGGCGGTACGAGCTATGTTCCGCCCCTGCCCATAGAAACGGTGGTTAAGGAGAATATACAAAATATCCTGTCTACGGAAACCGATGTACGGGATACGGCAATAAATCTATGTCTGTACTGTATGAAAGCGCAAATATTCAACGATGGCAACAAGCGTGCGGCGGTAATATTTGCAAACCATTATCTTATATCCCGCGGCGGCGGATTGCTGGTGATCCCCGAAGCGGGGGTGCAGGAGTTTAAAAAGCTTTTGGTTTTGTACTACGAGGACAGGGATAACGGCGCGGCGGCGGAATTTTTAAAAAACAACTGCATAAAAACATTTCAGTAACTTTTAAAAAACCTCCCTTGCGTTTTTGCTTCTTCGGTTGTATAATTACCCTATCCAAAGAAAAAAGCGGAAAACAAACGTAAGTTTGTGGCGCGGGCGGAGGTAGAAAACCCGTCCCTCGCCGTAAAGGAAAGCAGGGTGTAAGTCCCTCACAACAGCCATTACCGTGAAAGCCGGAATACTTTTCTTTCCGTAAAATGCGCGTTTCTCTTGGGCAACGTGTGCCCCGAACACACAGAAGAGAGTATGCGATTTTTCTCCGGATAAAAAAATATTTTTAGGAGAAAAAACAATGAAAAAATCAGTTCTTTTAACGTTTTTGGCGCTCGTTGTCCTTCTTTCTTTTGCTTCCTGCAAGACCGTTCCCGAGGGGCTGTGGGATGACGCGACCTATACCGAGGATACCGCCTTGGGTGAGGGAGAGAAGACCTTTACTTTAAAGGTAACCGCGCAAGAATACACCGCAACCCTTACCATTTCTTCGGATATGGATACTCTGGGCAACGCCCTTGCAGATCTTGATCTTATCGACGGAAGCATCGGCGATTACGGCTTGTATATTACCGAAGTAAACGGTATGACTCTTGTTTATGAAACTCACGGTATGTACTGGGCTCTTTACGAGAACGGCGAATACGCTATGAACGGCGTTGACGGTATAAACATAAAAGACGGCGGCGAATATGAATTCAAAGCCGAAAAGTAAAAGCAGGCTGTTTTTATTCCGCCTCATTTTATACGCAATGTTGGGGGCTTTGATGTTCGTCGCCAAGGAGGCGGTGGAATTTCTGCCCAACATTCACCCCGTGGGACTTTTTATACTTGCCTTTACCGCCGTATACAGATGGGGAGCATTGGTGCCCATATACATTTTTGTAATACTGTGCGGTATTTTCGACGGATTCGGGACGTGGTGGGTAATGTATCTTTACGTTTGGGCTGTCCTTTGGGGTGTGGGAATGTTAATTCCCAAAAAGATATACACATCTAAGTGGGGATATCCCGTTTTGGCAATAGTGAACGGCTTGTACGGGCTTTCCTTCGGCGTGCTTTGCGCCCCCTGGGAAGCGCTGGTACGGGGATTTGATCTTAAACAGACTCTTGTGTGGATAAGCGCAGGGCTCACTTTTGATATTTACCATCTTGCAGGTAATTTCGCCGCAGGACTTTTGGTAGTGCCCTTGGTGCTGCTGCTCACAAAGCTTGAGCGTATGTACGCAAAATAAAAAATTTTCAAGAGGTGCCTTATGTCGGAATTACTTTCTCCCGCAGGGAATATGTCCTGTCTTGAAGCCGCTTTGTCGGCAGGGGCAGATGCGGTATATCTGGCAGGCACCTCTTTCGGTGCCCGTGCTTTTGCGGGCAATTTTGATAACGATTCTCTTTTGCTTGCATCGGAAAAGGTGCATTTTCTCGGAAAAAAGCTGTACGTAACCGTAAACACACTCCTGACCGACCGTGAAATGAATTCCGCCCTTGAATTTGCCCGTTTTCTTTATGAAAACAAGGTGTGCGACGGGATAATTATTCAGGACCTCGGTCTGGCAGGTGAGATAAAAAAACACTTTCCTGCCCTCACGCTCCACGGCTCAACCCAAATGTGCGTTCATTCCGCCAAAGGCGTTTTAAAGGCAAAGGAAACGGGAATGGAGCGGGTGGTCATCGCCCGTGAAGCAAGCAGAGATGAAATTAAGGAGTGCGTTTCCACGGGGGTGGAAACAGAAGCCTTTGTCCACGGCGCGTATTGCGTAAGCCAATCGGGAGGATGCCTGATGTCATCCTTCATCGGCAAGCGAAGCGGCAACCGCGGTGAATGTGCCCAGCCCTGCCGTCTGCCCTATGACGGGGGCTACCACCTTTCCTTAAAGGATATGTGCCTTGCACAGCATATACACGAGCTTTTGGATATGGGCGTCGCTTCCTTTAAAATAGAGGGCAGAATGAAATCTCCCGAATACGTGTATTCGGTCACCAAAGCCTACCGCACTCTTATGGACGAGCACCGTCCCGCCACGGAAAAAGAGTACGGGGATTTGCAAAAGATCTTTTCCCGCAGCGGATTTTCCGCAGGATATTATCTTTCCCAAAAGGGAAAAGAAATGTTCGGTGTCCGCAGGGAAGAGGATAAAGCGCTCACTCGGGGAACGGATATCAACATACCCCCCGTAAAGGATAAAAATATAGATATATTCGGATTTTTCGGTATTGATGAATCATACGTTACCGCCCTTTGCGGGGAGGATTCCTTTACCGTCTACGGCACCTGCCTGCCCGCCACGGGCAAGGGTACGGAGGAAACGGAGCTTGCCCGCCGCCTTTCCAAAACGGGGGGAAGCGGCTTTAAGGCGGGGGCCGTGTCCGTTACCGCAGAGGAAGGTATATTTATGCCCGCCTCCGCCGTGAACGATATGCGCCGCAAAGCGCTGGAGGGACTCAAAAAAGAGATACTTTTAAAAAACTCTCCCGCTTCAAGCAACGCAAGACCGAATATTAAAAAGGAAGACCTTTTACATCTTCCCGTAAAAGGGGATATATACCGTATCTACAACCCCGAAAACGGCTTTGACCTGCCCGATGACGCTGTGCGTACAGATATACCCCTTTGGAAGTTTAACGAAAACACCGTAAAGCGGTACGGTGCGGAAAAAATATCCCTCCTGCTTCCCAGAGTCATAACCACTTCGGAAGAGAGGGATGTAAAGGAAGCCCTTGAAAAAGCGAAAAAGCTTGGTGTAAAGCGTGTTACCGTAACCAATATCGGGCACATTTCCCTTTGCGGCGGCTTTGCCGTGTACGGGGACGGAAACTTAAACGTCACCAACACGTTTACCGCAAAAATCTTTGAGGAAATGGGCTTTTCCGGCGTGTGCGTATCTCCCGAGGTCACCCCGGGCGCGGTGAAAACGGATATCGGCGAATATCCCGTCTACGGCAGGCAGGTTTTAATGCATACGGAAAACTGTATTATCAAAAACATTTGCGGCTGTGTAAAGGGATGCAAAGCAGTCCTTACCGACCGTATGGGCGCGCGTTTTCCCGTGGTGGGTGAATATAACCACCGCAACCTTATCTTTAATTCCGTGCCTACCTATCTGTTGGATAAAAACGTTCCCCATAACCGTCTGTTTGTGATAACGGATGAGAAAGAAGTAAAAGTAAAGCCGAAAGAGTATACTAAAGGATACCATAAATGAGGAATGAGGAATGAGGAATGAGAAATTACGGAAGATTTTTGCCGAAAGGCAAAAATCAACCATCATTCATCATTTATCATTTATCATTTATCATTAAAAAAAGAGCAGATACCATCTGCTCTTTTTTCTATCTAACTGTAATAATCTTATCTCCGCACACCACTATATGTTCTTCTAAACGACAAGCAACGCGGGATAGCAGGTCCGACACCACGCGGGTGGTTATAACGTCATCACCCGAAGGGCGGGTAGATCCGTCGGGATGGTTGTGCGCCAGAATTACCGCCGCCGCGCCGCAGGGAAGTACTGCGTTTAGCAGGGTGCGGTGGGAAAAGTTGGCTCCCGCCTTCGTCCCGCGGGAAAGACGGGTTATATCAAGCAGTTGTCCCTTTTCCGAAAGGGATGCCGCCCACACCTCCTCGTGGTCCAGGTGGGACAAAAGCTTGCAGAAAAACTCTCTTTTTTGCTCATTTGTGTTAAGATACACCGCTTCCTCGGGCACGGGAGTTTTTCTTGCCATTAAGCAGGCTGTCTGTATAAGTATCGCCGTTTTTTCGCCAATTCCTTTTACCGACATAAGCTGGGATTTGGTTGCGTTTGCCACACCCCGCAGAGAGCCGAATCGGTTTATCAGCTCCTCCGCCATAGGGCGGGTGTCCCCTCGGGGAATAGCGTAAAACAGCAAAACCTCCAACAGCTCATCGTCCGTTCCGCAGGGAAGCTCGCCGCCGTAAACACGGGCGCGGATACGCTCTCTGTGCCCCGAATGGTCGGTTTTTTTATTATTTATTTCGTCCATCTCAGCTCACCGCCGCCTTCCACGTGGCGTTTAAGATACATATAATCGTTTACGTCAACTACACCGTTTCTGTTGAAATCTATGGGAGAAACGTCTTCCTCCGTGGGAGCGAGAAGGGCGGCTTTGAGGGAATCTATATCCGTGTTGTCCACTTTGCCGTCGGAATTCATATCCCCTGCGGATTTTGCATCTTCCAAAAGTGCTTGGGATATCCATTCCAGATACTTGCTGTGTCCGTACTCACTGCAATGGAGTCCGTCATACATCATAGTAAACTCGGACATATCTTCGTTTGCGCTCAGTTTGCCTATATCCACCAGTTTACAGCCATATTCCGCCGCCAGAGCGCGAACCGCATCGCGGAACGATTCCAGATGCTTGCCCGTGTAGTCCAATCCGTAGCTTCCGGGGGTATAGTAATTTTCCGCCTTATGAGGAGTGTGGGGAGTAACCAGAATAACCTCGCAGTCTATCTTTTGCAGTTCTTCAATGAAATATTTAATATTTTCCTTGTAGGATTCCAGAGGGTAGTTGGGCTTGCCCGTGGCAATCACCTCCGCCTGATCGTTCATACCGAAGTTTATTATGCAGATATCGGGGTTTTTATCCAGCACGTCCCTTTTAAAGCGGTTTTTGCCGTCAGCAGAAGTGTTTCCGCCCACGCCGGAGTTGATAACGTCGGTTCCGATCACGGTCAGCATACCCTTTACCCAGCCCGTGAAGGCGGTAAGACTGTCACCGAATGCAACTACCGTTTTTTCGGACAATTCGCTTGCCAGCGCAGTATCGCTGAACACCGCCATCTTTGTGCGGATTACGGGAGAATATTCGTCCCCCTTCTTTGCCCACAGAGAAACTGTGACCATATCGGTGTTTTTAAACACGCTTGCGGGTATCTCGTATGTATCGGAGGTAATCTTTTTCGTGGTCTGGATCATCTTTCCGTCATCGCTTACGGAAGCATCGTTTATAGCGATGTAATATCCAACGGATTTATCGTAGTTATCTATCTTCAGGGTAAATCCGTCCTTTGTTGCGGCGGTTATACCCATATGATCAAGGTTTGAGCTTATTTCAAATCCCTTTCCCTCGGGGGCGTGGGGAGTTCCGCTTCCCTTTCCGCCAAAGGTTACCTTGGCGGTTTGTCCGTTCATATACAGATACGCTTCGTCCCCGATATTCACGTTCATAAGTCCGTCAAAGGAGGAAGAATAGCAGTCCGCAATAACAAAACCGTTTTTGGGAATAACGGCGCATTTTGAATTTCCTGTTCCCGTGGTGTTGTTTATGCTTATAACCTTATATACGCCTGCATCGAAATCATAATCGCACACGATAACGCGCCACCAGGAATAATCCGCGTAGGCGGAAAAGGGAATGGTGTCCTTGCCGAAATCCGCGGTAAATAGTATAGCATCCTCGGATTGATATGAACTAACGTTCACCTTGTTTGCGTTCCATGTTACGGTTGCCGCCTCTGCCTCCATAACGGGAGCAAGCCCGCACACAAAAGCGGTTACCAGCAAAGCGGAAATAAACTTTTTTATCTTCATTTTCTTTTCTCCTTGCTTTTTCTTACATATTTTATATTACAATAAAACCCGCAGTTTGTCAATGATATGTAAAAATCCCGCCTTTTTGCTTTTTTCATATTGCTTTAAAGGCGTTTGTGTAGTAAAATCAAAGGGAAGAATGTGTTGCCCGGGCGGTTTTTATGAAAAAATATCTTACTTTTATATTCATTTTAATATTTATACTGTCTTCCTGCTCTGTTCCTTCGGCGGATGATTCCTTTGATCCTTCCTGCGGCAGCTGCGCAGATACAAACGATGACGGCATCTGCGATATCTGCTCGGTCAGCGTAATGGTGGAGGTGGATATATATTCGGTAAACGATCTTCACGGAAAGCTGGCGGACGGAAGTAACCATATCGGCGTGGACGAGCTTACCACCTTTTTAAAATTCGCCCGCATAGAAAACCCCAATACCTTCGTTATCTCCGCAGGGGATATGTGGCAGGGAAGCGCGGAATCCAACCTTACCGACGGGGCGATAATAACCGATTGGATGAACGAAACGGGATTTGTGTGTATGACCTTGGGCAACCACGAATACGATTGGGGCGAAGAGCCCATTATCCAAAACGATAAAAACGCGTCCTTTCCTTTCCTCGCCATAAATATATATGAAAAGGACACCGATACCCCCGTTTCCTACTGCCAACCCTCGGTGCTTATCGATAAGGGCAAATATCAGATCGGCTTTATCGGCGCAATGGGGGATTGCTATTCTTCCATCGCTCCCGAGCAGGTGGAGGACGTGTATTTTATTACGGGCGCGTCGCTTACCGCTTTGGTCAAGGCGGAATCCGACCGCTTGCGGGAAATGGGCGCGGATATTATCGTCTACCTGCTTCACGATGGGTACGATCAAAGCTCAAAATCCCTGCAATACGCTTCTGCGGGGCGGCTTTCTTCATATTACGATGTTTCTCTTTCCGATGGATACGTGGATATAGTTTTTGAGGGGCACTCCCACCAGTATTACCGCATTACCGATGATTACGGCGTGTACCATCTGCAAAACGGGGGCGACAACAAGCAGGGCGTTTCCCACGGGGAAATAATGTTAAACACCGCCAACGGAAACATTAAGGTAAGCAAAGCGGACCTTATCTCGGCGGATTCCTACGCCGCTATGCCCGATGATCCCATTGTGGAACAGCTGCTTGAAAAATACGAATCGGATATCGGCTTTGCCGACGATATTTTGGGCTATAATTCCGCAGACAGAAGCAGAAACGAGCTTCGCGCTCTCGTGGCTCGTCTTTACTACCAAAAAGGTGTGGAAGAATGGGGAAATGAATACGATATAGTCCTGGGCGGCGGATTTTTAAACGTGCGCAGTCCGGGGTATCTGGCAAAGGGCGATGTAACCTATGCTTCTCTGCAATCCCTTTTCCCCTTTGATAATTACCTTACTTTATGCGCCGTAAAGGGCAGGGATCTTCTTAACAAATTTTTTGAAACGGGCAACGAAAACTATTATATCTTTTGCGGCGAATACGGCGAAAGCGTAAGAAAAAACATAGATTTAAACGAAACATATTATATTATCGTGGATTCCTATACCTCCTCCTACGCCCCCAATAACCTTACGGAGATCGATCGGATAGAGGAGGAAGTATTCGCAAGAGATTTACTTGCGGAATATGCAAAAAGCAACGGATTTAAATGAGGAATGAGAAATGAGGAATGAGAAATGAGAAATGAGGAATTACGGTAGCTTTTTTGCGCACAGCGCAAAAAAGGTTTCCATCATTCATCATTTAGCGATGCTTTGCATCGCGTCGCATTCCCGGGGTTCCCCGCAAAACCGCAGGTTTTGTGGGGTGGGTTCATCATTCCTCATTAAAAAAGAGCAGATCTCTCTGCTCTTTTCTCTTTAACTAATTAATCTGTAAAATATAAGTACGCTCCGTTCAAACACGGCGCATCAAAGGTGTTTCCTTCAAAATCGTAGGCTGATTTTTGTCCCGCGCCCTCGCCGTAAACGGAAATAACATCGCCCTCAACCAGGTATTCCTCTCCCGAAACGAAACAGCCTCTTACCAGAACGGTAAATCTGCCGTCTTCGGATTCGCACAGGTAATAATCCTCCTCGGAAACGTAATAATCCTCATAAATCCAGACTTTTTTAACCACCGTCAGTTCAAGGCGGAGATATTTGTCAACGTATTTTTTGGGATTACGGTAAAAATCCTCTGCCGTAACGTATTCGCATTTCGCCTCATACTCTTCCTTGGAAAGGGAGGTGTTTACGGGTTTATCGAATACGCTTTTTATTTCGTAAACCATGGCGGGAATTCCGCCGGGGTAAACGAACGAAGCATACGGCATAATCATATACACCGCCGCAAGAGAGCCGAACAGTATCTTTTTCCATCTCGCTCTGGGGCTGGTGGCAAGGAGTATTATTCCCACAACGGTAAAGGTAAACATCATTATGAGAATAAACCACCAGGAGTGGTACCATTCCACAAAGGTTACTCTGCCGCTTCCGCCGCCGCGCTTGCGGCGCTTCTTTTCCGCTTTTCGGTTGCCTGCCCGCATTTCCTCGGGGCATACCTTACCGCAAAGAGGACATTTTTCGGAAGCGAAAAAGCACTTGCAATCCGGACATTTGTTAAGATCCGGTCTGTCAAGCTCATCGACGTCAGCGTGAGAACCCAATAGTCTGCTCATAATAAGTTATCCTTTCTGAAAAAATATGAAACGGGATATATGAATGAGAAATGATGAATGATGAATGAGAAATGATGGTTGCTTTTTGCACAACAGTGCAAAAAGCTTCCGTAATTCCTCATTTAGCGATGCTTTGCATCGCGTCCCATTCCTCATTCCTCATTTTAGGAGTCTTACAGTAATTCCTTAATCTTCGCCAATGCTTCAGCGATAGGCACGTTCACCTTAACGCTCTTGTCGCGGGTGGCGATCTCGATCTCGCCGTTATCTATATTCTTGGGGCTTACTATTGCTCTTACGGGCACGCCCAGAAGGTCTGCATCCGAGAACATAAAGCCTGCGGAAACGGGTCTGTCATCGTACAGTACCTGAACTCCCATATCCTCAAGGTCTTTTACAAGCTTTTCCGCACATTCCTTTACGGCGGGCTCGTCTGCACGCAGAGCGCAGACCTCTACCTGCCAGGGAGCAACGGACTTGGGCCAGATGGGACCGTAATTATCGCGGCTTTCCTGACAAATGCAAGCGCACAGTCTGCCTACGCCGATACCGTAACAGCCCATAACAGGTGTCTGCAGTTCGCCGTTTTCATCGGTATAACGTAATCCCATAACCTCGGAATACTTGGTGCCGAGCTGGAAAATATTGCCGATCTCAACGCCCTTTTTGATCTTTAAGCTTCTTCTGCCGCAAACGGGGCATATACCGCCGGAAACCGCCTTTGCAACGGAAACGTAGGTCACACCCTCCACATCTCTCTCAAGGTCAAGACCGGTGAGGTGGTAATCAACCTTGTTTGCGCCGCAAACCAGATTGTGCGCGCCCTTGAGAGAAGCATCGTAAACCACCTTAACGTCCTTGCTTATACCTACAGGACCGATAAAGCCTGCGGTAAGCAGACTTTCGTCAATATCTGCGGCGGGGTGAATCTCCTTGCCCAGATAATTGCGGAGTTTCGTTTCGTTAACCTCAAGGTCGCCGCGTATAAATACCACCACGTGGCTGTCGTCCTCGTTAACACGGTAAACCACCGCTTTGCAGAAATACTTGGATTTTCTGCCCACCTTGCCGCAAAGCTGGTCAATAGTCTTTACACCGGGGGTGTAAATCTCGGAAAGAGGTTCAACGGGATACTTTTCATCGTTTACGATAATGCTGTCCGCCGCTTCCATATTGGAACGGTAGTCGCAATCGTCGCAAATAACCAGCGTGTCCTCGCCGATATCGGTAAGCAGCATAAATTCGTGGCTTACCTTACCGCCCATCATACCCGAATCGGACTTAACGGCAACAACGTTTTTAAGACCGCAGCGGGCAAAAATACGCTCGTACGCCTTGTAGCATCTTTCGTAGTACTGCTCCAGATCCTCCTGAGTTCTGTGGAAGGAGTATGCGTCCTTCATAGTGAACTCGCGCACACGGATAAGACCGCCTCTTGCGCGGGGCTCATCACGGAACTTGGTCTGTATCTGATATATCATAAAGGGATATTTTGTGTAAGTCTGGGCGGTATCGCGGGCAAGCTGAACAGCCGCTTCCTCGTGGGTCATACCCAAAACCATATCGTTACCGCTTCTGTCCTTAAAACGGAGCAGCTCGGAACCGATACTGTCAAATCTGCCGGATTCCTTCCAGAGAGATGCGGGCATTACCACGGGGAAGAGTACCTCCTGACCGTCGATAGCGTCCATCTCCTCGCGGATAATGTTTTGAATTTTGTTCATTATACGCTGTGCGGGGGTGAAAAGAGAGTATATACCGCTTCCCACCTGCTTGATATATCCGCCGCGAACCATAAGAGCCTGACTCTCAACAATACAATCCGCAGGGGCGTTTTTATAGCGTTCGCCCAATAAAACCGAAACTTTCATAGCCTGTTTTTTAACTCCTTTGCAGAGATGTTTATTACAATTTAGAATTTAGTACTTGAAAAGTTCATACTTATATTATATAATAC
The DNA here is from genome assembly GCA_964485815.1 of uncultured Oscillospiraceae bacterium. GTDB lineage: Bacteria > Bacillota > Clostridia > Oscillospirales > CAG-382 > SFLA01. Next base: position 13,180 of record CAZAJX010000024.1, read on the forward strand.
AAGGTACTACTTTGAAATCAAGTATAACAAAACAAAACGTTAAAGTCAAGCGTTCATAAAAAACCACTTGTCTGAAGGAGAGAAATTTTATGTTTTCACGTAAACTTACCGCCTTTTTGCTGGCGGCAATCATAAGCCTTGTTCTCGTGCCCTTCGCCGCACTCGCTGAAAACAGCGATGTCAGCGAGGTGATCGAGGATACTTCAAAAACCGAGGAGAGCGTTCCCGAAACGAGCACCCCCGAGGGAAGCACTCCCGCAGAGGATCTCACCGTTACCGTTTCCTGCGGTACGGGTGGAGATTATACTCTTGAGAGCACCGAGGGAAGCCGTCCCTCCAAGAACGAGTATTATTACGTTACCGGCGATATCGCCGTGCTTACCGTTACTTCTAATGACGGATATCTCGTAGATACCGTTACCGTTGACGGCAAGGAGGTAAGGCCCGCAGGCGGTGTTTATACCTTCACCGTAACCGCAAACCACGCAGTTGTTATTACCTTTAAGCAGGTCGCTACCTACACCATCACCGTCGAGTGCGTTGATACCGACGGCGCTCCCGTTGACGGCGTGTATTTCAAGGTTAACGGCGAAAAGTACGAAGGCACCGTCCGTCTTGAGGAAAATACCGATTTCACTATCGAGTTTTTTGCAAAGCCCGCCTACGCTGTAAAGCAGACCAGATATTTCACCGGCACCAGATATATGGATATCGACAATCCTCACGAGGATAAGCTGGTTGAGAACATCGGTTATCTCGTAGTTGTTGAGGCGCAGGAAACCTACGGCGCAACCGTTACCGTTGGCGAGAACGGCTCCGTTTTGCTTAACGGCGTTTCCGTTTCCGGCGAAACCGTTGTTCCTCAGGGCGTAAACTCCACCCTCACCTTCGTTCCCGATGAAGGCTATGAGGTTGACGAAGTGCTTGTAAACGAAGAAGCTGTTGAGATTACCGATAATCAGTACACCTTCACTCCCGAGGGAGATGTTACCGTTTCCGTAACCTTCAAGGAAAAGGTTGATTACTGCAAGATCACCCTTTCCATAGGCAACGGCGGCTCTATCACCGTAAAGGACGAAGCGTACGAGATCGAGAACAAAAAGTACATATACGTTCCCGTTGGTGAAAGCATCACTCTCGTTTTCGAGCCCCACGTTAATTACGAGCTCAACACCGTTAAGGTAAGCGGCAAGACCGTAAAGCTTAACGAGGACAACGAATATACTATCGAATGTACCGATACCGCGGCAACCGTTTCCGCAACCTTCCGTTCCACCGAGGAAACCGAAGAGGTGTTCTACACCGTGACCGCGTTCGTTTCCGGCGGCGGTACCATCACTCCCGCAGGCGCAAACGAGATCGAAGAGGGCGGAGATATTACCTTCACCATCACCGCTAACGAAGGCTACGAAATATATTCCGTAACCGTTGACGGCGAGGACGTAACCCTCACCGGCGGTAAATACACCATCAAGAACGTGTCTGCCAATATGGTTATAAGCGCAACCTTCAAGAAGGCTACCGTAAACGATGCGCCTATCACCGTTGAGGATATTGATTGGACCGCAGAAACCATCGTTATCGACGTTACCGAAAAATCCAACGTTTCTACCGAGATATTCCAGCGTGCCGCTTCCAATTATCCCGAAAAGAAGATACTTATTAATGATAGCGAATTTTCCCTTGTTATCCCCGGCGGCGGTGCGTTCAACCCCGATGGAGATACGGTTTCTTTTGATTTTATGCGTAACGGAAGCCCCAATTTCGTAGCTATTCAGGATGCGGTTTCCACCGAATATCCTTCCGCCGCTTTCGTAACCGTATATTGCACTTCTCCCGCACTCCCCGCAGGCACCGTGCTTGAGATATATCTGGGTAACGAATTCTCCGGCGCAGACCTTTCTCCCGTTGAATTCCTTTCCGGCGCTCTCAATTCCATAGGCGATACCCTCACGGCAGACGAAAAGGGCTGGGCAACCGTTAATTATTCCAACCAGAAGGACCTTGTGTTCGTTGAGGTTTCCGAGGATAAGGCAACTCTCACCGTAACCTATAACACCGAATGCGGTACCGTAGACCCCTCCGGCACTATCAAGGTAGCTCTCGGCGAAACAAAGACCATTACCGTAACTCCCAACGAGGGATACGTTGTAGGAAAGATCACTCTTGACGGCGAGGAGATCGATATCACCGAGGACGGCGTTTACACCGTAACCATGGATAAGGATCACACCTTCACCGTAGTGTTCGAGGCTCCCTCCTCCGTTAACGTGGGACTCATAATCGCACTGGTTATAATCGCTCTGGCGGTTGTGGGCGGGGCGGCGGTGTTTGTCCTCCGCTGGCGCAAGAACCAGTTTTAAGCCGTGGATTCGGCGCAGACCGAAACGCAAAAATTAAATAATACGTAATAAGAAATGCGAGAGATTTTAGTTTATCTCTCGCATTTTTGTTTTATTATAGGTAGGAATTTGTAAAAACAAATTCCTTTTTATTTTGCGTTTCTAATCGTTTTCGCTTCGCTAGCTGTAGAAAACTACAGCACGCTCGTGAAAACGATTTCTGCATCCAAATCCCCTGTCTTAAAACCTTCTACTATCTTGCTGCTGTGGAATTCTTAATAGGTAGTTTTTGGTCTGCTGACCAAAAACTTCCATAATTTCTCATTTCTCATTTCTCATTTCTCATTTCTCATTTCTCATTTCTCATTCCTCATTTAAAACAGCTTTGCTGTGAGGTATCTTTCTCCCGTGTCGGGCAAAAGGACGACTATGGTTTTGCCGCGGTTTTCTTTCTTTTTTGCTTCGCATATTGCGGCGTGGAGGGCGGCTCCCGAGGATATTCCCGCCAAAACGCCTTCTTTCTTTGCCAGCATTCGTGCGGCGGCAAAGGCTTCCTCTTCGGTTACGGTCTGCACCGTATCATAGACCGATGTGTCCAGCACCTCGGGGACAAACCCTGCGCCGATTCCCTGCAAGCCGTGGCTTCCCTTTTTACCTCCCGATAGGACGGGGGAGTTGCTCGGCTCAACAGCCACTATTTTTATATTACGGTTTTTCTCTTTTAAAAACTTGCCCGTGCCGGTAATAGTACCGCCCGTGCCCACACCGCAGACAAATATATCCACGCTTCCGTCGGTATCTTCATATATCTCTCTGCCCGTGGTTTCATAATGGGCTTTGGGGTTTGCGGGGTTTGTAAACTGCCCCGCAATAATACTGCCCTCTGTTTCCTTTAAAAGCTCGTTTGCCTTGTTTATAGCCCCGTCCATACCCTCGTCTTTCGGGGTAAGCACAAGGGACGCTCCGTATGCGGAAATAAGCATTTTGCGCTCTTCCGACATATTTTCCGGCATAACGATAACACATTTATACCCCCTCACCGCGCAAAGGGCGGCAAGACCTATACCCGTGTTACCCGAGGTAGGCTCGATAATAACCGTATTTTTATTGATCACACCTGCCTTTTCTCCCTCGTCAAGAATATATTTTGCCACTCTGTCCTTGGCGCTTCCCCCGGGGTTAAAGGATTCAAGCTTTGCAAGAATACGGGAACCCAGTCCGCATTCTTTTTTTATATTATTCAGTTCAAGTATCGGTGTGCGCCCGATAAGCGCATCTGCCGAAGGGTAAATTCTTTCCATATTATTCCTGTGTAAAATTACTGTAATATTCTATATACTGCTTCATGTGGTGCATTTTGTATACACCATTCCAATCGTCCTTGCCCCAAAGCGCCATAGGTGTCATATAATGGGGGATATCAAAAACGATAATTCCATCGGAGAGGGGATACTGCAGGGTAAGGGATTTTTCGGTTTCTTTAAAACGCTTGCAGGTGTAGATTATCTCAAAAACCTCCGCATCGTGCCAGAAATCCGCTCCCGCTTTTTCAATACCCTTTTTCCAAGCCTGACAGTATTTGAGCCAGGACGCGTACACCTCGTCGGTTACGGTAAGGGTCTGTTCTCTGCCCAGACAGTCCTGCACCGCAACGATATCCGCTACGGGCTTCTCCCCGTCGGATGCGGGCTTTAAAAGATCGTACAGCTTATCCGTTATCTTGTCTGCACTGCCCGAACGCCATATAGCGGGCGCGATCATTATGAGTGCGTCCTCGTCCAGAGAACGTATCACCTTGGACTGTCCCTCGTAAACCTTACGCGCCGCCTCCACGCCGCCTTTAAGGTTAAGCCAATAATCGCAGGTTTCATCGGAAAGATAATATCCGCCGAAAGCGGGATGCGCCCCGTACATTTCGTGAATATCCTTTATCACCTTTTCCCCGTCTGCCACAATGGCATCGTACTGCTTTTCATTTTTTGAGGGGGCGGTGAAATCCGCATCGTGAATAGTGCCGATAAACACCTTCATACCCAGCTTTTCTGCGGCATCAAGTACCGCCTTGCACAGATCCTCCGTGCCGTAGGTGGGGGTGTAGGTATATCCTGCGGCAGTAATGTTTTTGCCGTTTATAAGGGTGGTCTTTGCGTTAAAATGGGTGGAATACTGGATTATCACCGTGCTCATACCCAAGTCCCGCATACCCTTAAGGGAAAGATACCAGCTATACGCATCGTTTTGGGTGGAAACGTCGTTACCGCCGTTGGTGGGAAGCTGGTAAAATCCGCCGTCCACCACGGGCAAAGCAACCGTCTTTCCGTAGGTCTGTATTTCGTTTACCTCGCCTTCACATTCAAAGGAAAGGGTAAATTCCCCCGATTCTATAGGGGTTTCTAACACAACAAGGGTGGTGTGCAGTCCTGCGGCGGTGTTGCTCGTTACCTTGCCGGCGGGAGAAATATTCTTTATCTCTGCGGTGGAAACTAAGTTTATCGCGGTTACCGCGCCCTTGGCTTTTACGGTAAGTGCGCTTTCCACCTTTACGCCGGTGTTAAAAATATTATCGGTAAGCGCTTTGTCCCCTGCGCTTTTAACCGTGTTTACGTCCCCCGCGGGAAATGCGGCTTCGGCAGAGGATGCGGTGCTTCCCACAGACGTGTTTGCGCCCCAGACCTCAATTTCATCGGTGGCAAAAATTCCGTCCGCATAGGTAAATACTCTTATATATCTCGCCTCCACGGTGGCGGGGCGTGTTACGGTAAAACGGCTTAAACTTCCCTTTACTTCCAAAAGGAAGGATTGACCGAAATCCTCCCAGTTTTCCCCGTCTGTCGAATAGCGCACGGCTATACGGTCGGGCACTACCGCCTTTATATCGCCCGAGAGGAAGGCGGAAAATGACACCTCGGAAACGTTCTTTATATCTCCCAGATCAATAGTAATTATATTTCCCTTTTTGCCCGTGCGTGCATCCGTATCGTGGGCGGTCTTTGCGGCGATAACGCTGTCATCCCCCGTAAAATACACTCCGTCGGTAAGCTTTAACCCGTCTTTATCGGAATACGCCTTCATTCCCGTGCCTTCCCATACGTAGGAAGCGCCCACGGAAAGCAAGGTCTTCTTTGCATAGGGCAAAGCCGTAACGGTTACGGCGGAGAGGGTAACGCTTTCTTTTTCAAAAACTATGTTAAATGCCTTGCATTCGGTATTGAATTCAAAGGTATCGGTGTCAAATTCGCCCAGATATCGGGTAAAATTATATCCGTCATCGGAAGCATACACCTTGTAGGAGCAGTCCGCGCCTTTAAGCTCTACCTTGCCGTCAGGTGCGGGGAAGCCTATATCTATAAACAGAGAAACTCCGCTTAAGGGAAGCTTTTCTACGTGGGTGTTGTTATACCAGTCTGTAAAGGTAAGCTCCTCGGGAGCGGATCCGTCAAGGGACAATGTGCGCGTTTCCCCGCTTTCTGTCATAACCGTGCCGCTTTCGGGCCAAACACGTATGTTTTCAAGCACATACGGCTCTGTAAGCGGGGGAGTGGTTTCGCAACTTGTCATAAGCAGACCTCCGAAAATTAAAGTGATAAGAAGCAAGCATACCGTCTTTTTCATATTTCGCACCTCCGTTAATATGATAGTACCACGGTATCGACAAAATATCAACAGAAAATTCGCCCCGCTTCAAAGGTTTTTCGCCGATAACTTTTGTGTTGCTTTTTTTGCTTTTATATTATATAATAAAATGTAAAAATATGAAAAATTCGGAGATACACTATGAAATTAGGTATCGAGGGAACGCGACCTGTTTTCATAACTCTATAAAAATCCGATAATTGCCTATATAGCTTGATAGTAATCGGTTTTTAGGGAAGCCGAAGATTATATAATTTCATATATTTCTACGCAACTCCATACGAAAATGGCGTAAAAATGGCGTAGAAGAAAAACTATCAGAAACAACACAAGGGCATACTACTACAAAAAGTATTTAACCGGCGATTGATCCAAAACAGATCAACTGCCGGTTAGTTTATTAGCAAAATAAATTTTTTGAAGGTGCATTTTTAAGCGTTACCGTACCGAATCAAGGTCAGTTATAGTATTTCGTTAAACCCATTTATAAAAATCAATAAGACCAGGCGAAGCTGTGTGATGTGATACGCCCCTGCGAAGGTTTAATACCAACGCAGGGGCGTTTTCAAAACTATCGATACCGTAGCTTGTTTTTTGATAGGATTTTTGTTAGTGCTTTTTAATCGTTATAATGGTGGACATAATGGGTTTGACAGTATTGACTGCCTGCGTAATCGTATCTGTGCGAACCACAGCCGGGTTCAGCACAGTTATGGGTATCACAGCAATGTACCATAGGGTCCTTTTGATTGCGACATCCGTCTTTGCAACATCCGTGGCGACTACAGTAAGGACTACCTTCTTTTGCTTTAAAGTCACAGTGGCTCAAAGCACATTCACCACCGTAACCACCGGAATAAGCGTTGTTGCCGTAATCGCTATTAGCATAGTCGTTATTGTAGCTATAGTCATTATTGCTCCCCGCATCATCTTTCGATGAAAACAAGAAGCAGGAACCAATCAACAACGGGATAAGCAACAGCAATAACCATACTGCTTTGGATTTATTCTTTGGAAGTTCCGTTCCCGTATACCTTTCCTTCACAAGGTTTAGGTTCTCCATACTGGTATTTATGCTTTTGAAGGTGGTATGGAGGATAACACCACCGTAGACCAGTCCTGCAAGTGTAAAGATAACAGTTATAAAATCACTGGCGCTGTTTTTAGGGTCATATGTAGAATAAACTGCCCACAGAATTAAAACAGCCGGAAGGAGCATTACGATAAGGGCAACAATAGCACAAATGTATTCTGTTCGATATTCATTACAGAGGAATTTATAGTTCGATTCATCAACAACCTCGGGGACTTCCTTTATAGTTGGCATTTTGCGAACCTTTGGTTCCTTGTAGTTGTATGAAGGCTTGGACTCTAAATTCTTGGCGGTTCTTTTTCTGTCTTCCTCTAAAAGGGATAAGCCGAGCATTTCTTCATCCCATGTTGTTTTTCCATCACCGTTAAAATCGAACATTCCGCCCCAGAAATCTTTACCCAAAGCACACCACCTCCTTCGTCTGTTTTAACTTAATATTTTATTTCAGCCAGAAGATATATTAGAAGGAAACCACATAACAAAATCCCTGAAATCTTTCCGGTTTCATTTTCTCCTTGCCTTCCTGCTATAACCAAAGTGCCAATAATCACTATAATTCCTAAAAACTCAAGCACTTGAAAACCTACCTCCTCACATGAAATGTATATCCGGCTTATTTTGACAACATAAAACGATCCGGATTAACTTTGTAGTTTTCAATAAACGATTTATCTGATTCCCATCTACTAACGGCCTCCGTATATTGCGGCTCTATGTGGAGATGAATGCAGAAATCAAGATGGTGAGCTATTTTGGCAACCGTTAAAATTTCAAGATCCACCAGTTCCGCTAACAAATCCTTCCTCTCAGTAGATGAAAGGTTTTCCTTTTTCGCCACAGAATAGCCATAACCCTTTAAAATTGACTCTTCATTCAACTCACCAACCCTGGCAGATGTTGACATAGGAAAATCTAACCATAGACCTGGATTTCCATATTCCCTGATAAAACGCCTATATATACAAACATCCATAAAACATACATCTTCCCCTTTGTCGTATGTGGCGTGAACACATTCGTAACGGTCATAGTACGGAGAGTAGAGAAGAAGATCAATCAATTCGCAATTGTTGTTTTTAACCGAAGAACTGTATCCGCCATCGGGTTTAATTGTTATAAAAGTTGGAATAATCGTTTCAGGCATTTTACTCTTTTCGTATACAGAGAAAACGCGATATTTTTTACCGTTAAGTGTGCCTCGCTTTTTTCTCTTCTGGACATACGCTGCAGTTAGCAGCTCACGTCCAATTGACGAAGAATAGTGAACAGCATTATCCACAGGGACAGAAGTATTGCTTGTTGTTATAATATATTCAGCAGTTGATCTATCCTGAAACATAACGGATATTAAGACAACTGAAGACTCAATACTATCAAGAATATTTTTATTCCGCCTGCGTTGTGTTTCTTTTTCTTTTCGCGCCTCCTCAATTTTTTGTCGTCTTTTTTCTTCTTGCTTCTTTTTCCTTTTAAGCTCGGAATATTGCCAATACGCTGTGTCATTTATATAAAATCCGGCTGAATTAGGATTGTCCTTCATTATCCTGGATATGTTGTCCGTATCACGGATATACATAGATCTGCACTTTGGGCAAATAAACCCTTCCACCAAAAGATTGGTCTCTTCTCCTGTTGGAATAATCGTTTCCCCTTTAAAAAACGGTTGCTGGCATTTAGGACAAGAATGCTCTCCTGTGTAAGTATACAGCCTTGTGTAAGGCTTCCATATGGATGTTGATTTGCCAATTACCTTGTATCCCTTGCTGTTGCTATGCTTTGACACTGGAGAAGAAACTTTCTTTTTATAGTACATTTGACTCTTTATACCAGTCAACTTGCCCTTTGCAGTTGAAAAGGTAGTTGGACGCATTCCGGTTTTTTCATAGAGCGATGCAAGAATTCTTCCATCTACCAATGGCAATTCGCAGTTATCGCAGTAAAGCAATTCACATCTTTGATTCACAAATTCTTCCTTGGTTAAATTGTGGAGTTCGACAAGGAAATGCTTGTTTTGTTGTAGCATTTTTCCACAAACAGGGCATCTGCCATCCCCACGTGCAAATGTTAATTGTTTTATGCTGTTCTCAGCCATTATCTTACCTCCTATATGCCAAAAAGCAGTTGAACACAGCGTTCATATGGGTATTGCTTTTTTGAAAAGATTACCTCACAATTAAAGGTTTTCTCTATCATTTCTTTTGCCGCAGTCAACGAATAATCGTTAGTGATTGTAATATACCCAAGTTTCCATTTTTTTAGCTCACATTGAACCGCATCAAGAAAACGAATTCCCTCTTGCATTACAACGCTCGCATTGGCTATAGATAACATTTTCTGTGATTCGCTTGGAGTTACCGTCGGTTTCTTTTCTCTTGCTGGCTTGGAAACATAATAAAAGCAGTTCTTTCCGATGCAATTATGTTTTTGCCTCTGCTCAGATGTCAAAAAAACGGGATGTCCTTCGTACTGGCAAAAACCGACACATTTGCTGCAGCCAACGCAACGACCATCTATTGTTTGTCGTATGTGTGAACTTCCGTATTTTGTTTCCATTTTTGCATATAGATTTACTTCTGAAGAAAAAACTAAACTGGATTCAATCATACATTCAGCGCCTCCTTGGTCTTGACTATATGATAACCCAGCTTAGTGTAAAAGTGTTAGGACAACATTTGTCGTATTACGCTTCCTTGAAGAACTCAAAGAAGGATACATCAAAGTAATCTGCTAATTCTTGTATTTTATCTATGTCCTTAATTCCGTTGTTAATCCAACGGTTAACATTACGCAGGTCTGTATAAAAATCATCTGCAAAGGTTTGTTGGGTAAGGTTGTGTTCTTTTATTAAACGGCGAAGGTTTTGGCCGGCAAGTAGTCGTTTATCCATTTGCTTTACCCCCGCGTTTGGCAACTATACGGGCATTCACTCGTTCAAGGGCTTTTTCCTCGAACAGTGTAAACGGAACACGCACGGGAGCATAAACGCCACCTTTGGAGACGGGACCATACACCTTTTTAAGAGTCTTAATGTACGAACCCCAACCATAAATCTCACTGCGATTCTTTTCTACAAAAATGTGGGTTCTTTCTTTTGCTCTTTCCTCAAGAGGAGTATGTTCCAAACCACAGATATCCTCAAAATCCGCCAATTCCAGTTCTTCCTCGTCAGAGAATGTAACCGGTTTGGCATCAGACCATTGGAAGTCGCAAGAAAACTTGGTCAGCTCCATACCAAACTGACGCATCTTGGATTTTGCCAGAGGATGCACATCCACATATTCCTGAACAAGTGAAATGTCATCAAAAAACTCCTGGCATCTCCAAGGGCAAGAATCAAAGAAAGGAGCCCGTATAACTACATAGTCATAGAAACTTTCAAGATTTTCTTTGCGGTAGATTTCTCTAAAACGCAGGACGTTATCGTATGTGACAATAGTGGTAGTATCAACTCTATCCTTGGCGATAAGCCAAGTGGCGAGGAAATTAAGCTCATTTGCCTCATCCTCACATAAATCCTGCTCGATAGCCTTAAAAAACAACTCTTTGAGACGATTAACCATTTCGACAAAAGAGCGTACCATTTCCGGGCATTGCGGGAATGAAAAGATTGTCTGCGTGGCTATTTTGAGATCCGTTATCTCCGCACCCTCGTGATATGTGCCGGGAAACAGCTTGTCGTATTCTTTGAGCTGTTCAATGAGGCGTTCCTTGACGGAGGCCAGATTGTATCTTATTCTGACAGGAATGCCTCTCCGGTCACAGAAAATTGCATTGAATAGATATTCCGTTGCTGTGGGTTCGGGGTCCTTGTACCTCCGATTCCATGCCCAAAGGTGTCTGTACTGATGGTAGAGCGAGAAGAATGGGTATTTGTTCCAATACTTTTCAGCTGCATTTGCATCCGTGTTCTTGATTTCTTCCTTGGTAAGACCGAAATGGATGCTTATTTTGGTTAGTGTTTCATCGTCCACCTTGCCAGTGCGGAACAAGGGTACTTCGACCGTTGAATCGGTTTCCTCATCGTAATCGCTGAAGAACCCAAAAGAGTGCATACAATAGCGATCAAACAAATCTGAAACATAATCCGTTATTCTGTCAATCTTTTTCATATCTGTGCTCCTTTTCTGTTGTGATGCTTTAATTATACCAACAGAAAATATAATGTGTTAGGACAGCTTTTGTCGTATACGCTAATTATGAGTTTGTATGAACAATCTACTATGTTATCATTTTCTGCAAAAATAAAAGCATTATTTCGTGTTGTTCTATTAATAGCGATACATTTTAAATCGCGAGTTCTTGTCATATATTCAAAACCTCAAAGTATTCATCCAGTCGTTTATCCACATACTCGCCGATCAGTTCGATCATTGCATCGGCGTTGCCATCTCGGTAATAAGCATCAAAGGCATCGTAATAACGCTTGCGGTCGGTGAATTTCACATTGATAGCAGGATAACCGTTACGGATCAAATCAAGATTTAATATCAATCTGCCGGTTCTGCCGTTGCCATCAATAAAGGGATGGATACCCTCAAATTCAAGATGGAATCTGGCAATGCGTTCAATGATGTGCATCGTCTGCTCACGCTCTTTGTTGACCGCAAGCAACTCCGTCATTTTCGGCTCGATCAAATAGGGCTGCACAGGCTCGGTATAAGCTCCCATAATACGCACGGGAATGGCGCGGTATACGCCCTTATCCTGCGGTCTGTTTACCAACACAAGAGAGTGGATATTTTTAATAACGCTCTCAGTCAGGTCGATCTCCTTGGTTGCAATATCCTGCACATACATAAAAGCATCACGGTGTCCCACAGCTTCAAGGTGATCCTTCATAGGCTTTTGGTCGATGGTCATACCTTCCAAAACCATTGCTGTTTCCTTGAGAGTAAGGGTATTGCCTTCAATAGCGTTAGAGTTATAAGTGAATTCCACCATAAATTCTTCACGAAGACGCTCCACCTCACCCTCAGTCAGAGGGCGCATCTTGGCAATCTGTTCCTTTTTTCCGTCAATGACGGTCAGGAGCGTAGCACGATTGGTGCGCCCGTCAGCGGGCTTCTCTGCGCTTGCAGGAATCATATAGAGTTTTCCACGGCGTACCATACCGGGGATCTTACCTTCCGCACACAAAACACGAACACGCCGAGGGGAAATGCCCCATTTTGCCGCCGCTTCTGCCACTTTTATATAATCCATAATGAGTTTCCTCCGTTAAAATCTTATATTGAGTACCATTATACCACTTTTGAGGAATAATAGCAACGGATTTTTTCAAATTCTTTTTAAGATATTATTCCTCAAACACTTTTTGCGGCATTGATTTTGAATTTGGGGTTAATTGCCTGAATTAATTAAATATTCATTGTACACCTCAATGAACCATGCGCTAAACCGGAGATTGCGGTTTTCTCTTTTGGTGAATGTACAAATAGATGTCCCCGTCCAAAACAGCTTCAATGTAATTGCCAATGTCCCTTAAAAAACAAAGCAGCAATGTTACTTCTGATGTCCCCGAACAATACTTTGAATTTATGTCCAAATACACGAATTTCAATTTCGAAAAAATCTGTTCCCCCTTAAAGGGTAATAATTGATTTATTTATAAAAACGTCGGGTATCATACCTGCAAACACTTAGGATGTGCATTCAAAATCGATTAAATCGCAGAAAATTCAATAAAAAACGCAATTTTCGTTCCAAAATGATTATCAATTAAAAAGTCTTTGAAAAATGATGAACGCTTCGAAATGATAAAATTTCGGAAGTTTTCCCATCTATTTCAAATAATAGAAAAAATGATATTCTCTTTCGTTATGACAAGAGGTAAATCCCCCCTGCTTTCAAAAGGAGAAAGCAGGGCTTGTCATATCAAAATACACCTCATCATTCCGAAAGGATGGTTCTGCTCTCATACCAAAACGAGGGTTCGCAATCATTTAAAAATGAACACCATAAATCTTTGATAAATCAAAAATAAATCTGAATGACTTTTTCAAATGACGGTCATCTTCATTTACAAATGACGGGCATATATTATCTTTGTAAAGTATAGCATTTAAGAATTGCTCCCATTAAACGACGGCTCCGATCATATGTATCATAAGTTTCTGTAAACTCTATTCAACGCTCCCTAGCGCATTATCCCCTTGTTACAAATAAGTCCTTCAATGTGCAATCCGCACCGCAAATCTAACCCAAACCGAAACGGTAGGGTTCTGGATGACGGTGCGGTTTTGCTTTTTACTTGCCAAAACAATCCTCCCTTATCACATTAAAAAACGAAAAGCGATTCATAGATGATGAGCAAAAATATAATTTCTTGAAATTCAAATAAGTGCTCCCTAACTTTTATGTGTCGGTGAGGGCCAAAAGCTGAACAAACTTTTCAAAACGGAGGTAAAAATGAAATTGCACATTGTACTGACAAAAAATGACGGAGATATTCTCGCATTCAAAAAATCCCTGCCCAAGGGCGAGTGGAGTAAAACCGTGGCGATTATTCTAAACGCTGCACTGAAAGGCGAGGTTGCCACCCTACCAATGAACTTTAAGTTTGAGCCAATCCGAGAAAATGTCCATACCAAAATCTCGCTGCCGGACGAGTTTCTTCGTAAGTGTCACAAAAAGCTTGGCTGTGAGAGAGGCTCACTGACTACCGTTATCAAAGCGGAGATCAGAAAATGCATACGAAAAAATCTGTTTGCTTTCAACATCAAAAAGTTTTCGTATGCAGAAATAAGGTTGATATTTGAGCAAATGCTGTGTCGTGTGGACGAACGTATCGATGGTATAGGTGACTTGAAGCAAAGGAGCAAATTGATACTCAAGTTGCATCATCAAGCTATGAATGAACTGATTGACGAGCTTCGGCAAATAACCTACAAGGAGGTAAACAAAAATGGATGAGAGAATTTTGCACATCGTATTTCATAAATCCGAAGCAGATATCATCTGCTGGATGCGATCGCTACAGCCGGGCAGCGTCAACAGCACTATAAACAAAATTTTATCTGCCGAAAGCAAGGGGAAACTTGCAAATATTCCTTATAAGTTTTCATTCACAAATGATGTAGAAAAAGCAAATTGCAGATTCGTCATCCGAAACAAAGCGGCTCTGAACCTCGTAGCGAAAATTCCGAGAGGGAAAATTAAGCAAAACTTGGTAAAAGTGATACGGAAGCATATACGGAAAAACAGCAAGCTTGCACCGCCGCCTGTTCTTTTACGAGGAGATTCGATAGTAAAGCTACTGGATGCATTTGAAAAGAAAACAAATTCAAAAGAAGCAACATATGCAGGAATACCTGATAAGTACAGGTTTCTTTCGGAGAGCTATCGGCTGGCTTGTGAACTGTTATTCAGTGAAATACTGAGATGCTTTGATAAACAGAGTGAAAGGAAAGTAAGCATCTCAGGCATTATAAACGCTGCCTACAACAGTCAAAGCGGCAAAGAACAAACAAATCTAAACTTCAAGGAGGATAATAACCAT
>CAZAJX010000025.1:0-27400 GCA_964485815.1 uncultured Oscillospiraceae bacterium
GATTCCTCTTCTGCGGTGAATGCGGTAAGCGGTTATACCTCCACCGAGGGAAAACTATCAAGCCGGAAAACAACGCCTTCCAATGCGGAGGATTCCAAAGAAGAACGACCGAATGCACCGCACACTATATCCGTGAGAGTGTTCTTGATACCATCGTACTGCACAACCTTAAAACCGTAACCGCCTTCGCAAGAGATAACCCTGACGAGTTCTATGCGATGGCAACACAGAACGGCGAGGAAGAAGCGGAAAAGTTCTACCGAAATGCCAAGATGCAAAAGGAGCAGCTTGAAAAGCGAATCCAAGACCTTGACAACATCATTCGGTGCTTGTACGAGGACAGAGTATCGGGAAGAATCACCCCTGAACGCTACGATTCAATGGCAAACGGATATGAACAGGAGCAAGCGGAAAAGAAGCGTGAGCTGCAAGAATTGGCAGAGCGAATCAGCGAAGTGGATATGCGAGATAAATGCATACAAGAATTTATCCGCAACGCCAAGCAGTATATCGAGATGCCGAAGCTGACACCCGAACTACTGCGAGTATTCATCCGCAGGATCGAAGTGTACGAGAAGTTCGAGAAATACTCCCGAACGGCAGGTAACCCGATATGCATACACTACGCTTTCCGACTTCCCGAACAGGAAGGTGTCCCCGCAATCGACATCCTCGCACAACCCACAGCAAAAACCGCATAAAAAGTAATAACCGGAAGGTTTTTACACCTTCCGGTTACATACCACCCACCAATTCTCCGTTAAGAACATCACGGAAAAGCGCGGGGCGTTTATTTTGCCGAATTTTGTCGCAGATGTTGACAAATCAACAACTTTGGTGTACAATGTCCCCGTATTAAGAAAAATATGCGGAGGCAAATATGACAAAAGCGCAAAAGACGGTCAGTATAGTTTTGGCGTTGCTGGTATGCGTAATGCTGGCTGTATCTATCGCAGACACGGTGGAAACGCGCAAAACCACGAATTTTGACCAGGACAAAATAATCACCCACATAGAAAAGCTTACCGAATACGGTCCCCGCTCCATCGCCCATCCCGAAGCAAACCAAAAAGCGTTGGATTATATTATATCCGAGCTTGAAAGTTACGGCGCGGTAAACAATGATACCACCGAAACGACCGCGTATATGGTGCAGGATTTCGTGGGCACCGATACCCGTTACCAAAGCTGGTATTTGAAAAACATTATAGTACACATCCCCGCCAACAGCGAAAATCCCACGGGGGACGCGGTAATGTTTATGGGACACACGGATTCTGTTCCTATGGGCAACGGCGCATCCGATGACGGCGTGGCTTGCTCGGTAATGCTGGAGGCAATAAGATATTACACCGATCAGATCAAAAACGGTTACGTTCTTTCCAACGATCTCGTTTTCTGCTTTGTAAACGGCGAGGAATACGGCTTGTACGGTTCCAAAGCCTTTATGGGAGAATTCGACGGGTTTGACAATATCGTTGACCGTATAAAGTTCGGCGTTAATCTGGAATCCAGAGGAACAAGCGGAACGCTTATAATGTTTGAAACCGCAAAAAACAATTACAATACCGTAAAGCTGTTTTCGGAAGTAAACAAAAGTCTGTTCACCTGCTCTATCGCCACGATGGTTTACGATATGATGCCCAACTCTACCGATTTCACCTCCTTTAAAGAGGTTTACCAAGGTATTAACGTGGCAAACGTAAACGGCGGCGAAAATTACCACACCCAAAACGATAACGCACAAAACGTAGGCTACAGCTATATGTCCCAGCAGGCACAGCTTGTGGACGGAATGATAGACAGACTTTCCCAATACGATCTGGAAAAGCTGTACGATGCGGATGAATCCGCCATATTCTTCTCGTATCTGAACCTTACCACGGTGGTATACAACCACACGTCGGTTGTAATTCTCGCAGTTATAGGAATTATTCTGGTTGCGGCAAATATAATTCTTTCCCGTTTTTACCGCAAGCAACATAATTTTAAAAACACCGCTCTTTCCATTGTTGCCGTTTTTATCGGTCTTTTGCTGACTGCGGCGGTAACCTACGGCTGTTATTATCTGTTCCAGTATATTGCGGTGCTGTTCGGCAATATAGACATTCACGCTGTGGGCACCATTACCTATTCAAACACCGCTATCGTTATCGGAATCGGTATCGTGGCGTTGGCAATGACGGCACTCACCGCCCACTTTACAACAAAATGGTTTAAGGTAACCTCCCGAGATCTTATCCGCGCCTTTGCCTATATCCACGCATTTATGGGAATAGTTCTCTCCTTTGCTCTGCCCGATGCAAGCTATCTGTTTATGTTCAGCGGACTTATATTGATGGCAAACGAGCTTGCGGTTACCGCTTCAAAGGATACCGATATATCTGCTTATCACTTTGAGCTTTTGGGCACAGCGCTGTACTTCCCCATCGTAATTCCCGTAATCGTATTGGCAACGTCCGCGTTGGGACTTACAATGGCATACGTTTACGGACTCGTATTCGCTTTGGCTATATTTGATATCGGTGTATGTATAGTACCCTTGTGCAAATATATTTCTCTGCGCAGAATAAAGAAAAAGGACGTTTCTCCCGCAGAGGGTGCTTTACACATCCTCGCCTGCGCTTTAGTACTGTTTCTTGCGGTAAGCCTTGCCCGTCCCAACGCAAGCGTTAATCTGCAGGGCAAGCAGAATATTGTAAAACTGCCGTATGACGATGCGCTGGTATACGTTTTAAACGCGGAGGGAGAAAGCGAATACCGTATATACGATCTTAACGCCTACCGCGCGCTTAAGAAATATTCTCCCGAAATGACCTTCGGCGGCGAATATTACGCGGGTGAGGGCGAAAAGCAGGATATTTCCCATTCCATTCTCTCCACCGCAGATAAAAACGTGCTTACCGTTAAAAAGACAGATGCCGATTCTCTGGTGTATCTGGATTTCGTTTCCGAGGGGGCAACCTCATTCACCGTTGATGACGGGACCACCTCAAACACCTTTGAGTTTGACGAAAGCGGCGTTTACACAATCAAGCTCCATTCCGATTGCACCGTAACCGTAAACGGCGGAAAGGCAACGGTGGAATACAAAGAAGTGCTGAGAGATTACGCTTCTCTTATTCCCGCAGAATATGCTTCGGATTCCGAGCAGCTTCATTTCAATTTATGGCTAACGGAAGCTTTCTCCTTCGGTGAATAATATTGCTATGCAAAACACCCCGCAAAATGCGGGGTGTTTTGTTATTGTTTTTTAACCTTGTCCAAAACCTTATTATAGGGCATAAGCATACCCTCGTTCATTTTGTTGCCCATCTTCGCCTTTATTTTGGGGGATGAGATCAACGCGCCCACGGCATACATTTTAAGCATTGTTCCCCGCTTTTTCTGGGGGAAATCGTACTGACCGTGCTTTTTGTAAAACTTGTGATCCGCCCGCATCATACCCTGCATAAGCCAGATGAGATCACGGAATATCTTCATACCGCCTACCCCGTAAAAATCCTGGGGAGGTACGTAGGAATTATTAAGGGCGTATTCCAGAGAAGCCGCCATTTTGTCTATCTCTTTATCCGGATCAATTTCGTCCGTTGCCACTCCCGCAAGGAAATTGCTTCCCACCTGAGCACGGGCTTCCACGATAGTGCGCAGATTGAATTCCGAAGAATATTCGCCGCTTATGAGATACCCCATAGGCATTCCCATAGTAACGGTGCGGTGTCCGTTGCAGAACTGGCGGTCATCATACTGCTTAAAGGATGCGCCCATAGAGTGATCCTTTACAGTAAAGGCGATAACCATAGCCTGCGCTGTCTGCAGGTCATTGCGCAGGAAATCGTCAAATCCGTCCTTATAAATACATTTGCCCGATACCGCGCAGTTAAAACAGCCTAGGCATCCGCCCTTGAAGGGGTATTCTCTTATATTTACCACCCTTGTTTTTCTGGGCATAACGGCAGAAAAACGGTCTATCATTGCCTTAAGCTGTGTATCCCCCTCTTCCATATTGGTAACGATAACCACGTCCCTGCCCTTTTCGGTATTTTCCGTTTCGGGCACAGACACGGGTTTTGGAACAAAGGAAGAGGCTTTGCCGGAAGAAACCTCGTAAAGTCCGTTTTGAACGGAATGAAGGAGGAAATCCATAAAATCGGACGCCTGCTTCTGACCTTTCTTTGTCAACAGATCGTCCATATCCGCAGAAAGACCGCGTATGTATTTAAGCCCCATATCAAGGCAGTTTTCTCTTATATATTCGTGGGCGGTTATATCGTAAAAATGCTTGGAGGTGGAAAGCTGTGTGGCGAATTTACCCTGCAGATCTATACCCTTTTCCTTTACCATTTCTATGAATCTGTGAAGCTGGTAAGGTGCGATAAAGGTATATACGGGATATGAAAACAGCAGTATATCCGCTTTTTCAAGAGTTGCTTTGGCAGGAGAAAAATCCCTCTCCAACGCTTTTATACGCTGTCCCGCGTGAAGGACCTCAAAGCTGTGGTCGGGATACAACAGCTTTAAGTAGTTCACCGTCTGCAGAGTGATACTGTTTTCCCCTTTGGGGCTTCCGTTTATAACAAGAATATTCATAACGTTTTCTCCTTTAATAAGCCTTTATACCATTTTACGGTACTTGAAAATCCCTTTTCAAAATCGGTTTTGGGTTTCCAGCCAAGCTCGGCGCGTATTTTTTCATCGGAAACGAAATACCGTTTATCGTGTCCCTTGCGGTCGGGCACGAAGACTATATTTTCCTCGCCGATTCCCACGGATGCGCATACCATACGGGCTATATCTATATTTCTTTGCTCGTTGCCTCCGCACACGTTGTATATTTCGCCGCTTTTGCCGCGGCGTATGACCGCATCCACCGCCGCGCAGTGGTCGGTAACGTAAAGCCAGTCCCGTATGTTGCCTCCGTCCCCGTAAATAGGCAATTCCTTACCGGAGCACGCGTTTGTGATAAGGCAGGGAATAAGCTTTTCTTCGTGCTGGTGAGGGCCGTAATTATTTGTGCTTCGTGTTATAGTTACAGCCATACCGTGAGTTTTATAATACGACATTACCATCATATCCGCCGCCGCTTTGGATGCGGAATACGGGTTGCCGGGGTTAAGGGGAGAAGATTCCGTAAAGGGAATATCAGTCACCGATTCCCCGTACACCTCGTCTGTGGATATCTGGTGAAAGCGGGTTACACCGTACTCCAAGCAAGCATCCAGCAAAATGGAAACACCATATACGTTGGTATTTATAAATTCCGCCGAAGAGATTATGGAACGGTCAACGTGGGATTGGGCGGCAAAGTTTACCACCGCATCGAACTTTTCCTCTGCAAAAAGCTGTTTTACAAGAGATTTATCGCATATATCCCCTTTTACAAAGGAAAAACGTGGGTTATCTTTTACCTTTTCCAAATAAAAAAGGTTACCGGCATAGGTGAGCTTATCCAAGCACACGATTCGGTCGCAGGGGTATCGGTCAAGCATATATAATATAAAATTGCTTCCGATAAATCCGGCGCCGCCGGTAACCAATAATTTCATTAAAAGCGCTCCTTTTTATTTGTGTATCTTTGAAATATCGTAAGGAGTTGTCTGATAAACAAAGTAATTGAGCCAGTTATAAAACAGCAGATTTGCGTGGGAACGCCACGTAACCACGGGAGGCTTTGTATCGTCATCCCCGGGGAAATAGTTTTTGGGAATCTCTATGGGCAGTCCCGCATTTTTATCGCGGAGATATTCCCGCTTCAATGTATCGGGGTCGTATTCCGAATGACCGAACACGAACACCTGACTGCTGCTTTCGTTCTTTAAAGCGTATACTCCCGCTTCTTTGGAGGATGCGAGTATTTTAAGCTCGGGCACCGCCTCTATGCTCTCTCTGGGCACGGTGGTATGGCGGGAATGGGGTGCCATAAACACATCGTCAAACCCACGGAAGAGAATGGAATTTTTGTAATCCACTATATGAGGGTATACACCGAACAGCTTTTTATCAAGGGGAACCTTGTCGATACCGTAATGATAATAAAGCCCTGCCTGCGCACCCCAGCAAATGTGGAGTGTGGAATGGACGTTTGTCTTGGTCCACTCCATTATTTCACAAAGCTCCTGCCAGTAATCCACCTGCTCGAAATCCAGCTTTTCCACGGGTGCACCGGTGATTATCATACCGTCGAAGGTGCGGTCCTTAACCTCATCAAAGGTTTTGTAAAAGGAAAACAGATGCTCGTCCGCCACGTTTTTGGAACGGTGAGTCTTGGTATGGATAAGCTCCATCTCTATCTGCAAGGGAGTGTTGCCCAGCAGACGGGAAAATTGGGTCTCCGTTTCGATCTTGGTGGGCATAAGATTAAGCACCAAAAGCTTTAAGGGGCGGATATCCTGTGTAATGGCGCGGGTTTCTGTCATTACAAATATATTTTCATCCGCCAGAGTCTTAACTGCAGGCAGATCGTTGGGTATTTTTATGGGCATAAAAAACTTCCTTTAAATTTTTTCAAGCGCCTGAGCAATATCCGCAATCAAATCTTCCGTTCCTTCTATACCGCAGGAAAGACGGATAAGATCGGGAGTAACACCGCAGGCTACCAACTCTTCATCGGAAAGCTGGCGGTGTGTTGTGCTTGCGGGGTGCAGACAGCAGCTTCTCGCGTCTGCCACGTGGGTTTCGATAGCCGCAATGGTAAGGGCTTCCATAAACTTTTCTGCGGCAGCCTTACCGCCCTTAACGCCGAAGCTTACAACGCCGCAAGAGCCGTTGGGCATATATTTTTGCGCCAGAGCGTAATCCTTATCGCCCTTAAGACCGCAGTATTTTACCCAGGAGATCTTTTCGTGGGCAGAAAGATATTCTGCTATTGCCTGCGCGTTTTTGCAATGCTGCTTCATACGGAGATGCAGGCTCTCCAAGCCTAAATTAAGATAATATGCGGACTGGGGAGATTGGGTTGCGCCAAGGTCACGCATAAGCTGTGCGGTGGCTTTGGTTATATATGCGCCCTCGATACCGAAGCGCTCGGTATAAGTAATTCCGTGGTAGCTTTCATCGGGAGTGCAAAGACCGGGGAATTTATCGGCATACTTGGTCCAATCGAACTTGCCGCTGTCAACAATACAGCCGCCTACTGCGGAGCCGTGTCCGTCCATATACTTTGTAGTGGAATGGGTAACGATATCCGCACCCCATTCAAAGGGACGGCAGTTTACGGGGGTTGCAAAGGTATTGTCTATAATAAGAGGACAGCCGTGGGCGTGAGCCGCTTTAGCAAATCTTTCTATATCCAGAACGGTAAGCACGGGGTTTGCCACGGTTTCGCCGAACACAGCCTTGGTGTTGGGACGGAAAGCGGCTTCCAGCTCTTCATCGGTGCAATCGGGAGAGATAAATGTAAACTCTATTCCCATTTTGCGCATTGTAACGTTGAAAAGGTTAAAGGTACCGCCGTAAATGCTGGAGGAGGACACAACGTGATCCCCTGCCTGAGCGATATTGAAAATTGCAAAAAAGGATGCCGCCTGACCGGAGGAGGTAAGCATTGCCGCCGTACCGCCCTCAAGGGCGCATATCTTTGCCGCTACGGTATCGCAGGTGGGATTTTGCAGACGGGAATAAAAATATCCGCTTGCTTCAAGGTCAAAAAGCTTGCCCATATCCGTGCCCGTATTATATTTGAATGTGGTGCTCTGAACTATAGGTATCTGTCTGGGTTCGCCGTTACCGGGTCTGTAACCGCCCTGAACGCAGGTTGTTTCGATATTTGCCATAATTATATACCTCCTGAAAAAGTAAAACACAATAACTTAAAAAACAGTATAACACAAATAAATATAAAATAAAAGAGGAAAATGTATATTTTGTGGAATGAATCACCTGTATCCGCTTGTTGATTCGAGAATACTTATATCGCTTACCTTATATCCCAGAACCTCCAGCGCCATTTCCAGTTCATAAAAGTTCTTTTGATACTTGGGGCCTGTGATTATTGCCTTTATTGCAGATGCGGGGAAAGCCAAGGGCACGCAGGTGTTGATCATATTCTTTTTTGCATACGCCTTAATTCCCTTTACCTCCCAGCCGACCGGCAGGTTTTTCACAGGATGAGGATATTCGTAAATAACACGCATTTCGTTTTCGCTTCTGTAATGATGTGTTTTGAAATACGCACCGGATTCGTATATCTCCTTTATACGGCACATAGTAGCGTCCATAAGCTCTCTGCCGCTTTTACATCCCGAATTCACAAGCTCACGGTAAATAGAGGGAATATGCTGCTTTATATCATCCTCACGTACATAGGAAATAGCGTGATATTCCAAGCCCTCCGCTGCTGAGGCGGCGATAAGCTGCTGCTCATCAAAGCCGATAGCCAACCCGTGTCCATCGTCCGCAAAGGACACCCACTGGCTCACCGAATCCTGATTTTTACTGAAGCACGCCACAAAGTATGAATGTGCCTTTGTGGGACGCTCGTAAAGCTGTATGGCACCCGGCTGGCGTGCGATATCAAAAAGGGACGAAAGAGTACGTCCGCGCTCCGCATCGTATTCCTCAAGCAAGCCGAAAAACATATTATAAACGCCGGTAAGCTCGTTAAGGTCGTTGAGGTTGCGGATATCTGTCATCCATATTTCTTTTTCTCTGAGAACCGCCAATGCTGTGGAAACGTTGCAATAATAATAAACAAGATTGCTGTTCATAATATCTCCTTAAACAAAATATTATTTCGTAACCGCCTTTAAAAGCCCTTCGCAGCCATCGTAAATATCGCGGTAGGCAATATCAAACCTTTCGGTAAACCAAGGGTCGGCAACGTCGCCGCGGCGGGAGGTGTAATCCATAAGCTTGCGTATCTTTCCCTGCTTGTCCCCTTTAAGGATAATATTCATATTGCGGATATTACTGCTGTCCATACCCACAAACAGATCGTAATTTTCGTAATCTTCCCATTTAAGCTGTACCGCCCGCTTACCGTCGCAGGAAATGCCGTGTAAAGCAAGCTCTCTTTTTGCGGGAGGATACACGGGGTTACCGATACCGCCGATAATTTCATCCGTGCTCGTAGCGCAGGAGGAAATAAAAAATTCGTTTTCTTTCCCCGCCTTTTTCACCATATCCTTGAAAACAAATTCCGCCATGGGAGAACGGCAGATATTTCCAAGGCAAACAAACATTATCTTTTTCATTATTCTTTCTCCTCAAACGCTTCGAGATAAAAGCTTACGGGACGGAAGCCATCGTTGCAGGAAATCATTGCGGAGCAGGGATCTTTCATCCAACCGTCGTAAAAATTACTTCCGCCGTGAGCAAGAGTCATTACAAAGGGGGACATACTCTCCCAAGCGCTATCGCACAGCCCCTCGGGCTTTTCCCCTCCGTTGGCAATAAACACCATTCCCTCCTGCATATCGCAGGCGTGGGAGATGGGGTTTTCATATTTTTCCGAAAGATCTTCATAACGGGTAATACGCATAACCGTAATTTTTACTTTTTTCAAGAAAAACACTTCCTTCCCGTTTAATAATACCACATTTTTTCGGTAATATCAATTAGAAAAACAAAAAGGCGGAGTTTATCCGCCTTTAAATTTTATTCTTTTCCGCAGCAGCTGCAATTTCCGCCGCATTTACCTGATGAAGGACAACTGCTTTCGGGACAGCCGATACACTTTTTGCCTTTTTTCTTGGCACGGACAATGTACCATATTGCCGCGCCCATTATAATGAGTATAGCACCTATTGCAATATAGTTTTCCATATTATTATTTTGCGCTTAAAGCATATTCTTTCTTGATATTAGCGTTGGTCTTTGCAATAAGAACCGCGACTACGGCAACAAACGCCGCAATCACAGCCCAACCGAGTACGGGCATCCAGACAGAGCCGAAGGATCCGCCGGTAAAGAGAGTTCCGAAGAAGTATACGAGGAAGCCTACGGAATAGCCTACACCGAACTGAAGTCCGATACCGCCCCACAGCCATTTTCTGCTCTTTATCTCGGAGTAGTTGCATTGGTAGCGCTTACTCCCCTTATCGCAATACAGATAATGGGCGTGGCATACCGCATTAAGCTTAACAAGCAGCACAAGGCAGACTCTACCGAATACATTATTCCCGATGACAGCGATATGATCATCGAGATCGAGGAGGAATTTTAATATGAGTTCCGAAAAAAGAAAAGCCGCCTCACGCATAGGCGTGCTTATAACCTCACCTAAAAATGCAGATAAAGCCGCGGAGTTATGCCGCCGGCGTGATATTCCCACGGTATACCGTATAAGCGCGTTGGGAACGGCTCCCAACGAAATGATCGATATACTGGGCTTGGGAAGTCCCGATAAAGCGATACTCGTAACCGCACTGCACAAGGAAAGCGCGGTAGAGGTGCTTAAAACATTCAAAGAACAGCTTAAGCTGGGCTCGGTGGACAGCGGTATCGCATTCACCCTGCCTATTACGGGCGCAAGCGCACTTATGCTCCATATTATGGATAAATTACAGCCTGCGTTTATTACGGACGGAAAGGATGAAACACCTATGGCGACCACACATTCTCTTATATTGGCTACTGTAAACCACGGCTTCAGTCAGGAGGTTATGGATGCCGCACGCACTGCGGGCGCAGGCGGCGGCACGGTAATACATTCACACCGCGTAGGTGATGAGCAGGAGGCAAGCCGATGGGGTTTAAGCTTCCAAGAAGAAAAAGATATGGTGATCATCGTGGCGGATAACCGTAGCAAGCTGAACATTATGAACGCCATAAGCGAAAAATGCGGTATGAGCAGTGAGGCTCAGGGTATGGTAATATCCATTCCCATTGATACCGTAATGGGACTTAACTAACAACAAACCTATACAAAAAATCACCCTTGCTTTTTCGCATTAAGCAAGGGTGATTCTTTTATTTCAAAAAAGGTTTAGGATCGTCGGTCAGACCGACCAAATAATCTGCAGAAAGGTTGTAAAACTTACATAGCAAAATGAGATCCTCTATTTTAAGTTCCGCTCTACCCGCTTCGATGTGATTATACCCCTGCTGCGATTTATTCAGTATTTTCCCGACCTCTGCTTGTGTCAAATCTCTGTCCTCACGAACATTCCTCAAACGTTCTCTGTATCTCATACAATACTCCCGTGAAAATTTGTGAGTTCATAGTACCATACTCAATCTTTGAGTATTGACAAATACTCAAAGATTGAGTATAATTAGTATGATTTATCACCTTGGGGGTAATTATATGAAAGGTTATGAAGAATATACACCCGAAAACTTATCTGTTTACGAATATTTAAAGCGCGAAACCGCTTCTTATACTGACCAACCTGCAATAAAATTTTATGGTAAAGTTTTTACCTATAGTCAAATGCTCGATGAGATTGAAAAAATCGCCAAAGCTTTGAAAGCACAAGGAATAAAAAAAGACGATATCGTTGCATCTTCTTTGCCGGGATGTCCCGAGGGTGTTTTTCTCATTTACGCTATCAACAAAATCGGTGCTGTATACTGTGCCTTTGATTGTCGTTCGAAAAAAAGAGAAATAGAAGAAACGCTAAAGACATTTGAACCCAAAATATGCTTCGTACCATCTTTCCAAATCAAAGAATTTGAGAATGTGAATAATCACACAGTTGTATACATCAACATTACCCATTCGTTAAACTCTCTGATAAACTTCGGTATGTTTACTGCAAATCTGTTCAAAGGCAGAACACACTTATTCTTTAAACACAAGAATTTTATATCTTATGATAGTTTTACAAAAACACCACAAAACACAGCCGAAGCCGTTGCAGAAAAGAACAGTGAAAACCTATTTGGGTATTTTTATACCAGCGGAACCACATACGGCAGGAAAAGTATAATATTAACTAATGAAAACATTAATGCAGCTGCATACCAACACCGAATAGAAAACACACGTGCCAAAGAAGGTGACTCGCTTCTTAATATAATGCCGCTTTTCACCTGTTACAGTATTACTCTTGCTGTTCACAATCCCCTTTCGGCAGGAGTATATGTTAACATTATTCCTCTCGTAAAGCACAAAGCATTCAAGAAAATCATATTAAGAGAAAAACCTAATTTTGTCACCACTGTTCCTGCTCATTGGGAAGAGTTTGCAAAAGACGACTTCACAAATTGCGATCTTTCTTTCTTGAAAGCGGCGGCAGTCGGCGGAGACGTAATGGACAGCACAATAAAAAAGCGGGTGAATGAGATCTTTGCAAAAAGCGGATGCCCATATCCTCTGGTTATCGGATACGGGTTATCCGAAACGACTTCTACAGCCACCTCCGGTATGCTGGCAACTTCTCAGGAAAGCGTTGGCAAGCCTCTTATTAATACAATGGTAAAGACTTATGATTCCGAATCAGACAGTTTTTTACCGCCCTTTGAAAAAGGTGAGATATGTATACACGGCCCAACGGTGTGCAAAGGTTATTACAATGATAAAAAAATGACCGATTCTTTACTGAAGGTCCACAAAGATGGAAAAGTATGGCTTCATAGCGGGGACTATGGCTACGTTGACGACAAAGGAGAAGTTTATTTCTGTCAACGCATAAAACGTATGTACGTACGCTTTGACGGTACAAAAATTTCGCCTTACGATATTGAAAAAGCGCTGTCCCTTTGTAGTGCAATAGAACGCTGTATGGTCGTTACTATCCAAGATAAAAATCATTCACACGGAAAATGTGCAAAAGCACTGATAGTACTTAATAAAAATACTGATAAAGCCAGCGCACAAAATATGGTGAAAAAATTTATCGACAAAGAAATCGATGAACACATGAGACCTGATGAATTAGTGTTTGTTGAATCTCTGCCTTACACAAAATTCGGCAAACTAGATTATTTTGGCACACAACAAGAACAAGCATCAATATAATGACAAAAAAATCACCCTTGCTTTTTCGCATTAAGCAAGGGTAATTTTTTTATTTACTTTCGTCGCCGCCGCAGCAGCTGCAATTTCCGCCGCATTTACCTGATGAAGGACAACTGCTTTCGGGACAGCCGATACACTTTTTGCCTTTTTTCTTGGCACGGACAATGTACCATATTGCCGCGCCCATTATAATGAGTATAGCACCTATTGCAATATAGTTTTCCATATTATTATTTTGCGCTTAAAGCATATTCTTTCTTGATATTAGCGTTGGTCTTTGCAATAAGAACCGCGACTACGGCAACAAACGCCGCAATCACAGCCCAACCGAGTACAGGCATCCAGACAGAGCCGAAGGATCCGCCGGTGAAGAGAGTGCCGAAGAAGAATACCAGGAAGCCTACGGAATAGCCCACAGCAAACTGGAGAGCAATACCGCTCCACAGCCATTTTCTGCTCTTTATCTCGGAATTCATTGCGCCGATAGCGGCAAAGCAAGGAGGAGTAAAGAGGTTGAACATAAGATATGCCAGAGCCGCTACCTTGGTTATAGCCATAATGCCTGCAACGGACGCGCCTGCACCTTCCATAAGGGCAAGCTCTTCGGTATCGATAAGGTTTTCAAGTCCCACAAAGCATACTGCCAAAGTACCTACTACGTTTTCTTTTGCAATAAAGCCGGTGATAGCCGCTGCCGCCAACTGCCAAGCCACAACGCCCACGATGGGAGCGAAGATGTATGCAAAGGGAGTTGCTACGGATGCAAGAATGGAATCGGATGCGTTTTCAACGGGAGCGAAGCTCCAGCTGAAGGACTGCATAAGCTGTACCACAAAGTTACAAACGAGAATGATTGTACCAGCTTTTACTATATAAGACCAGCCGCGCTGGAACATAGACAGGGTCGCTCTCCAAAGGGACGGAGCCTTGTATTCGGGAAGCTCCATAATGAAGAAGGATTTTCTGTGCTTGTAGCCCGTGATCTTGTTAATGAGAAGTGCGGAAAGGAAGATTATAACGATACCTGCGAAGTACATAAGAGTACCTACCCAGGAAGCTTCATCAAAGAACGCGCCTGCAAACAGAGCGATAACGGGAAGCTTTGCGCCGCAAGGCATAAAGGGGGTAAGCATTGCGGTAGCTCTGCGTTCACGCTCGTTACGGATAGTACGGCAAGCCATAACACCGGGGATAGCGCATCCCGTACCGATAACGAAGGGAATTACGGATTTACCGGAAAGACCTACCTTTTTGAAGATAGGATCAAGTACAACGGAAACACGCGCCATATAGCCGCAGTCCTCAAGAAGGGCTATAAGGAAGTACATAACCATTACCAAAGGCAAGAAGCCTACAACTGCGCCTACACCGCCGATGATACCGTCAACAAGGATGGAGGTGAGAAGAGGATTTGCGTTTTCCATAAGTCCGCCAACCCATTCACCGAACATTTCGATAAAGGTTACAAGACCGGGAATTTCAACATCGTTGGATTCAAAGGATGCGGAAAGTTCTTCCCCATCGATAGTTGCGGAAAGACCTTCTTCCTCGTCAAAGGTGTACTCACCTTCCTTGGTTTCACCGCCTGCAATAAGGGTAAGCGTGCCGTCCTCGGCAAACTGCAAGGATGTGCCGTCCTGCACCCAAGTGCCGGTAAGACCTTCATCGTCTGCATCCGTATCGGGATCGTCTTCCTTAAACAGCTCGTAATCGGTGCCGCCGTATGTAACGGAAACAGAATCGTCCTTTTCAAAAACGTATCCTTCTGCGATCCAAGGACCTACCCAAGCCTGAGAAAGCTGGAATACGAGGAACATTACCACGCAGAAGATGGGAATTCCGCCCCACCAGCTTGTGAGAACGAAATCGATCTTATCCTGGAAGTTTTTATCCTTGGTCTTTACTTTTCTGGTTTCTACCTCGGAAACCAGCTTATTTACGTATTCAAAACGTCTTCTGTCCCCTGCTTCAACGCTCTTTTTATCGGTAAGGTCAACGCCTTCCTGAACGAAGGGCGCTTTCTGTCCCTTGCCCTTAAGCTCGATCGCCGCCTTAACCACTTCGGCAAGACCGTTGTTTCCGCCGGAGGTGGACACAGTAAGCACTACGGGACAGCCCAATTCCTTTGAAAGGGCGGAAGCGTCTATTTTGGTCTCTTTCTTTTCGTTAATATCTCTCTTATTAAGCGCCACTACAACGGGAATACCCAGTTCGAGAAGCTGTGTGGTGAAGAACAAGCTTCTGCTGAGGTTGGTAGCATCGACGATATTAATGATAACATCGGGCTTTTCGTTCTTAACGTAAGCGCTGGTGATGCTTTCCTCGGAAGTAAAAGGCGACATAGAGTACGCGCCGGGAAGGTCAACGGCTATTACAGTATCTTCACTGCCGCAATAGCTCTTTTTGATGGGACTTTCTTTTTTGTCCACGGTAACGCCTGCCCAGTTTCCTACCTTCTCGTTTCTGCCGGTAAGGGCGTTATACATTGTGGTTTTACCGCTGTTGGGGTTGCCCGCAAAAGCAATTCTCATATATTTCTCCTCCTGATAAGAAGTTGATAAATGAAGTTAGCGGGGGCTAACTCAAGAGCCAAAGAAAACAGCCTCTCGGCTTTTCCTTTATTCGACTACGATCG
Source organism: uncultured Oscillospiraceae bacterium (assembly GCA_964485815.1). Classification (GTDB taxonomy): domain Bacteria; phylum Bacillota; class Clostridia; order Oscillospirales; family CAG-382; genus SFLA01. The sequence continues at coordinate 15,537 of CAZAJX010000025.1, forward strand.
CTTCAGCCAACTGGTTATCGATACTGTATCTTCCGTCCTTTATGGAAACCACGCAGGTTCCTTTACGGCGGGAAACAACTGTTATCTTCTCGCCGCTGTAGCAGCCGAGAGAAAACAGAAAGGAGTTGAGCTCCTCATCGTCAGTTTCGATACACTGAATAACGTATTCGGTTCCTTCTATAGCACTCGTTAAATTCATATGCAACCTACCTCAATATGTTATTAGCATATGCTAACTACACGTAAATATATCACCGAAAAAAGCATTTGTCAATAGTTTTTTAAAAAAACATTAAATATTTTTCACCGTAAAAAGACCGCCCTTGCAGGCGGTCCGAGAGAAGCAAAAACTATTTATTAAGATTGGTAATTTCCTCAAGAAACTGGGAAATATCCTTAAAGGAACGGTAAACGGAAGCAAAGCGGATATAGGCAACTTCGTCTATACCGCGCAGCTTTTCCAGAACCAGCTCGCCGATATAGGTGGACTGTACCTCGTTCTGAAGAGAATTCTGAAGCGTAAACTGTATTTCGTCCGCGATAGTTTCCATTTGCTCGCGGGAAACGTGTCGTTTATCGCAGGCGGAGATAATAGAACGAAGCAGCTTGCTTCTGTCAAAGGTTTCACGGGATTTATCACGCTTTACCACTACCAAAGGAACAGACTCTACTATTTCGTATGTAGTAAAACGCTTCTGGCATTTCTCGCACTCTCTGCGGCGGCGAATAGAAGAATGGTCCGCCGAAGGACGGGAATCTATTACTTTACTTTCGGGATAGGAGCACATAGGACATTTCATAATATATGCTTTTCCTTTCGGATGTTTGTAATTTACATAATATTATACCACTATATTTTGTGTTTGTAAAGAAAAAAATTTCAAGCACTGTAAAAAGTGCTTGAAATTCTATTGGTTTTGTTATGGTTGTGTAGTGCCTTGCGGGGTCCCCGAAAATGCATTTGCATTTTTGGGGTGATTAGCGGGGTCCCCGAAAATGCATTTGCATTTTTGGGGTGCTTTATTAATCTGTAAATAAAGTTCCTTCAATGAAGGGTGCAGGATCAACGAATACATCGCCTACGGAAACTGCGGCGTGAACTATATTGCCGACCTCTTCCGCAGAAAGGGGACTCGTTCCCGCTTTGCCCAATATGGCGCCCTTTTGAACCGTAGTACCCTCTGCAACGGCGATATTCTCAACGTGGAAATAATAGGTATAAATACCCATACCGTGGCTGATGATGACCGTTCCGCCGGTAAGTGCGGTTTCACCTGCGTAGACAACCTTGCCGCGCTGCATAGCGACTACGGAAGTGCCTGCGGCAACCTCGTAAATGTTGCCGGGAACGTATCCGCTGAAAGGAGCTTCGTTAGCGCTTTCATCGTTCACAACAATACTCTTGCCGTAGGTTTCTATCACCTCTCCGCCATCACAGGGGAGCGCAAAGGGGCTGTCAAAGGTAAAGAACATAGCGCCGCCGAACACTACCGTATTATCAATTATGGAAGAAAGTTCTTCTACCTTATCGTAGGCTATGTGCTGTGTGAACAGCTCGTTGGTGTAATGATAAGTGCCGAATCCGTAATCTGCTTCCACCACGTCCAATGTAAGCTCAACGGTATTTTCACCGGATATAAAGGTGAGATCATACGTGCCCGGTTCGTTTTCCAAGGATATGGGAAGAATTGCGTATGCCACTCCGCCCTGAACCTCGAATTCGGGTGCGGTGGTTATAAGATCGCTCTCCAATTCCACGCTCTCGCCGTCTGTAAGCATATCCACACGGAGAAGCAGGGTATCGCCGCGAACGCAAACATCATTGGAAAGATAAACCTTTGCGGGGATATCGTATAAAATACTGAAATTATATTCCGCCGTACCGTAGTTATTATCACCGTTGTTTACCCATGTTGCTTTTACGGAAACGTCAAGGGTTGTGTCCGCAGAATATGCAAGGGAAGAAAAACTGCCGGGAGCTATGCTTTCACCGTTTATGCGAAGCTCGATGGTATCGGGCTGAACGGCGAAGGAAATGGAATTTTCACGGTCGGAATAAATGCGAAGATCGCTTCCCTCTTGATATTTAAGGGTAATGTTATCGCTGTAATATCTGTCATCAGCCTTTTTATAAGACCATTTATAGCTTACGGGCGCGATATTCTGAACGCGGTCGCCGGAAACTACCGTAAACGCGGGAAGCAGATCCCCCGCATACAGATATTGGAATTCGCTTCTTACCAGCAAATTCTCCTCAACATCGGAAGGCAGGGAGTAAAAATATCCGTTTTCATCCTGCAAAAGGACATTTCCGTCCTCCACCGAAGGATACAGCTTGTAATCTATTCTCTTATCGCCCCGATCACAGGTTACCGCTGTGGGAACCACGCCCTCGGGGGCAGAGGAAATGCTCTCGTCCGCAACCGCGTCAAGATACACGTCAAGGAAAAAGGCTCTGGTATCTTCATCGGTATAGTTATAGACCTTGCCGTCCCCCGAAGTGACGGAAACCGAAACCACCTGGGAAACGGGAATATTATGATTTGCGTACAACACGGCGAAGTATATTATAAATCCCAAGGGAATACACATCAACACCGCGAAAAATGCGCGAAGACCGTTGTTTTGTTTGTTCATATCTGCCTGCCTTTAATTCGAAACCTTAGCGTTTTCAAACGCATCGTAAACCACGGCGGTATCGGGCGCGATGGCGAGGATAACGTAATTTTGGTCTACCACTACCTCTGCCGCCTGAGCCATTGCGTAATTATCTGCATTATATTTTTCCTGCGTAAGACGGACATCGTTAAGATACGCATTAAGATAAGATTCTATCTCCTGCGCTTTTTGGCTGTCCTCCGCCTCAAAAAGAACCACGCAGGCACAGTTACCTACGCTCGCCTCAAGAAGCCAGGCGAAAAAGCACTCAACGTACATATCCTCGGATATGCCGGTATCGTTATATATGCTGTCCTTATCGTGTTCCAGCCAGAGATATCCGGTAGCGTCTGCCATAGCGGCGCCCGCTTCGGCAACGTTTACGGTAAAAGAGCTTGTACAGGAACAAAGCATAAGAGCAAGAGCTAAAACCACAAAAAATATTTTCTTCATTACACACTTCTCCATTGTTTTATCATTATAATTATATACTCACCGCACATTTTAGTCAATGGCTTTTTGGTATAAAATTTCCCGTTTGTAGAAAACTAAACCTCGGGAGGGTGAAAAATGCGCGGTGAAATCGAAAAGCGGTTTGAAAATTGCTCGGATTTTATTTCCAGAGAGATAGATTTCGGAAAAAAGACACTTTTTGTATGCTTTCTCCGAGGAATGGCGGACAGAGGCTATATCTCCCGCGAGATGATCGCCCCTGTTACCGAAAGCGGAGGAAAAGGCAAGCTGAAGGATATACTTCGGGGTGTTACCGCCACAGAGCCGAAGAGCGCGGACGAGGCAGTAGCGGCAATACTTGACGGGCAAGCGTTGCTCATATTAGGCGATGAGTATATTCTGGCAAATGCCACAGGTACCGTAAAACGCGGAATAACCGAACCTGATACGGATATAACCGTGCGCGGACCCAAAGCAGGCTTTACCGAAGACTGGGAAATAAATTTATCCCTGATACGAAGATGCGTGAAATCGGAAAACCTGAAATCCGTCCCCGTGGTCATGGGTGATATCACAAACACCCGTGTGGCGGTGGTATGGATAGAAGGCAGGGCGGAAAAGGGACTGGCGGAGAAGATTATAGACCGCCTTAAAAGCGAAAAGATAACGGGACTTACGGATTCCGGAAATCTTGAAACGCTGATTGCCGGAAACGGTATGCTGCCAAAATTCGGCAGTTCTCAAAAGGCAGATAAGGTGGTTTCAAAAATTATTGCGGGAAGAATCGCAATAATATGCGACGGCTCCCCGTTTGTGCTGACAGCTCCTTACGTTTTTGCGGAGGCTTTGCAGTCCTCCGACGATTACTACCGCTCACCCATATACGCTACCTTTATAAGAACTCTTCGTTTTGCCGCAATGCTGATCTCACTGCTTTTACCCGCGTTTTTTTGCGCGGCTTGGTATCACTCTCCTCATATATTACCCGAAGCCATAAAATCTTCCTTGGGGGAATACTCCTCAAAGCTTCCCATGCCATTGTGGGCAGAGGTATTCGCCGCCCTCACCGTGTTTGAGCTTTTGCGTGAGGTAGGTGTGAGAATGCCCCAGAGATTGGGCGATGCCGTGGGAATAGTAGGCTCGCTGATACTCGGCGAAGCGGCGGTAAGCGCAGGACTTATCGCACCCATCACCGTGATGGTGGTGGCGCTTTCCGAGGTAACCGCGTTCATAGTACCGGTATATATGTATACGTCGGTTATTGTCAGGTATATTTTACTTGCGGCGGGCTGTATTTCGGGAATTCCGGGAGTATTGGCAGGGATATCCGTAATATTCTGCCTGCTGACCTCCAAGGAAAGCTTCGGAAAGCCTTATATGACACCACTTGCTCCCATATCAAAAGAGGGAATGGAGGATTTTATAATCGCATTCCCCGGCAAGACGGTGTTCAGAAAGGAAAAGCTTTGACTGCGGCGTTTGCGGCAATAGTTGCCGTATGTATCGCCGTAACCAAAGCAGACCCTTTTTGGGGAGTGATTTTTGCCGCAGCGGCAACGCTTATTTCAAACTTTAAATTTATAAGCAGGCTCACTCCCTTGGGAATACCTTTATTGCTGGCGTTTTGCGGGCTGACACTCCCCTTCAGGCAGACCGCATTAATATATCTGTGCTGTATGATAACCGCCTCGATAAAGAAAAATTATTATTACTCCATACCTCTGCTTTTGGCTGTTGCCGCGGCGATCTCTTTTTTTAGCGCAAGCGAGGGCGGAGAAAGTAAATATTCATATATCGGCTTGCTTTTACTCCTTCCCTGCGCCGCAGGGTGCCCGCCCAAGGACAAAATAAAGGGACTTTGCATAGGACTTGCGGTAAGTCTGCCCATTATGTTCGGTTGCGGACGGACCGCGGCAATAGCTTTATTGCTTCCTGCGCTGATACCTGTTCTAACAAAGGGGGGAAGGTGCATACAATCTTTTCGGGAGGGATGATTATATGCAAACCAAGCAGATATTAAAAAACGAGCAAGGGGAGGAACTGGTATTTATTAACCTTTCCTACCCCGATTTCGGGCACAGAAAATTAAAAAAGACAGCAAACGCTTTTTATGAAAATCTGGCAAAGAAATTTCATACCTTTGCGTCCCGTCGGCTTCTTCCGCGGGCGTTGGAGGCAAAAAAAGACGAAAATTTCAAGCCGTTTTCCGCCGTAATGGTATACAACACCGAGGAAAACGATGAAAAAATACGGGTAACGATACAGGTTTTCGTATTTGACGGGACAACCCGTATCGACGGAAACGTAACCCACCAGAGCTGGGATAAAAAAACGGGACTGCTTATGGCAAAATAATGAAAAATATTCTTTACAACCCTTTTCGGGTGTGATATAATCAAGCCAGTAATAAAAGGAGTTGTGATAAAATATGAAACAGTTAAACGTAGTCATACTCGGTCAGGGCAGAAGCGGCAGAGATATTCACGGTCTGCATCTTAAAAAGGATACCGAGCGTTTTAAGGTTATCGGCGTTGTAGAGCCCATGGACGTACGCCGTGAACGTGCGGCAGAGGAATACGGTTGCGAAACCTTTGCTTCCCACACCCAGCTTTACGGCAGAACCGATATTGACCTTGTTATAAACTCCACGCCCAGCCATCTTCACTATGCGGTTACGAAGGACCTGCTGGAGCACGGCTTTAACGTGCTGTGTGAAAAGCCCTGCGTTCCCACGGTAAAGGAATTTGACGAGTTGTGCGAAATCGCAAAGAAAAACGGCAGAATCTTCCTCGTTTTCCAGCAATCCAGATTTGCTCATTATTTTGAAAAGGTAAAGGAAGTTATCGCTTCCGGCGTGTTGGGCAGATTGGTTCAGGTAGGTATTCAATTTAACGGTTATGCACGCCGTTGGGACTGGCAGTGCTGCCGCGAATTCAACGGCGGTAATCTGGCAAACACCGGACCTCACCCTCTCGACCAGGCACTTAATATAATGGATATGTACGACGGTATGCCCGAGGTATTCTGCCGTATGGACAGATGCAACACATTCGGCGACGCAGAGGATTACTGCAAGCTTATCCTCACCGCTCCGAACAAGCCTCTTATCGACCTTGAGATATCTTCCGCAGACGGATATCCTTTGTTTACATACAAGATCCACGGTACCCGCGGCGCGCTCAAGGGAACTATGGCGCACATCGATTGGAAATACTTTATTCCCGAAGAAAACGAAGATCAGCATCTTATAAAAGACCCTCTCACCGCAGACAAGGTTGAATGCTTCCCCGCATACTGCACCGAGAAGCTCAACTGGCACGAGGAAAGCTGGGAAGGCGATCCTCAGGCGCCCTTTATCGCCGCTGTTCAGACATATTACGATCAGATATACGCCCTGCTTACCGAGGGCAGAGAGCACGATATAAAGCTTTGTCAGGTTCGCCAGCAGCTTGCCGTTATCGAAGAAGCTCACAGACAGAATCCTCATATCGGAAAATAAATGCACACAAAAAATCCCGCGAAAAATCGCGGGATTTTGTTATTAACGGTTATTTTGTTCCTGCCAGCGGGCAAGTCTTTTTCTGTTTCTTCTCTTAACGAGGAAGATTATGAGGAACACCGTAAGTCCCATAAGTGCAAACACAACCAGCACGGGCATTGCACCTACAAGGAACACCGCCAGATCCTGACAGAATTCCCAGAATCCCGCCCAAGTCTTTAAGAAGGTGGCAGAGATACGCTCCCAGAATGTGGGCTCTTCTACCTTGACTTCGGTATATTCGATAACTTCGGTTATAGTCAATTCTACTGTGGAATAACTTACTTTACTGTCGATAACGTTAAGTCTTGAACGGTAGGATTCTATTTCTCCGATAACCTCATACAGATCGTCCTGAAGAGTACGGATATCGCTGAGCGTTTCCGCCTGCTCAAGCATTTTTTCAAGAGCAACCTTCTTTGCCTCAAGGGTCTTCATACGGGCTTCGATATCGTAATATTCCAGAGTTACGTCGGTCGTAGTTTCCGAGGACGAGGTTATGTTGAGCATATCCTCGGTCTTTTCAAGGAAATTATCAAGCTTTTCCGCAGGTATACGGATAGTGTAAACTGCGTTGCGGGAGCTTCTCTTGGTGGAGCTTATGCTTTCCCCGCCGGTTACGCTGGATTTTTCAACGTATCCGCCGTTTTCCGAAATTCTGTTTTTAAGTGTTTCCAAAGCGGTGTCGAAATCCTTGGTTTCACCGCGAAGAACTACGTTGCGTATGATCTTTCCGCCGGGGTTAAGTTCGGTTACGCCGCTTTCCGTGCCGATATTCGTATCGGCTCCGTTATTTTCCACGTAGCCTTCGTCTTTTGCAGTGCCGTCGTAAGCCTCGTTACTTGCACCGCAGGCGGAAAGCAATATAAGCGCAAACAAGGATGCGAATATAACCAAAAAACGCATAGAACTTTTCTTCAATATAAAAACACCTCTTTTCTTAAATTACAAGCAGAAAATCAATACTTTCCGTAAATATATTTTACCACACCAAAGCGGTATTGTCAACTTTGAAAAATTCTCTCCGAAATTTCTTTCGGAGAGAATTACGCCTTTAGTAAAACTTGGTCTTTTGATTCGGACTATTCGGGAAGCTCCTCCGTCCCTCTGCCGGTTCCGGACGTGAAGTGTTCTTCGGGATAATCTTCTTTTGGAAGCTCGAGTAGGAAGTAATAACCGTAGAAGCTGCCGTCTTCTTCATAAACTCTTTCTTCCTCGGTCAACTGATTGTAGACCAACAGAAGTATGCTTTCCTCTACATCGTATGCTTCAATATAATTGAACTTTTCGTAAATGCCTTCTATCTCTATCTGCCCGTCGGCAATCAATTCACCAAAAAACAGTCTGTTTTCCTCAAACCATTCATCTGTATATTTTGTTATCCAATCGTTAAAGCTGGGTTCGCCGTATGAACCGTCTACGTGTCCGAACCACGGTTCCATAGGTTTATATACTTCTTGGAATATAAATATTCCCATGCCGCTGGGCTTGATTCTCATTTTAAAAGCATATATGTTACCCGTAGTACCCACAAATGCCGGCTTGCGGTATTTTTCGTTCCATCCCCGTTCATAACCCAAGCTCCAACCGGTTTCGGCATTGATCGTTACTTTATACTCGTAGTGAGCATCTTCAAACGATATCTCGTATTGCCATTCACCGTTATCGTATTCCAATTCAATTTTTATATTTGAAATTTCATCGGAATCTACGTTTGCTTTAACAACCGCCTTTTCCAAAGCGGTGTCTTCTGATATAAGCTTTTCGGAAACGTCACCGGAAGATTCGGAAATGTCATCAAATGTTTCATCGCCGGATACTTCGTCATAAGACACTTCATTTTCGGATATATCGCTGATATCATCCGGTGTCTGGGATACGTTTTTATCGGGAACAGAAACATTTTCATTGATATCGGAAGAAGGTTCGCTCGGTCCAACAGAATTCTCATGCGATACTTGAGATTCATCAACAGGAGCAGTACTACACGATATCAAAAAGCACATAGATACGGTTAATACCAACGATATGAAAAAAACGAATATTATTTTCATTTTAATCCCTCCTTACTCAACTCTGAATACACAACCGGTATGTCTTACATTGTATGAATATATTGCAGATAGCGGTACTATGTATCTTTTGCAATATTCGTCGTGCGGATCATTGACAATAAGCATATATTGATTACTTTGAGAATCATAATATGCGCCGATCACAACCACATAATGACCGTAATCAAGATTAGAAATATATGGAAAATATGTTGTTTCATATATTTTCACTTGAACTAACAAAGGATGCCCATTTTGAATATTGGCAAGTACCATTTCGGTATAAGTCGAAAGATTAAAGCTCGAAATATACGGTGTTGTATAGCGCGCGTCTGTACCATTCTGTTCCAAGAAATAATTTAATGTTCCGGCTACGGCATAAGCGAAGTTCCACTGCCCGGAATACATTGCCACCGCTCGCGCCTTAAACACGTCCTCGGTAACATTACTGCATCCGTAAAATTGAGAAACCATAGCACCGCTTGCTGCACTACATGTGCTCTCTGTCTGTTGCCTCAGCAACGGCACAGGCATCTCGATTAACCTGAGCTCCCATGTACTTCCCGTAGTTTTTTGCATTGAATAAACCGAGTCGGATGAATTATAAGTGGAAAGCAAATAAGTCGGATTTGAACCATTTGCAATTCTATACCCATTATCGACGGACGTTATACGCCAGTTTTGCGCCACGGTGTTTGATTCTTCTTTTGAATGTAACCGCAGCGTATGTCCGCTTTCACGAGCCTGTTCAAAAGACAAAAGCTCGGGAACGTCCGCTTTTTTTAATTCTGCTTTTTGTTCTGAAACTATATCCTGTTGTGTTTGGGCAAAGGCAACAAAAGGCAAAGCGTTAAACAGCACCAGAATACAGACCAAAAATGCGAAAAACTTAATTTTTCTCATATTTATGCTCCTTTATTTAATGTTGTTTTAAGTTTTGGTTTTTGTTGTTTTCGCGTCCTCACAAAAAACATTTGCAAGGACTTAATTGTTTCCTTTTTTTCTTGCGCATACCCGCCGAGGGCGGTTTTTGTGATTAAATATACGCATAAAATCGTCCTCCTTTTAAAAATGTTTTCGGGTTGTTTTTTACCCTCTCACTATATTAGTGTTTTAAAAAAGCAAAATGTCTATAAGAATTTATAAAAAAATGTAAAATTCTTCCTCTGATTAAATATTATCATACAGATACACGCCGTGTCAACCAAAATGTGTAAAATAACGTGATAAACCCGTGAAGATTTGTAAATATTGTTTATTGCAAAAAGCAAATAAAGTAGTATAATTGTCCCTTGGTGAAAAACGATATTTTTTAAAAAGGAAGTACGGAAGAATATGAAAATATTTGAACCGAAGATCATCTCCTCTGTTAAAACATACAGCAAAAAACAAATTGTAAGCGATATCGTTGCGGGAATTATCGTAGCGATAATCGCTCTGCCCCTTTCCATTGCCCTTGCAATAGCCAGCGGTGTTTCTCCCGAAAAGGGACTTTACACGGCGATTATTGCAGGGTTTGTTATCGCCCTCTTCGGCGGAAGCAAGGTAAATATTTCCGGTCCCACGGCGGCGTTTGCCACTATAGTTGCGGGAATAGTTGCAACCTACGGCACCAGCGGACTTGTTATCGCTACCATAATGGCGGGAATACTGCTCATACTTATGGGCATTTTCAAGTTCGGAAGCCTTATAAAATATATTCCCCATACCATAACCACGGGTTTTACCTTCGGTATCGCGGTGACTATCGTTATCGGTCAGATAAAGGATTTCCTCGGTCTTACCTACCCCGAAGGAACCCACGCCGTTGAAACTATCGAAAAGCTTGAGGCGGTGGGAAGATCCATAACCACCCTCAACTGGCAAGCCCTTGTTGTGGGCGCGGTATCGCTGGCGATACTGATTATTTGGCCCTATATAAGCAAGAAGATACCCGGCTCGCTTATTGCCGTTGTTATCGGCACGGCGATGGTAAAACTGCTTAATATGGACGTTAACACCATAGGCGATCTTTACACCATCTCCGGTTCTCTCCCCTCTTTCGCATTCCCCGAATTAAACTTTGACCTTGTGAAAGAGCTTATCCCCTCTGCATTTACCATTGCAATTCTTGCAGGTATAGAATCTCTGCTTTCCTGCGTGGTGTCCGACGGTATGATAAACGACCGCCACAATTCCAACACCGAATTGATCGCCCAAGGTCTGGGCAATATATGTTCGGGACTTTTCGGCGGTATCCCTGCTACGGGTGCTATCGCCCGTACCGCCGCCAACGTTAAAAACGGGGGAAGAACTCCCGTTGCGGGAATAGTACACGCGGTAGTATTACTGCTCATTCTCGTAGTGCTTATGCCCTTTGCGGCGTGGATACCTATGCCCGTTATCGCCGCCATACTGTTTATGGTTGCGTACAATATGTGCGAATGGCGTCAGTTCGTGCGGATATGCAAAACCGCGCCCAAGAGCGATATTCTGGTGCTGGTTGCCACCTTCCTGCTCACCGTTATATTCGACCTTGTAGTAGCTATCGAGGTAGGTATGCTGCTTACCGCAATACTGTTTTTGCGCCGTATGGCGGAAAACACCAAGGTGCGCCAGTGGACGAAGGCGGACGAAATGCTGGAATCCGACGGAGGCAGACTTAAAAATATTCCCGAGCATACCGATGTTTTCGAGATAAACGGACCTATGTTCTTCGCCGCATCGAACAAGATAACCGTGCCTCTGCGTGACGGAGTTAAGGTAATAATCATACGTATGCGGGGTGTGCCCGCGCTGGACGAAACCGCAATGCGCTCTCTCCGCGGCGTGTACGAGATATGCAAGGAGAGAAACGTGTGCATGCTTATCTCCCACGCAAACGAACAGCCCCTTTCCGTAATGAAAAAGGACGGATTTGTTGATTCTCTGGGCGAAGAAAACTTCCTGCCCAATATCGACACCGCCCTGGAACGTGCAAGAAACCTTTGATTTAAAGTTGACAAATACAGCCCGATATGTTAGAATTATCGGGCACATATGCGGATGTGTCGGAACTGGCAGACGAGCTGGTCTTAGAAACCAGTGCAATTGCGTGCAGGTTCAAGTCCTGTCATCCGCACCAAAGCATTCAAACCCGAACCTTTTACCGATTGGTGAAACGTTCGGGTTTGTTGTTTTCT
>CAZAJX010000026.1:0-25502 GCA_964485815.1 uncultured Oscillospiraceae bacterium
ATCTTTTTATCGGTAAGGAGCTTAAGACGCTCGTTGGGGATAACGATAAGGGAGTCTGTAACTTCGGCAAGACGCTTGATACCGCTTTCTGCCTGAGCCATTCTCTTCTTGCCCTCGAAATTAAAGGGCTTGGTTACGATACATACGGTAAGTATGCCCATCTGCTTTGCGATACGTGCAACGATAGGAGCCGCGCCGGTACCGGTACCGCCGCCCATACCTGCGGTGATAAATACCATATCTGCGCCCTGGAGTGCTTCGGTGATAGCTTCGATAGATTCGTCTGCTGCCTTTTCACCCAATTCGGGGTTTGCGCCTGCGCCCTGACCCTTGGTGATACGCTCGCCGATATTGATGCGCTTGTGTGCCAAGGATTTGTTGAGCACCATAAGGTCGGTATTTACAGCGATATATTCAACGCCGTTGATTTTATTTTCTACCATACGGTTAACAGCGTTTCCGCCGCCGCCGCCTACGCCTACAACTTTTATTACATTAACGGTTGTTTCAAATTCATTGCTCATAAAATAGAGTTCCTCCGTCCGATTTAAATTTTTACACATATATATAATAATACAAAAATTGCAAGATTGCAAGGGGTTTTTCTAATTTATATGGTTTTTTTGCATTTTTTTATTCCAAAGCAACTGTAGCTTCTTTATAAGAAGACAGGTCTATGCTGCCTTTATCATCCTCGTACAGTTCATTAATAACTTTTGCAAGGAAAGGTATCTTTAATTCGAAATTATCCATATCACCGATATACACGCTGAACCGATCGGTATACTGCATACTTATATCGAATCTGCTGGTGATATCTATTTCCCGTATGTTGTATTCCATTTCGTTTTCGGAAAGCACCGCATACATTTCCAAAATGGAATCCCGCGTGCGTTCGTCCATAAAGGTGAGAGGTTGTCCCACAAGACAGCGGTTTACACTGCCCGCAATAATCTTTATTGCACCGACGGGCACCGAGGAAAGCTTGTTGCTTACGGAAAGCACGGTAAGCTCTTCGGAAAGAAGATAGTAATCGCCGTTGAGCACGATATACATTACCGCTTTCTCTTCCTCGATCTCTATAACCACACCTGAGGGCAGATCCCGTTTTACGGTAACGCTTCCCACGTAAGGAAGCAGCTCCTTTATTTCCTCTTCCACGCTTTTTCCGGAAAAAGAAAACATATTTTTATCGGTTTCAATACCCGAAGCGAGAATTATCTCTTCATCGGTATAAATACTGTTGCCCGTAACGGAAATATCCTTTACACGGAAGAACACGAAAAACGCGGTTCCCAAGAACAGGATCACTATAGACAAAAACAGAAAAACGTAAAAAATATTGCGGCGGAACCGTTTTCGGCTCTGCTGTTTTTCCATTTCGTCAAGATCAACGGTTTTCCGTTTGAATCTGACTTGTTCCACGGTTCCCTCCTGAAAAATTATTTTTTGATAAGCGAAAGCGCGGTATCCACTATCTCGTTTACAGCGTCGGGTCGGGCAAAGCGGCGGACATTCACTTCCACAAGTTCACGCTTGCTCTTGTCGTACGCCAGAGATTCTACCTGCGCGATAAGCTTTTCGCCCGTAACCTCGCTCTCACGCATAACCACAGCGGCGCAGGCATTTCCCAGAACGGATGCGTTTTTGAATTGGTGATCGTCCGTTACGTTGGGAGAAGGAATGAGCACAGATGCTTTTCCCATACACGCAAGCTCTGCCAGAGTGATAGCGCCTGCACGGCACACGATAATATCTGCCGCCGCCATACGAAGAGGCATATCGTATATGTATTCCAGAATTTCTATATTCTGTGCTTTATCATATCCTTTTTCTGCGGCTATTGCTGAATACTTCTGGTAGCCGCTTTTGCCTATAGCGTGGGTATGATAAAGATCGTGATGCTGTGTAACGTATCCCATAAGATCAAAGCAGTATTCGTTTACCTTCTCCGCGCCCAAGGAGCCGCCGAAGGAAAGGATATACACCTTGTCATCGGACAGACCGAGGGCTTTACGAGCCTCAGCGCGGGTGATATCGTTGGGCTTTACGGGGTTGCCCGTAAAGATGAGCTTTTCTCTTATTTTTTCATCGAAAAATTTTCTGCTTTCTTCAAAGGAAACGCAAACTCTGTCTGCAAATTTCGAAAGCATTTTGGTGGTCATACCGGGAAAAGCGTTTTGCTCGTGAATGAGGGTGGGAATGCCCAATTTGCTTGCCGCCTTTACGGTAGGCCATGAAACGTAGCCGCCCGTACCGATAACCAGATCCGGCTTGGCTTCTTTAAGAAGCTTTTTTGCACGCATTACGGAAGTAACTGCTTTTACAGCCGCATCAAAATTCTTTAAAGAAAGAGATCTTTTAAAGCCACGTACCTTTACGAAAGATATATCGTATCCCGCCTTGGGCACCAGCAAATGCTCTATACCCTTTTCCGTGCCGATAAATGATATCTCTGCATCGGGACAGCGTTTTTTTATTGTATCTGCGATAGATATGGCAGGGTTGACGTGTCCCCCCGTGCCGCCGCCGCACATTACTATTCTCATACTCAATTATCCTTTCTCTACATAAGAATAACGGGAAACAGAAAGTATTATTCCCATTTCGGTAAGCAAAATGATAAGTGCCGTACCGCCGAAGGAAAAGAAGGGCAGACCTATACCGGTGGAAGGCAAGGTGTTGGTTACAACCGCAAGGTTGAGCGCTACCTGAATACCAACCTGAGAAACTATGCCCATTGTTAAAAGCTGTGAAAATCTGTCCGGTGCGCGGGAGGCGACGATGAAGCCTCTTATTATAAACGCCGCAAACAGAGCGATAACAAGGATCGCACCGAAAAGTCCCAATTCTTCGCAAAGAATTGCAAAAATATAATCGTTATAAGGCTCAGGCAGATAACCAAGCTTTTGGTTGCTCTGTCCAAGTCCCAAGCCCCAGAATCCGCCGGATGCGATAGCATACAGCGACTGTGCGGGCTGATATCCTTTACCGCCGGAAGCCACCGACATATACTTGAAGGGGTCTTCCCATACCTCCAGACGGACGAAAACCTGAGGAACCAATTCCTCCAGAACTCCGCGGAAAACGGTAAACAACAGCACACCGACGATACCTGCCGCTACGATTGCAACCATAACCCAGCGAAGCTTGATATTGCTCATAAGCAGCATCGCAAAGGCGAGGCACGCCATAATTATAGTAGCGGAAAAGTGGTTCTGGAACATGGTTGCACCTGCCGCCGCTATCGCAATAACAGCCATAGGAAGCAAGGTACGGATCTGCGCCTTAAAGGTGGTTGCCGAGGATATTTTATGGTAGTTATCGGAAATATATATAGCCGCCGCAAGTATAACGGCAAACTTTAAAAGCTCCGAAGGCTGCATTGTAAAGCTTCCGAACTGGATCCAACGCTTCGCGCCGCTGAACACCGTGCCGATAAAAGGAACGGCGTAATTAAGACCGTAAATTACAAGGCAAGCGATAAGACCGAATTTTTTTATGATTCTGTAATCCAATCTGGTTACCGCCAGCATTGCCGCCAAGCCTATAAGGGCGGAACGAAGCTGAGATTTGATAAGACGGTAGGAATCTCCGTAACGGGTATCTGCGTGGGCATAGCTGGAAGAAAATACCATTACCAGACCGAAGCAGATGAGAGCGATAATAATGAGCATAAGGGGACGGTCTACTTCCCCTATCATACGTACTATATTACGCTTTACCGGTCTTTCTGCCGGCAGAGAACTATTTTGTTTTTTGCTGACGGCAGGAAGATTAGAGTTCATTTATATCCTCACATAAAGTATACGAAATAAGCTATTGCACATCCGATAGCGGTTACGAGAGAGAACACACCCACGATGGTGAATTCGCTCCAGCCGCACATTTCAAAATGGTGGTGAACGGGAGTCATTTTAAATATACGCTTTTTAAACACCTTGAAGGAAAATACCTGAAGCATTACGGAAAGTCCCTCAAAGAGCCATACGAAGCCCATAAGTATTATAAGAAGAGGAGCGCCGATATGTACCAGCAGAGCAGTTGCAAGACCGCCCAGGAACAGAGAGCCCGTATCTCCCATAAACACCTTTGCGGGGTGGAAATTGAAGATAAGATAGCCGAGCAGCGCACCTACGGAGGTTGCGGAAATTACTGCGAGAGAGATATTGTCAAGACGGATGGCGATAAGCATTAAAGCAAGGCAGATAACTGCGGAAATGCTTCCCTCAAGACCGTCGATACCGTCGGTAAGGTTGGAGCAATTTACAAAATAAACTATTGCCACCAATAATATAATATAGTAGAAAAAGCCTAAATTTATTCCGAAAACGGTAGTGTCGATACCCACGAGTTTGTCCACGGCGAAGAGATATACGCCTGCAGAGCCGAACTGGAGTATAAGCTTCTGAATAGCGGTAAGACCTTTATTTCTCTTTTTGAACAGCTTAACGTAATCGTCCACAAGACCGATAAGTCCGTTAAACAAAGCAAAGCCCAGATGAAGCATTATTGCCCAGTCATTCGTTTTTATACAATCGGGCAAAACGAGTGCGCACGCCGCAATCAGTATTCCCACGATAAAGAACACGCCGCCCATTGTGGGAGTGCCCTCCTTGCATTTGTGCCAGGAAGGACCGATCTCCAATATTTTCTGTCCCAATTTTACCTTGCGAAGCACGGGAATGAATATTTTGCAAAGCAAAACGGTAACGGCAAAGCCGATAAGCGCGCCGATGATCATTAAAACGGTCATATTCATATATCAAAAACCTTCTTCATTATATTTTCCAGTTTCATTCCCCTACTGCCCTTAAACAGCACGGTATCCCCTGCGGAAAACGTATTCTTAATGTATTCCGCCGCCTTTTCGCCTTCATCGGCGTTAAAGCAGACTGAGTTTTCACCAAAAGACAAAGCAGAATTTTTTGTTTGCTCGCCGATACATATAAGTAAATCCACGCCTTGCTCTGCGGCTTTTTTGCCCACCTGAGCGTGAAGCGCGGGGCTGTGCTCGCCCAATTCAAGCATATCGCCCAGAACGGCGATCTTTCTGCCCTTAAATCCGCCCAAGACCTCAAGAGCGGCGGAAACGGATTCGGGAGATGCGTTATAGCAATCCGCAATAACGCGGACACCGTTTGTTTCCACGATACGCTGTCGGTCACCCACGGAGGAAAACTCCTCTAAGGATGAACGCATTTGATCTACGGTAAGACCCAAAAGACTTCCTGCGGCAAAAGCAAACAATGCATCATAAACCATATGTCTGCCGATAGCACCGATACGGGCGCCAAAATGTTCGCCGAAAAGGCAAACGTCAAACACGGTGTCAGCGCCGTCCCGTTCAATATTATAAGCATACACTTGGTTTTCGGGGTTGTCAATACCACATTTTATGGCATTCGGCAGGCAAGCCAGCAAGGGTTCATCGCCGTTTACTATAAGCTTTCCGCCGGGACGGAGTCCTTTTAATATATTGAGCTTTTCATCTCTTATTTTTTCTCTGGTTCCAAAGGCTTCTATATGAGAATTGCCGATATTTATAACCATAACTATATCCGGCTGAGCGCATACTGCGATACGCTCCATCTCGCCGGGAAGGCTCATTCCCATTTCAAAAACCGCTGCTTCCGTGCCAACGGGCACTTCAAGCACGGTACGGGGAAGCCCTACCTGACTGTTTCGGTTCCCCTTGGTAAAGGATACCGATTTCCCCGAGGAAAGACATTTTACCGTCATTTCCTTGGCGGTAGTCTTTCCCACGCTTCCGGTTATACCTATGCAAACCGTATCTTTTATATCGTTTTCACGGTAATCTCTTGCGATCTGCTGTAACGCTTTTCTTGACGAAGGCACAAGGACTGCGTTTGCCTGCAAAAATTCGGGATTTTCTATTATCGCACCGCAGTTATCAAGGGAAAGTACGCCGCCCAGATAATCGTGAGCATCGTTTCGTTCTCCCTTGAAAGCCACGAACAACGCATTATTTCCGGGAGCTTCACGGCTGTCCGTTGTAAACAGATCGAACTCTCGTTTCATATCCGTTCCTTCTCCTGCAACGCCTTGGGTTACGCGGATTATTCTTTGGAAACCTACTGACATAATTATTCTATTTCCTCGTTATATCTGAATTCTACTTCAATAATAGTGCCGGGGGCAACCAACGTTCCCGCAGGGACGCTTTGAGCGTATGCGTAGCAGTTGGTATAAGAATCGTTGAATATACCGCTTACGGAAATATTAAGGTGTCTGTTCGCCAACGCTTCGGAAACCTTGGCGGGGGACATACCGTCGAGATCGGGCATAATGATCATCTCCGTAGTGTTGCTTCCTTCGGTATAAAGCACTACAACGCCGTTTTCGGTGTTGAGAGAATTACCGGATCTGGGAAGCTGATCTATAACTTCAGTACCGTTGCCCTTTATATGAACCTTGAGTCCCAACTGCTCGATAGCAAAGGTAGCGGTATCAACGTCGGTACCGCGGTAATCCTGTACGGTAACCATTACGTCTGCTCCGGATTCGGTGGGAAGAATTCCCATATAAGGAAGAACCTCGGAAAGAACGTTGGAAACTACAGGCGCGGCAATAGACGAGCCGTATACAGTAGAAGTGGTTATGGTGGGGTTATCAACCAAAACGAGAATTGCGATTTGAGGATCCTCTGCGGGAGCGAAGGTAACGCAGGAAAGAACGTAGTCGTCTTCTATGTCCACCGTATCCAGCTTCTGGGAAGTACCGGTTTTGGATACTACGTTATATCCGCTTACAGACGCGTTCTTGGTTGAGTTGACAAGCGCCTTCATAATAATATCGCAGGTTTGGGAAGAAACCACCTGACGGGAAACATCGTACTGAATATTTTCTATAACGTTTCCGTCGGAATCCGTTATCTGCTTTGCCAGATGGGGAGTTACAAGATATCCGCCGTTTGCAATAGTGCAAAGGGCTCTCAAATGCTGAATGGGAGTAACCTTAAAGCCCTGACCGAAGGATGCGTTGGCAAGGTCGACAACGCCCAGCGAGGGGAAGAATATGGAGGTGGCTTCTCCGAGGAAATCCGAAGATATCTTCTCGCTATAACCGAACAGATCAAAATATTCTTCAAATCTTTCGGCACCTATTTTTTGGCTTATCTGAATAAACGCAGGGTTGCAGGAATTGTATATCGCCTGAGCAAAAACCTGTGTTCCGTGTATCTTTTTACCGTAAACGTGGCATTTTATGGGAACGCCGGCAATAACGTATCTGCCCTGACACTCAAAGGTATCGGTATCGGTAATACAGCCCTCGTCAAGAGCTATGGCACCTGTGATCATCTTGAAGGTGGAGCCGGGCTCATAGGTTGCACTTACAGCAAAATTCGACCACATATTGTAGCGAAGCTGTGCTTTGTATTCGTTGATCTGCTCTTCGGTAACGCCCTCCGTTGCCTCAAACTCTGCAAGCAGATCCATATAAGGCTCGGTAAGAATGGAATAGTTGTTCAGATCAAAGGAAGGAGCGTTTGCCATTGCCAACACTTCTCCCGTGTTTACATCGCAGATAATGCCCGTAACCGTTCCGGTGGGCTTGGTTTCCTCGTATGCCTGCTTAAGATACTTCTCAAGCACGGATTGTATGGACCAATCTATAGTCGTTACGAGATTGTATCCGTCGATGGCATCTATATAGCTTTCGTAATCAAAAGGAATCTCGTTTCCGTTGGCATCGGTCGCCTTTACTACTCTGCCGTCAACGCCGGTAAGAAATTCATCATAGGTGTATTCCAAGCCCTGCAGACCGTTATTGGTACTGCCCGTAAAGCCGATAATATGGCTTGCCAGATCGTTATAAGGATAATAACGCTTGGTGGATTCTTCAAGATGAACTATATTGGTAAGCCCGTAATCGGTAATAAGCTTTCTTACCGCTGCTTCTTCCTCGGCGTTAAGCTCTTTTTTAATCATTTCGTATTTACGGTTTACCTTCTCCGCCTTTTCACGGATAAAGCTTTGCTCCACGTTAAGAATCTTTGAAAGCTCACGAATGACCAGATTTTTGGTTTCCTCCGTAGGATTTCCGTCTTTATCCTTCAAAGGAATATCCGCAGGAGAAATAAAACAGTTTTGCACCGTAATAGTGGTGGCAAGGAGGGTTCCGTTACGGTCTACTATATCCCCGCGCTTTGCGGGAATGGTAAGCTCGTGGGTGTACTGATCCTGGGCGGCGTTACGGTATTCCTCGCCATCCACAAACTGAATTTTTGCTATTCGGTATATAAGAAACGAAAACATCAAGACAAAGCCGATGGTTATAACAATGCCGCGTCTGACGAACAGCTTACTTGTAACACCGACTTCTGTTCCCGTAATATGCTTTTGGTTGTTTTCCAAGATAAGATCCCTCCGGGTGAAAAAAGCAAATGATATTAAGCAAAAACAGGGTAAAGCCGTTTTTTCAACTTTACCCTCCACAAACAATTATATTCGCATACCCTTATACTCTATGCGACTAATTAAAAAACTCTCTGAACGCTTCCGCCATACCGGAAAGCATTACGCCAAGTCCGTTCTGACCGTCATCGTAAACGATAACCTCGCTTTTTGCATCAACACTTTCGGTTTTAACGTGTTTGGAAGGTATGTTCTGATATTTCACCATACCAAGCTCGGTTTCGGCGTAATTGCAGATATAGGTAAG
The DNA here is from genome assembly GCA_964485815.1 of uncultured Oscillospiraceae bacterium. Lineage (GTDB taxonomy): Bacteria > Bacillota > Clostridia > Oscillospirales > CAG-382 > SFLA01. The sequence continues at coordinate 8,686 of CAZAJX010000026.1, forward strand.
ATCGTCTTTCTGATCCAACTTTTGCTCCAGAATGTCCTGCTCGTGCTTTAAAGCCGAAATCTTTTGATCCATTTCACCCAATTCGCTGTTATATCTGTCGATCTCTGCGTAGTTGATGATCATAAAGGAAAACAGCGCGGTGAAAATGAGTGCGGTGAATATTACGCCGATAGGAAGGGGAGCACGTTCCTTTTTGCGCTCGGTGCGGATAGGCATCTCCCTTACCGCCACCATATTTCTCTTTCGCTTTACGTTGACTTTATTTATGCCCGTTCCGGTTCTGGGCTTGTGAACGGAATTTATACCTGCATCTGTGCCGACAGAAAGTGACGGTTTTATTGTTTCTGCGCTTCGTTTCGACACGGCGGTGGGCTTCCGGTTGTTCATTCTTAATTTCCTTTCAAAAACTTAAATTCCCTCTGCCGCCCTTAGCTTTGCAGAATGGGAACGGCTGTTTTCTTTTAATTCTTCCTCCGACGGAAGCACGGGATGCCTGGTAACTACCTTTACCGTCGGAACCTTATTACATACGCAAATGGGAAAATCCTTGGGGCAGGTGCAAGGAGAAGCGAGGGTTGCAAAGGTGTTTTTTACTATGCGGTCCTCCAAGGAATGGAAGCTGATAACAGCTATCCTTCCGCCCTTTTTAAGTCTTCCCGCGGCGGATTCCAATGCTTTGCCCACAGAGGAAAGCTCGCCGTTTACTTCTATTCGTATAGCCTGAAACGCTCTCTTTGCAGGATGTCCTCCCTTTGATTGACCGGGTACTGCGGCGGAAATAATATCCGCAAGAGCGCCCGTGGTGGCAATAGGATTCTGGCTGCGTTCTCTCACTATACGGGATGCGATACGGCGGGCAAATTTATCCTCGCCGTATTCAAAAATTATTCTTGCCAATTCGCTTTCGGAATATGTATTCACCACGTCATATGCGGTAATTCCCGAAGACGTGTCCATACGCATATCCAGAGGAGCATTGTTTATATAAGAAAAGCCTCTCTCGGGTGTATCCAACTGGTAAGAGGACACGCCGAGATCAAATAAAAATCCGTCTGCTTTTTCGATCCCCAATTCATCAAGAACGGTTGCAACGTCCTCGTAATTGCTTTTGAACGGGGTAAAACGAATATCGTTAATTTTTTCTTTGGCGTTTGCGAGAGCATCGTTATCCCTGTCGATACCTATTACTCTTCCCTTTTCTCCAAGGCGGGAAAGGATAAGACGGGTATGTCCCGCGCCGCCCAAGGTGCAATCTACGTAGACACCGTCGGGCTTTATGTCCAATAACTCCATACACTCGTTTGCAAGTACGGAATAATGCTTAAACTCCATATCAGAAGCCCATTTCAAGAAGAGATGCGGTTATAGCTTCGCTGTCAAGGCTTGCCTGCTCTGCTTCCCACTCTGCTTCGGACCATATCTCAAGGTGGGTACGGTTACCCACGATAACCACGTTTTTATCAAGGCACGCAAACTCTCTGTGTGCGGGAGAAAGGGCTATTCTTCCCTGGGCATCCAAAGCGGTTTCGTTTGCGCCGGAATAAAAATAAAGCTTTATATGGCGGGCTTGCGCTGCGGCGAGGTTATCCAGCTTTGCGCAAAAATCGTTCCACGCTTCGTCTGTAAAGATCTGCAGGCATTTGCCCATACCTTTACAAACCCAGAATTTTTCACCAAGCTCATCGCGTAATTTGGCGGGCAGGAATATTCTGCCCTTGGTATCAAGCGTATGTCTGTATTCGCCGAAGAACATTCCTTCCCCTCCCTTTTAAACAAACTTTTCCAAAAACGGAATTTACTGGGAAAACGGTGTTATATCCCACCACAATTCCCCACGAACCTATTATATACAACCATTTTAAAAAATGCAATACCTTTTTTGCTTTTTTCAAAAATTATGTAAAACAAATTATCACCAAAACACCCACGTTTTTCTTTATTTTTGCCATTACCTGCCAACAATTGCCAAACATCATTAAAAATTATGTAAACAAACATTTGTTCGGCAAAAGTTTGTTGAAAAACCATACAGCGTATGTTATAATGAATAAAACCGTACAAAGGGAGCGACTGCACTATGACAAGGGGTGCGATTCTTAAGATTGATAACAGCGCACTTATACTTGAAAAAGAAAAGCTGGCTGCGCTTAAAGTGATTGATGTTTTTCCCATTTTCCCCGAATTGGAGCAATGGAAAAACGGTATGGAGATCACCGTTTTGAATTCCGATGCCGCATACAGAAAAATACAGTTCGAGGGCTGCTCTGCACCTGCCGAACTGCGGGACAAAAGGATAAAAGAAGCGGTTTTGTCATATTCGGAAACGCAAAGCAAGTACACTCTTGCCGTGGAATTGGAGGATGACACAAAATACTATTTACGCTTTACCGATATAAAGATCGTAAAATCCCAAAGCTACAACTGCGCAAAACATACGATTTATCAAGCCACTCCGTGGGTGTATTTAGCTATTATAGCGTGGCAGATTTGCGACAAAGCAGCCATAGCGCCCGATATGCTTAACCAAAAAGAGCAAGACTTACTCCCACTTTTAAAAGAGCTGGAACAGTTTGCTTTCGTTCGTCCCAACGAGCCTTGCGGCTTTCCTTTGCTTCATAAATTGGCTGTTGACAACGGCTTTGAAGATCTTGAAAAGTTTTTTAAAAAAGCGCAAAAACCGAAAGGCAAGGAACGCCCCGTTAGTTGGCTTGTTCTCGAACTTTCCAAATTGCGCTACAAGCCCTTATGGGATGCCGTATACAGCAAGATAAAAGAAAGCCAGCAGGATTACTCGTGTCCCGAAGCGGATAATAAGGATCATTTAAAAATTATCGATGATGCAATGCACGAGCAAGGCTTTGAAGGAAGCTTTCCGGATTACGTTAAGACCGGCATTACAAAGAAAAGCATTACCGCCGAATCCTACGGAAGCACGCATACCGTTGCAAAAGGAAAAAACGCGGTATACCGCGTTCATTGTCAAGAAAGTATAGATAACGGCGAACCAAAAGGCATTACTTTTCTTTGCGGAACCGCTATCTTAAAAGAAGATATGTCCGCAGACGAAACAGATATATATTACTGTGCGTTTGACAGTAAAGGAAAAACCTTGTTTGACGTTATATATCACTACGCATATGAGGATTATAACCCTCAAGCTTTTTTAAAAACTGCCGCCACGGTTGCGGCAAAGCGGGCACAGCGCATCAAGCTGAACAAAAGCGAAAAAGCTTACCTCAACAAAGACTTGCCTTCTTTTGCCAAAATTTTTCTTACTGTATTCTTATTCGGCGGAGGATTTTTCTCGATCGGATTTACGCTGTTATCATTCATAATAGTGGTGATTACAGCGCTTGCTACAGGAGAAAATATTGGAGAGTTTTTAAAAGATATGCCGTGGCTGTTCGTTATAATATCCACTTGGGTAGGATTCGGCGGCGCAATGGGAATAATTACTGCTTTAAGTAACAGAAAGTAAAAAAACATCACAAAAAAAATCCCCGAGCTTCGCTCGGGGATTTTTTATTTACACAGTCTTTGTAAGCAAAAATGATTCGTGCCGGAGAATAATATATGTTATTCGTTAAAGCAGATTACTGTTGCTTGGAAGCGGCATAGCATTCGCTGCAGTATACCGGTCTGTCGTTAGAGGGCTGGAAGGGAACCTTTGCTTCCTTGCCACACTGTGCACAAGTGGTTGTAAAGAGCTCTCTGGGAGCCTTGCCTGCGTTCTTTCTTGCGTCACGGCAGGGTTTGCATCTCTGGGGCTCGTTCTGGAAACCGCGTTCTGCGTAGAACTCCTGTTCACCTGCGGAGAAAACGAATTCTGCGCCGCAATCCTTACAAACCAAAGTCTTGTCTTCGTACATGCTGATTTTACCTCGCTTGATAAAAAATTATTTTTCCCCTTTTTTAAAGGGTTTTTGCTAAATTATTCTCTTGAGTTTGGAACGGATACGCTGTACTGCGTTATCCACGCTTTTAACGTCCTTGCCCAATTTTTGACTTATCTCTGCGTATGATTCATCCGCAAGATAAAGCTCAAACACCTTTGTTTCCAAAGGAGAGAGTGCTTTGAAAAGTCTGTCGTGCAGAAGCTTGCCGGATTCTGTATCCAAAAGGATCTGCTCCGGTGAATCGCTCTCCAACGCCTCCGCCTCACCGATCTCTTGCGTATCCGGCAAAAGGACGGGTGCTTTTACATATTTTCTGAGCGCCGATATTATACTGTTTTTTATACAAGTAACGGCGTATGTGGAAAACGACGCCTTCTCATCTTCATAACTGCGGACAGCCTTTAAAAGCCCTATAAGCCCCTCCTGCAATAGGTCCTCCTTCTCGGACTCGGATACCGAAAGAGTGCCTATGTAGGAATTCATTATTCGGGAATATCTGTGTACAAGCAAAGCAAAAGCAAGTGAATCTCCCTCACGGGCAGATGCCACAAGCAACGCGTCTTCATTTGTTACGGGGGTGATATTTTCCATCCACATCTCTTGTTAAAAATTCACAAAACAAGCACTAATCTTGTAGTAGTATACCACAATTTTCCCCAAAGTCAAGTGAAAAATTAACTTTTCTTTCAAATTTCCTTAAAGTTTTTTAAAAATTTGTTCAAAATTGCATCATTATGCGTTCGAGCTCATTCATTTTACTTTCCATATCCTGAGCAAGGCGTATCTGGCAGCGGGCGCGAACAAGGTTATGCTTTGAATACGCAGTCTTGAAATAAGTATCCCCTGCGAGATAATCTGCCAAAAACCTGGATGCCAGCTCGAGGGTAACCACCAGCGCACCCATAGACAGCGTGGAAATTTCCGTATCGTTAAGACTGCCGTAAAGCTGGGGAACGAAGCCCGAAGCAAATTGGGCGAACATATCCGTATCCAGAGAAACGTTGGACAGATCCTTTTCGTCCTCCGCCGCCGTGTTTGCGGCAAAGCGCACCGCATCACCGAAATCATACGCGGCATAGCCGGGCATAACCGTATCCAGATCTATTACCGCCAAAGGCTCGCCCGTGCCTGCATCAAACATTACGTTGTTGCACTTGGTATCGTTATGGGTGACACGGAGCTGTATTTTATTCTCTTTTGCCAGATCGCGGAAATAGCCCGCATAAGACACCATCGAACGCAGATAATTTATCTCGTCCTTCACGGTCGCAGCTCTTCCCGCAACGTCAGCCGCCACGGAATTTTCGAAATCCTCAAATCTCTTCACCGTATCGTGAAAATAAGGGATAGTTTCATACAGAGAAGCCGCATCGAAATCCGAAAGGTTTTTCTGGAATTCGCCGAACGCCTTACCTGCATTACGCATTATCTTTGCGGTGGGACGGCTGTTGAAGGTACAGGAATTGGTTATATAGCTGATAACACGCCAATAGCTCCCGTCCTCGGAACGGTAGATATACTCTCCCTCGGGAGTGTGATACATTTTAAGCACACGGCGTTTAATGTCCGTTTCCCCGTCCGCAATCATACGCTTTCTTATATGATCTGTTATACGGCACACGTTGGATATGATCTTATCGGGAGAATGGAACACGTTGTGGTTTATACGCTGTACCAGATAGGTACGTCCGCCCTCGTATCCGTCGGTATGAACGGTATAGGTATCGTTTATATTTCCGCTTTTTATTACGTTGTAGCCGAAGAATTCGCCTTTGAGTTTAAATGCCTTACATATCTCTTCAAAGGTATGGTTTAAAGACAGCATTTTACTCCTCCTGTAAAATAAATGTTACGGGGTGGGATGCGGATACCTTTCCGCAGTATTTTTGACCCGTCAATAGATCAGTATATTCCCCATCAAGAGGATATTCTCCTCCTGCGGCAAAAGAAACCACCAAAAGTGTCTTTCCCGCAAAGGTACGGGTAAACACGAATTTGCCGCTTTCAGCCAAAATAATTTTGGTATCTCCGCGGGAGAGCAAGGGTGAATTTTTGCGCACTCCGCCTGCTTTTTTAAAGAAGGAAAGAAGATCCGTATCCTCTTTTCCCCAGGGATATGCATAACGGTTAAAGGGATCGGATTTGCCCTGCATACCGATCTCGTCCCCATAATACAGACAAGGCGTGCCGGGAAGAGAAACCAAAAGTCCGTATGCGGCGCGCAAGCGCATTGCGGCCAAAGCGTACTCTTCTTCGGAAAGTCGGTATACTGCCGCCTCTTCTGCGGACATATCCCCTTCATAGCCTGCCAATGCGGTTATGATACGGGCTGTATCGTGAGTGCCCAGGGTATTCATAAGGCGAAGCAGCTTTGCTTTGGGATAATGGGTAAGCTGATACGCCAGTACGCCCGAAAGATGGGCTATATCTCCGTAACGGAAAAATCTTATAATTCCGTCGCGGAAGGGATAATTTGTAACCGAATCCAGAGAACTGCCCTGAAAATAGTCCTTCGCCTCGTCATAGGCTACCTTGGTGGAAGCATCCTCCCACACTTCGCCGATGATGCATCCGCGAGGGAACGCCTTTTTTACGGCGGCGCAAATTTCGTGGGTGAATTCATTACTGTATTCGTCAACCACGTCCAGACGGAAACCGCCTATGCCCATTCCCATATATTTAGGTATGACCTTATTACATATAAAATCGCGGAAGGACACGCATTTTACGGTTTTGGGCAGATTTCGACACCCCCACCAGCAATCGTACTCGTGAGGGTAATCAGAAAACGAAAACCACTCTCTGTAAGGAGAAGACGGATCGTTAAGGGCGGAGGTAAAGTACAGGCTGTGCTCGCCCACGTGGTTGAACACGCCGTCAAGAATTATCTTTATACCACGCTTTTCCGCTTCGTTTATAAGATGCTGTAAAGCCTCGTCGCCGCCGAAGCCTTCGTCTACGGTGAGGTAATCGTCGGTATCGTATTTATGGTTGGAATACGCCTTGCAAATGGGAGAAAGATATATACTTCCCGCACCCAAAGATGCGATGTAATCAAGCTTTTCAGCAACTCCCCACAGCGTTCCGCCAAAAAGGGTATTGTTTTTTAATTCCCCTTTTTCGCTTCTTTTGTATTCGGGGGTGTCCTCCCAATCGGGGTAGACTGCGTCCTCTCTCTTGGGAACGTTGCCCCCGCGGGCAAAGCGGTCCACAAATACCTGATATATAATGCCGTTATCAAGAAAAGCGGGGGCGGGATACTTTTCATCGGTAACCGTGAAGGTATCCGCAAAACCGCCGTCGCGGTAACAGACAGTATACAATCCCGCACCGGGAAGTGCGGGTGGTGTATTGCCGTATTTATCTTTTATTATATATCCGTCTCCGGCGTCTACGGACGTGCCCAAGGGGAACACGCGCTTTTCCGTAGGCGCGCCGGAAGCAAAAAGTATTGAATTGATATTTATCAGTCCTTAACAGGAACAGCGTTCCATATATTTTCCGCGTAATCACGGATACTGCGGTCTGCGGCGAAAATGCCTGCTTTCGCAATGTTATTAAGCGCCATCTTGTTCCAACGGGTCGTATCGCCGTATGCATCTACAAGATTCTTGTGGGTAGTATGATAATCCTCAAAATCAGCAAGACACATATAGGGGTCGGACACGCCGTGAGAGAACAGCAGATAGTTTGCTATATCGGTAAACGGTCTTCCGTTGAAGCCGACGGCAAGACGGTCGATAGCACGCTTTAATTCGGGAGAACGGAGGTAATAGCTTGAAGAGGAGTATCCCTTCTTCCAAAGCTCATCTACCTCGTGAGCGCGCAGACCGAAGATGAAGATGTTATCATCTCCCACCTGCTCTGCGATCTCTACGTTTGCGCCGTCCAACGTACCGATGGTAACAGCGCCGTTGATCATAAACTTCATATTACCCGTACCGCTTGCTTCTTTACCTGCAAGTGAGATCTGCTCGCTTACGTCGGCAGCGGGCATAAGACGCTCTGCAAGGGTTACGTTGTAGTTTTCAAGGAATACTACGCGGATCTTTTCACGCAGAACGGGATTTTTCTCGATATCAGCCGCAATATAGCATATGAGGCGGAGAATATCCTTTGCCAGATAATATCCGGGAGCTGCCTTTGCGCCGAAGATAAATGTCTGGGGCTGCACGTCAAGAGAAGGATTCTCCAAAAGCGCGGTATAAAGAGAAATAATATTAAGGGCATTGAGAAGCTGACGCTTATACTCGTGCAGACGCTTTGCCTGAACGTCGAAAATAGAATCGGGATCGATAGACGTGCCGTAGCGGCTGCTTATATAGTTGGCAAAATCCACTTTGTTTGCGTGCTTTATCTCGCCGATACGTTTAAGCACGGATTCATCGTTTTCGTAGGCAAGGAATTTCTCAAGCTGGGATGCATCCTTGCGGTAGCCTTCGCCGATACATTCGTCCAGCAAACTTGCAAGACGGGGGTTGGAATAGCACAGCCACTTGCGGTGTGCGATACCGTTGGTAACGTTGGTAAATCTTTCGGGATACATATCCGCATAATCACGGAATACCGTCTTTTTAAGGATATCGGAATGGAGCTTGGATACGCCGTTGGTGTGGTTAGAACCGACAACGGAAAGGTTTGCCATTCTTACCTGACCGTTGCCGAGAATTGCCATACGGCTGATCTTATCCCAGTTTCCGGGGAAGTTGTTCCACGCATCCTCGCAGAAGCGGCGGTTGATCTCGGTAACGATATTGTGAATTCTGGGAAGCTTGAAGCGGAACAGATCCTCGTTCCAGCATTCCAACGCTTCGGGAAGAACGGTGTGGTTGGTATAGGAGATGGTATTTACGGTGATCTCCCACGCTTTTTCCCAGGAATAATGATGATCATCCATAAGGATACGCATAAGCTCGGGAACGCAGAGTGCGGGATGGGTATCGTTAATATGGATAGAAACCTTTTCCGCAAAATTATCCAGAGTCTTATACTGGGAAACGTGGTTAGAAACTATATTCTGCAGTGATGCGGAAACAAGGAAATACTGCTGGGAAAGACGGAGCAATTTACCCTCGTGGTGGTTATCCGCAGGATAAAGCACCTTGGAGATGGTTTCTGCCATAGTATTTTCCTCAACAGCCTTTATATACTGACCCTGAGAAAATGCTTCCATATTAAAATTGCGCTTATCCTGCGCCTTCCACAGACGGAGGGTGTTACAGCAATCGCTGTCTGCGCCGGAAACGTACATATCGTAGGGAACGGCGTCGATCTCATCGTAATCCTCGTAAATAGGCTCGCATCTGCCGTTGTCCCATTTTTCCTTTATTTTTCCGCCCAATTTTACGGAAACGCTTTTATCCTGTCTGGGAACCAGCCAGACCTGACCTGAGGGAAGCCAGATATCGGGCAATTCGAGCTGTTCGCCCTCTGCCATTTTCTGTCTGAACAAGCCGTACTCAAAGAGTATGGAAAATCCTTTTGCGGGGTACTGCTGGGTTGCAAGAGCATCCATAAAGCAAGCGGCAAGTCTGCCCAAGCCGCCGTTACCCAAGGCAGGGTCGGTTTCGAGATCGTATATTTCATCAAGGTCGAAGCCTATCTCTGAAAGCACTTCACGGTAGGAGGATTCCAGACCGAGATTGCAAAGGTTCATTTTGAGCTGTCTGCCCATAAGGAATTCCATACATATATAGTACACGCGCTTGGCTTCCTTTTCCTTTGCTGTTTTGTAAAAATCACTATTCTTTTTTGCCAGAATATCTCTTACACACATTGCCAGCGCAGAATATATCTGCTCTGCGTTTGCCTCCTCGGGGGAAACGGAATAATATCTGGCAAGAGTGCCTGTGATCTGGTTTTTAAGCTGCTGTTTGTTCATCGGGGTTAGTTAAGCCTTTCGTACATTTGGATATATAGTTTTGCGCTCTTTTTCCATGAGAAATCATAGCGCATTACTTTCAAAACAAGTTTTTCCCATTCGGCGGTATTGCCGTAAAGATTAACGGCGCGCTTTACCGCATTATAAAGCTCCATACCGGAATAGGGGGCAAAGGTAAAGCCGTTTCCGCCGCCTTCCCAGCCGCAGTCCTTTATACTATCGTAAAGTCCGCCCGTTTCACGTACAACGGGTACGGTGCCGTAGCGGGATGCGATCATCTGCGCAAGTCCGCAGGGCTCGCTTAAAGAAGGCATAAGGAAAATATCGCCTGCGGCATAAATGCGCTTGGAAAGCTCTTTATCGTATTTAAGCAGAGTGCGCATTTTTCCGGGGAAGCGGTTTGCCGCTTCTTCAAAAAATCTTTCGTATTCGTAATCTCCCGTGCCCAGCAGAACGAACTGAATATTCTCCTCAAGCAGGCTGTACAGAGATTCCTTTACGATATCCAGTCCCTTATGGGAAACCAGACGGGTGATCATTATCACCATAGGTACGTCCTCTTTTACGGGAAGGGACAGATATTCCTGCAGGAATTTTTTACATTCCTTCTTTCCGGCGGGACGCATATATGAAAAGTTTTTAACAAGCTCGGTATCCTTGGTGGGATTATAGTATTCCCTGTCAATACCGTTTAATATTCCCGTAAGCTTTCCCTTGCACATTTCAAGCACGGGATGCAGACCGTGGGAATGTTCGGGAGAAAGTATCTCTTTTGCATAGGTGGGAGAAACGGTGGAAACCATATCGGCGCAGACGATCGCGCCCTTCATAAAGTTCATACAACCGCTGAATTCCAGAACGGGAGCAAACTTTTCGTGCAGTCCCAAAAGATCGCCCATATTATACAGATCTCCTATGCCCTGATACTGTATATTATGAATTGTAAATACGGCTTTGATATTTCTGTATCTGTCATCGTTGCCGTACAGACATTTAAGATATACCACCGACATTGCCGCCTGCCAATCGTGGGCGTGAAGGTAATCGGGATAAAAATCTATAAGAGGCAGGAGGTCTACTACCGCCTTGCAGAAAAAGGCAAATCTTTCAAGATCGTCGCCCGCTCCGTAAAGAGCGCCGCGGCGGTAGTAAAACTCGTTATCTATAAAATAATAGGTTACGCCGTTTTCAACCAAGGAATAAAGACCGCAATACTGCTTTCTCCAGCCCAGCTCGATAGTGGTTTCCAAAACTTTTTCCATACGGGAACGGGTGGAATCGGAAACTTTATCGTAAAGGGGCATAATCACACGGATATCGCAATCCTTCTCCGCTTCCTTTATAGCCGCGGGAAGTGAGCCGATAACGTCCCCCAATCCTCCGGATGCGGCATAAGGCAACGCTTCGCTGGCAGCAAAAAGTATTTTCTTCATAGCTTTACTCCTTTTTTTGTTTTTATCGTTGTAAACGGAAAAACGAAAATTAAACGGTCAAGTTCTTTTCAATGAAATAAGGTTTGCTCTCGTGGCCCGAAAGCACGCGTCCGTCGCGAACCACGGCGGATTTATCGGTAATAACGCAGTTAAGGTATACGTTATCTCCCACCACGGTGTCCTGCATAAGAATGGAATTCTTAACGGTAGTTCCTCTGCCTACCTTTACTCCGCGGAAAAGGATACAGTTTTCAACAGTACCTTCGATAACGCATCCGTCGGCAATAAGGGAATTTTTGGTAACGGCAGCATCACTGTACTTTGTAGGCGCACTGTTGCGTACTTTAGTGAATATAGGTCTGTCCTTTATGCCGAAAAGCTCTCTGCGGGTGCCGGGGTTAAGCAGGTCCATACTGCAGGCAAAATACTCTGCCATAGAATCCACGGTGGCGTAATATCCGTCGCAAACGTACGCTTTTATCTTATCTCTTCCGATACGGCGGGCAAGTACGTCCTTGGTAAAGCTCTTGTAGCCGTGAGCAACGGAATCCAGAACGATCTCTTCAAGATACTTGCGGTTCATAACGTAAATATTGAGGTTTACGTTGCAGTATGCGGGATCAACGGAATTGTGCTCGGCGATATCCGTAACGTCGCCGTTTTCGTTATAGAACAATTCAACGTTATTGCTGGTGCCGCTCTTGGTAACCAGATAGGATTTCTTGGTAGCGATGGTACAGTCTGCGCCGGTATCAATATGTCTTTGAATAATTGCGGAAAAATCCATATTGCAGATAACGTCGCAATCCGTAAGTATAACGTACTCTTCCTTCGCACCCTGAATATAAGAAATTATACCCATAAGCGCTTCCAGACGGGTATTGTACACCTCGGGTCTGGAGGAAGCAAACGCGGTTATGTAAGGAGGGAGTATCTGGATACCGCCGCTTCTGCGGGCAAGATCCCAGTCCTTACCGGAGCCGATATGGTCCATAAGGGACTGATAGTTATAATGAGTGATAACGCCCACACGGGATATACCGCTGTTAACCATATTGGAAAGGGCGAAATCTATAAGTCTGTATCTGCATCCGAAGGGAACGGATGCCATTGTGCGCAGACGGGTAAGGTCCGCAACGTTTTCATCGTGAATATTGGAGAAAATTATACCGAGTACGTTCATTTCGCACCTCCCTCTCCGCCGAGCTCGGCGAGAGTTTTTTCGGAAACAAGTCCCCCGTCGGGAACGGAAATGCCGGGCAATATGTTCAAGCCGCCGCCCACCAGAGTGAGCTGACCGTCTTTATCCTTATCCTTACCGACAGTGGCATTTTTACCCACTACCGTGCCGGAATCCACCATAGAATAATAAACGGATGCGCCTTCGCTTACTGTGATATTGTCAAACAAAACGCTATCCTTTACGGTGGCGCCTCTGGCAACGGTTACACCGCCGCCGATAACGGAATTTATAACGGTTCCGTAAATTTCACAGCCTTCGGTTATCTGAGAATTCTTTATAACCGCGCTCTCGCCCACGTAATGAGGAGGATAAGCGTTGCTTCTGGAGTATATTCTCCAGGAGCCGTCATTAAGATCAAGGGCGGGATTATCACCCAGAAGATCCATATTTGCTTCCCAGAGAGAGGATACGGTTCCAACGTCCTTCCAATATCCCTCAAAGCGGTATGCAAACATTCTCTCCCCCGCCTTAAGCATTGCGGGAATAACGTTTTTGCCGAAGTCCTTATCGCTGTTTTCGTCCTGCTCGTCTGCGATAAGATAGCTGAACAGTTTTTCCTTGCTGAACACGTAAACGCCCATAGACGCCATAGTGCTCTTGGGATTTTTGGGTTTTTCCTCGAAATCGTATATAGACATATCCTCTTTTGCGCTCATAATGCCGAAACGGCTTGCCTCTGCCAGAGGAACGTCTATTACCGCAATAGTGCAATCTGCCTTATTGCGCTTGTGCTCTGCGATCATCTTGGCGTAATCCATACGGTAGATATGGTCGCCGGAAAGGATGAGCACGTATTCGGGATCGTACTTATCTATAAACTGCATATTCTGGTAAATGGCGTTTGCGGTGCCTTTATACCAGTCTGCACGCTTGAGTCCCTGATAGGGAGGAAGCATCATAACTCCGCCGTACACACGGTCAAGATCCCAGGGCTGACCGTTGCCGATATATTCGTTCAGCGCAAGGGGCTGATACTGGGTAAGCACGCCCACGGTATCTATGCCCGAATTTATACAGTTTGATATGGGGAAATCGATAATGCGGTACTTACCGCCAAAGGGAACTGCGGGTTTGGCAAGACGCTCCGTAAGCAGGTACAGACGGCTTCCCTGTCCTCCTGCAAGCAGCATTGCCACACATTCTTTTCTTTTGATCATTTCTTTTGCCCACTCCTTTTTTTGATATAAAGTGCGCCCAGCGGCGGTACTGATACTGTTATTTTATACCCGCCGTTTCCGTCCTTAAGGGCGCGGAGGGTTTTGTTCTTCATATAGCCGCATCCGCCGAATTTCTCGGAATCGGAATTAAGCAAAACGGAATAATATCCGCCGGACTCTACGGCAAAGGTCCGATTATCGTGGGGAGAAGCCGAAAAATTGATTATCGCATACACTCTTTCGCCGAACTTGGAAAGACGTGAGAAGATAAGCATATTTTCATCTCTCGCGTCCGCGTCCGTCCAGGTAAAGCCGCCCCAATCTCTGTCAAGATCCCACAAGGCGGGAGTGTCTTTGTAAATACCGTTGAGAGTACGCATATAGTCCTTGAACTGTCTGTGCTTTTCGTACTCCAACAGGAACCAGTCTATCTGTCCCTTATAATCCCATTCGGCAAACTGGGCTATATCATTGCCCATAAAGGAAAGCTTTTTGCCGGGGTGCGCCATCATATATGCGTAATACGCCCGCAGGGTTGCGAATTGCTGCCAATAATCCCCCGAGCATCTGCCGATAATTGAATGCTTGCAATGCACCACCTCATCGTGAGAAAGGGGAAGCACGTAATTTTCCGCAAAATTATACATCATAGCGAAGGTAAGCTTGCCGTGGCTGCCGCTTCTGAAATAAGGATCTACGGGAAGATAAGAAAGGGTATCGTTCATCCAGCCCATATTCCATTTGAAGGTAAAGCCCAGACCGTGGCGCTTTGTAACATCGGGAAAAGCGGTGGATTCCTCGGCGATCATCATACGATCGGGAAAGTTATCGTAAACCACCTTGTTAAGGTGTTGGAAGAATGATATTGCCTCAAGATTCTGATTACCGCCGTATGCGTTGGGACGCCATTCCCCTGCTTTCCTGTCATAATCCAGATAAAGCATAGAGGCGACAGCATCTATACGCAAGCCGTCAATATGATATTTATCCAGCCAGAAGCAGGCGTTGGAGATGAGAAAGCTTCTTACCTCGTTTCTGCCTACGTCAAAGCATCTTGTACCCCAGCCGCGGTTCTCCATACGGGTGGGATCGGAATATTCGTACAGCGGACCTCCGTCAAATTCATACAGTCCGTGCTCGTCCTTGGGAAAATGTGCGGGAACCCAGTCAAGAATAACACCTATACCCACGGAGTGAAGCTTGTTCACGAGATACATAAAGTCCTCGGGGCATCCGAAGCGGGAGGTGGGCGCGTAATATCCGCACACCTGATACCCCCACGAGCCGTCAAAGGGATGCTCCGCTATGGGCATAAGCTCAACGTGGGTGTAGTTCATTTCCGAAGCGTACTGCGCCAATTTATCTGCCGCTTCGCGGTAGGAAAGATAACTTCCGTCCTCGTTCTTCATCCACGAGCCCAAGTGCACCTCGTATATATTCACGGGGGCGGAGGGCATTTCGTCATACTCGCGGCAGTCCGCAAATATTTTTCTGGTTTTTATAAATTCTTCATCCGTCCACTCAAAATCCTTCAGCGTATGGAAGATAGTGGCGGTCTGCATACCCGTTTCCGCATAAAAGCCGTAAGGGTCTGCTTTAAGGTGATCTCCGTTATTTCCGCAGACCAGATATTTATACCTTGTCCCCTCTTCAAACGAAGGAAGGGTAACCGACCATATTCCGCTTATATTCTCACGGGAAAGCGGAGTGTCCTTTGCCCAGCCGTTGTGATCGCCGCAAAGGTATATTTCTTTTGCGCCCGGTGCCCAGACGCGGAAAACCACGCTCCCGTCCTCAAGACGGTGAGCGCCCATATAATCGTAAGCACGGATGTTTGTGCCCTGATGAAAAAAATACTCGGCTTGAGACACGTTTTAACCCTCCTGCAAAACAAGAATATATAATCTACATTATTATAACATAGTAAACCCGATATTTCAATAGCCCTTTTGCCAAATTACGCCTGAAAAAGGGAGCATTTACAGCTCCCTTCGACTATATTATTTACTTTTTTACAAAAACTATTCTGGCATAACCGTTTCCGCGCTTATACGCGGTTATGCCGCTTCCGTCCATATCGCTAATCTCATCAAACACGGCGGGGATTATAAGGTTTCCCTGTGTATCCACGACACCGTATCTGCCATTCAGCTTTACCACAGCCACGCCGCCGGAAAAAGCGTACGCCTCCGCATACTCGGGCTGGGTGAGCCAGCGTCCCGCTTCCAGAAAATATCCGTATTTGCCGCCTCGGTTGAGAAGCAGTACACCGTCCTCCGCACCGGTGCAGGAGTACCCTGCGGGAATGGAATATTCCTGCCGGGGAGCAGGCATTTTAACGTTTACCGTTTCGGAAAAATCATCAAAGCTTTTATCCACAGCGAGGACGGTTTCTCCGGGAATATAAGTATCGGTCACCTCACCCGATACCTCGGGAAGAGAGGAAACGTAAATATCGTATTCGTTTTGCTCTATAGCGGAAACGTCACCCTCGTTGAGCAGGTCCTCCAATATCTTATCGTCCGTTTCGTATTCAAATTCATCGCGCAAAGGGGTATCCTTTGAAACGAAGCTTAAAAGACCGCCGTTTACAGCCCACACTGCCAAAAGAGAAACGAGGAGCGCGGCGATACAAAATACCGTATATTTAACGGCGTTACCGTATTTTTTCATAAACAAATCCTTTCAGGGAACACTTTCAACAGAATTTTACCATTAAAACAGTAATAAATCAAGCAAAACGAGAAAAAATAAAAAAACTTAAAAAAACTATTTACAAATCACTTTTTTTGTGGTAGAATTCGTTGTATGCCAAATTGGGGAGGCTCGGTTTGAGGGCACAGGGCGGTAGTTTTCCGCCGTTTTCACACACCTTTTACTCAGTCTTGCCCGTAGGCAAATAATTATGGAGGTGAAACAAGCATGATCAACAAGGATCTTAAGCAGCAGATCATCAAGGAGTACGCTGTTCACGAAGGTGACACCGGTTCTCCCGAGGTTCAGATCGCAGTTCTTACTCAGAGAATCAGCGAGCTTACCGCACATCTTAAGGTGAACCCCAAGGATAACCATTCCCGCAGAGGTATGCTTATCATGGTAGGTAAGAGAAGAAAGTACCTTAACTATCTGCAGAAGAAGGATATCGAGCGTTACCGTTCCATCGTTGCACGTCTCGGTCTGCGTAAGTAAGACACCCCTAAAAAGCAC
>CAZAJX010000027.1:0-24746 GCA_964485815.1 uncultured Oscillospiraceae bacterium
AAATACAGGCAAAATGGGAGATGTGGACGGTCCCGCCTTCGCCGTATATTCCAACCAAGGCTATTCGGGCGCATCTGCTGTGCTCGACCTTGAGGGAATGGAAATAAAAACCCTTATGGATGACGGAAAATTCCTTAACGGCTACGTTTTTTTGGGAATTGATGTATATGCAGAAGAAGGCTATTGGATGAATTGTGTGGACGTAGGGCTGTGCTGGTCCGGCACTTCCGGCGGTTGGCACATATTCTATAATATGTATAAGCCCGTAAACGAAACCACTCGCACCTGGTACGAATCCGGCAAAAAGCTTCCCAAAAACGATACTTACGTGATTTCTCTGCAGCTTATCGAGGACGAAAAAGCCCTGCTCACCGTTGAAGCGGTAAACGGCAAGTTCAAGGATTCCGTGGAGGTAGAGGTCAAAGGCGCAAAGAAGGATGGAAGCAACACCGCTTTTCTGTTCAACGTAGCCCTCGATTACCCGCAAAACACCAAGGTGGATGTAAACGGCAACCCCAGCGATAACTGGAAGGATATTACCTACGGCAACACCGATAAGGGCGTGTATCTTAAATCCTTCCGCGCATACGATCTTACTTTGTATAACGGCGAAGCGGCGACCGATTGGACAAACGATAAAAATTCCGCAGTAAGCATCTGGCCCGATAAAGCCGTTGGCTTTGATTACGCTCCCACGCAGGTAGGCTTGTTTGACGGAACCGAATACTATATAAACCTTGATATGAACCGCAAGGATTAAAGGCAGGTAATTTATGAAAAAAATATTTGTAATTTTGTGTCTTGCTCTCGCATTGGTGCTTTGCTCCTGCGGCGGTGACGAGGTATCAACTCCTTCGGCGGAAAGCACTCCCGCTTCCCCCGAGGAATCCGTAAATACAGAGCAGTCGGTTCCCGAAGAATCCGTTCCCGAGGATTCCTCACAGCCCGAGCAAAGCGATGAGGATATTTCTCTCCCCGCAGATACGGATTACACCACAGCAGAGGTAAACGCAAGCGGACATTTTGTTTCCGATTACGAATGCGGGCTGGATATTGAGGTAATCTGGACATTGGAATCCGTTTCCGACGGCAAGGTGCTGTATACGGCGGAAATATATCTGGTTTCTTATTCCATAAAGCTCAGCGCACGGTACAGCGATTGTACTCTTGCCGTAAACGGCGAAGAGATTTCCTTTACAACTCCTTCCATAGAGGCGGAGGGCGGCAAGGAACGTGCCCGCACCCATCTGGCATCGGTGGAAAAGGAATTGGAGTTAAGCTATGATATGCACATCTATAACGTATCCGTTTCCTTCCCCTTCAGAGGAACCTACAACGGCGTAGCGCTTCCCAAATTGGAGGCATCTACGATTATAAACGTGCAGTCCGACGGAACTGTGGAATACTAAAAAACAAAACACCCTGAATTTGAGGGTGTTTTAATTTTTGGGTGTTATTTTCCCGCATATACCCGGAACAGAACTCCGTCATATTCGCCGACGAAATCTCCGTCAAGACATTTTGTGGTGTTGTATATTACGCCGTGGCGGTTAGCTACTGCCTCGTACAGCCGCAAAGCAGATCCGCAGCCGCCGTCAAACACCAAAATAAATCCGCCATCGGGGACATATACCTTTTCGTTCCAGTTCCTTATACTTCCGTCATCAAGATTATTTCCGTATTCCTTCAGATAATATTTTCCGTCCTCCGTGGGAGCGAAAACAAGAATATATTTATATCTCAGTCCGTGAGTCTTGGAATCGATATATTCCATACCCTCGTATTTTTCCGCCGAGGACATATCCACGAGATAGGACGCGGCATCCTCAAAGGAATATTCCGTTTTGTTCGGCTTCGCGATACCGAAAATGTTGTCCTCGATAATAAAGTTATTGCCGTATAAAAATCTGTATTCGTAGGTTTCCTCGGGATAAATAACTATATTGTGCTTAAACAGAGAGTATTCCGTGGGAGTTCCTCTCTTTTTGTAAGGGAGTTTGTCGGAAAGGAACACGTTATTTGTCATTTCCACCTTGTCGCAGGCGATGTCTGTTCCGTCCCCTCTGTCAGACCCGCCGTGGGCATCGAATATATGATATATCGCCGTGCCCATATGTACGTTATCGTGGGCGTAATAGGAAGAGCCTGCAGAGCCGTCTGCCGCAATGGCGTGGCGGTCGAAATTAAATAAGTTTCCGTAAATCTCCGCTTCGGCTTGTCTGTACAAAGTAACTCCGTATCCGAATCCGTTTCGCTGGTTGTGGTGAATGTACGAGTGGGAAATTACCGCGCCTTTATATCCCTCAACAAGAACTCCCGCTTCGGAAAAACCGCTTATCTCGCTGTTGGAAACGGTGGCGTTTTCTCCTCGTATCACAATTCCCCTGGATAAAATGAGGGAATAATAGTAATCGGTATAAGAGGTTCCTGCGGAGTTAAGTCCGCGTTTAAGGTGGGACATATGCCTTTCCGTGTCTGCTCCCGCGAAGGTCAGTCCCGTAAAGGTTGCGCCCTCGCTCAGTACGATACTCTCCTTCTGGCGCATACTCGTATATAACATACCGCCCTTGGATACCGTTCCGTCATCAAGCACCCTGCCTCTGTCGGATGCCAGCGTTACTCCCTCGGGCACCGTAAGGGTCAGCCCCGTAATGCTTATCTTTACACCGGTCGGGATAAATACCGTTTCACCGCTTTTCGCCTCCCGCAGAGCGGATACGAGGGAAGCCGTGTCGGTTGCCGTGTAATCACCCTCGGTAATGATATTGTCATATCCTTTTCCTCCGCCGAGAGGGTTTGAAAGATCCTTAACACCGTAGACCACGTCGTTTTCGGTTATGGAAATACTGTCTTTGTAATAATAGTAATTTGTAGTTCCGCTGTGGAGCGCCAGAGCATCTATAATAAGCTCGGTTTCTCCTGCGGCTATTTTTTCAAGCAAAACGTAGGTTTCGTAAACGTCTGCAGGGAACATGGCACTTGTAATATCTGGCTCGACCTGCTCTACCAAAGGAGCGGGAGCTTCGGTCTTTGTTGCGACGAAGTTTCCTTCGGGCAGGGGAGTGGAATCGTCTTTATCGTTTTTATAATCCACCCCGTTTGCAAAAAACAGGTTATTTTTAAGGGTAAGTCCGTTTTCTCTGTCTGCAATACCGTTTTCACAGTGGTGAATAAAGCAATCGGTTACGGTGGCGCTTGAGTTGGGGAAAACGGTTATTCCGCTTTTGCTGAATGAGGCTATTTCGCAGTTGGAAATACTTATTCCCGTTCCGCTTATACGAATTCCGTTGTCTCTTTTAAAATCGTCGCTTTCGCCGGAAACGGAAACCACACCGCATATATTAATTCCCGTAACGGTTACGTTGTCGGCGCACACTAACAGCGTGCCCGATTGATGGGAAAGCTTTAATACTCCGCCCTCGTTTATGCCTCTGTCGGAAGCGAGTATTACTCCTTCCTTCAGCTTGGCGGTAAAGGATTCGGTGGCAAACAGATCGGCAACGTCAATAACAACTCCCGAGGGAATGAATATTACCTCTCCCGATACGGCTTTTTCCACCGCCGCCTTGAACTCATCGTCGGTGGTTACGGTGTAATCTCCCTCGGTATATATCTTTCCGTCAAACTCTGCGCCCCCCGCGGAAGCACCCTTGTGCTCCCAGTCTTTGAGGGAGGCAATAATACTTTCCGCTTCATGCGCCTTGGTTTCGTTGTCGGCATCGGAAACGTAAAGGGAATACAGCCGTTTATAAAGCCCGCTTCCGTCGGCAACAAACAGCCGTTGCGGCGTCTGAAGCCCCGTTCCTTCATCCTTGCAGGCAAAAAGCAGGGGAAGCAGGAAAACTATACATAAAATTAACGCAATACTCCGTTTCATACCGTTACCGTCCCAAATGTTTTTTATCGGTTTATTATATACCGATTCCGCCCGCGCGGTCAACAGTTTTTTTAAAAACGTATTGTAAAAAGCAAAATAAAGTATTATAATTTATTCAAACCAACCTATTTAAGAAGGAGAGCACGGTATGAAAAAGTTCAGCATAGATTGGAAGACCTGCTTCAGAGTGGGAATAAGCCTGTTCGCGCTTTATCTCGCCATCACGTATTGGGATAAGGTATCATCCTTTGTGGGCGTGGCTCTGGGTGCGGCGGCACCTCTGCTTATCGGCGCAGTTGTCGCATATCTGGTAAACCTGCTTATGGCAAGGTACGAGAAATGGTTTTTCCCCCGTTCGGAGAAAAAGTTTGTCTGCCGTGTGCGCCGTCCCCTTTGTATGACGTGCGCTTACGTGACCTTGGTTGCCGTGGTTGCTCTCGTGGTGGCGTTGGTAGTGCCTCAGCTCTATTCCTGCGTAAAACTGCTTGTATCAAAGATCCCCGGCGTTATAAATTACGTGATCGACCTTTTGGATAAATATCACCTGCTTTCCGAGGAATATTTGTCCCAGCTTGAAAAGATAGACTGGAAATCCCGCCTTGACCAGATATTAGGCATCATTACGTCGGGTATCGGCAACGTTATGGATGTGGTCATCTCCACCGTAACCGCCCTTTTCTCGGGTCTGGTTACCGCCCTTATCAGCATAATTTTCTCCATATACCTGCTTTCCTCCAAGGAGCGCATCGCTTCCCAGATTACCCGCCTTTTAAAGCGTATCGTAAAGCCCCGCACCTACAGCCGCGTGCTTCACGTTGCGGACGTAGTCAACCAAAGCTTCCGTAAATATATCGTGGGTCAGTGTACCGAAGCGGTCATTCTCGGCGTGCTGTGTGCCTTGGGTATGTGGATATTGCAGATACCTTACGCCGCGATGATCGGCGCATTCGTTGCGTTTACAGCCCTCATTCCCGTGGCGGGAGCGTATATCGGCGCAGGCGTGGGCGCGTTTATGATTCTCACCGTGTCCCCCGTAAAGGCGCTTATCTTCCTTGTGTTTATAATAATACTCCAGCAGATAGAGGGTAACCTTATATATCCCAAGGTGGTAGGTTCTTCTATCGGTCTTCCCGGCATATGGGTGCTTGCCGCCGTAACCGTCGGCGGAGGAGTAATGGGCGTAACCGGTATGCTTATCGGCGTTCCCGTCGCCGCCGCAGCGTATAAGCTCCTCGGCGAATGGGTGAATTCTCCCCGCGAGGATGAGCAAAAGGGCAAGTATGGCCTTAAAATGAGAAATGATAAATGATGAATGAGAAATGATGGTAAAAATCCGCCCTACGGCGGATTTTTTCATATTCATTAAATGCGGCGGGATAATATGTTTAAAAAACAAAAACAGCTTACCTTCAAAAGATAAGCTGTTTATTTCAATTTTCTCGGATAATCTATAAGTCCCAAAAGATAATCGACAGAAACGTTATAGTACTCTGCAAGTTTAACGTATTTGTCGACGCCCATCATCTGAACGCCGGTTTCCCACTTGCTTACCTGTTGTCTGGTAGTGCCGAGAAGTTTTGCAATATCATTTTGAGAAAGGTCACGATCTTCGCGCAGATCTTTCAATCTTCGATACATATTCATCTTCTCGCCTCCTTGCGCACGATTATATCACGCACTTTATAAGATGCGCTTGACTTGCACCTTAAAAGGTGCTAAAATGTATTGTGCACTTAAAGAAACCAAACAATACGGGAGGCAATATGGAAAGTTTACTTGATGAATTGTGGGATTTGTATTTGTCTGATAAAAATTCGCAGGCAACCGACGAAGAAGTGTTTGTAACAGACATGATGGCGCAGGACGAGGAGATGCTTAGAGCAGCAGATTTGAACGAAAGGCAAGAGATGCTTCTCGGGGTTTTGATCTCCAATAGGGAGCTTTTTACAGAAATATACGGCAAAGCGTGTTTCAAGAAAGGCGTGCAGTTTGCAACAAAATATCTGCTGGAAGCAATTAAAGCAGACAAACGATAATCAGCTTTTGGTCAGCAGAGCAAAAGCTTCCCAATGTATCAAACGCACAGCAGTAAAATCAGCGAAGAGCGCATTGAAGCATTTGGATGCAGAATGAATTTTCGCTAGCGGTAGCTGTAGTAATCTACAGCGAGCGACGCGAAAATTTATAGAAACGCAAAACAAAAAGAAAATTCCGTAGGCGATTTTCGTCTACGGAATTTTTACCTTGTTTGTTTGCTGTGGAATTCGGCGGGGGCAAGCCGCCCGCCCTACATTAGGAAACACGCAAAACAAAACTTTTTAAATAATTTTGCGTTTCGATCTGCGCCGAATGCTAAATGCGCATCAAATTATTCCCAGTTGTGGTATACTTGGGTTACGTCATCATTGTCGTCCAGCGCATCCAAAAGCTTTTGCATTTTGATAAGATGCTCTTCGTCGGTGAGTGTAACGTAGTTTGCGGGGATCTTTTCCACTTCCGCGCTTTCGTATTTATAACCCTTTTCGGTGAGCGCGTCCGCAACGGAGCGAAGGTCTGCAGGGTCGGTATAAACCTCAAACATCTCTTCCTCGGGCACGAAATCCTCTGCGCCGCATTCCAGCGCGTCTTCCATCGCCTTGTCTTCGTCCAGACCCTCGGAGGGAATGTATATAACGCCCTTGGAGGAGAACATAAAGGATACGCAACCCGTAGTTCCCAGATTTCCGCCGAACTTATCGAAATAATGTCTTACGTCTGCGGCAGTACGGTTACGGGAATCGGTAGCGGCTTCAACTATAACCGCAACTCCGCCGGGGCCGTAGCCCTCGTAAACCATTTCCTCATATTCCACCGCGTCTGCGCCGGAAGCCTTTTTAATAACTCTGTCAATATTATCGTTTGGCACGTTAAGAGATTTTGCCTTTTGGATAAGATCTCTCAGCTTGCTGTTGGACGTGGGGTCGGGACCGCCCTCACGCACTGCGATAGTCATTTCTTTACCTATTTTTGTAAATACCTTTGCACGTGCGGAATCGGTCTTTTCCTTTTTGTGCATTATGTTTTTCCATTTAGAATGTCCGGACATATTTTAAATCTCCTCCGTACGGCGCATACCCAGCATATCAAGGCATTCGCCCAAAATTTGTTTTGTTGCGGCGGTAAGCTTTATTCTGAAATTACGTGTCGCGCCGCTTTCACGCAAAATAGAGCAGTTGTGGTAGAACTTGTTAAACGCTGAGCAGGTGTCCATCATAAAACGTGCCACGTAAGAGGGCTCGTTGTCTGCGCACGCCGCCTTTACACGCTCGGGGAAGGCGTAAAGCTGTTTGATCAGGTTGATCTCGTCCTCATTGGGGGTGTACGCACCGTTTTCGCCCTCGTCACCTTCGGTCTTGCGCAAAACGGATGCGGCTCTCGCATAGGTATACTGAACGTAAGGACCTGTGTTGCCCTCAAAGGAGAGCGCGCCCTCCCAGGTGAAATCGGTGTCCTTTATACGGCTGTTGCTCAGCGCGCCGAATATGACTGCGCCGATACCGACAGCCTCCGAAACATCGTCTTTATCCGTAAGATCGGCGTTCTTCTCTTCGATAATCGCCTTTGCCTTTGCCACCGCTTCGTCAAATACGTCGTTAAGCAGTATAATATTACCGGTACGGCTTGCCAGCTTTTCACCGCCGAAGCTCATTGTACCGTAGGGGATGTGTACCAGATCCTTCGCCCATTCCTTGCCCATCAATTCGGTTACCTTAAACCACTGGGCAAAGTGGAGGGATTGTCCTGCGCTGGTAACGTATGCGCATACGTCAAAGTTATAGGTGTTATATCTGTAATTCGCCGCCGCAATATCGCGGGTGGGGTAGAGAGTGCTTCCGTCCCTCTTGAGTATAAGTGCGGGAGGCATATTGTAATCCGCAAGATCAACAATAGATGCGCCGTCGTCTATCTTGAGCAGCTCTTTCTCTCTCAACTCCTCTACGATTGCGGGCATCTTGTCGGTATAAAGGCTCTCGCCGTCCCATACGTCGAATTCAATGCCCAATCTCTTGTAGGTTTCGGAGTATTCACGCAGGGAAATGTCCTTAAAAAGCTGCCATATCTCAAGATATTCCTTGTTTCCGTTTTCCAACTCGCGGAAAGCGGCTCTCGCCTGATCGTTCAAGGACGGGTCTTTTTCCGCCTCTTTGCCGAACATAACGTATATACGCTCAAGCTCTTTAATTCCGTCTGCCTCTAATCTTTCGCGGCTTGACCACTTTTTGTAAGCAACAATCTGCTTACCGTTCTGGGTGCCCCAGTCGCCAAGGTAGTTAATGGCAACGGTATCGTATCCGCAGAACTTGTATATGTTGCGCACCGCGTTGCCGATCACCGTGGTGCCCAAGTGTCCCAGATGGAATCTCTTTGCAATATTGGGGGATGAAAAGTCTATAACCAGTCTTTTTCCCTTGCCTATATCGGTCTTGCCGAAGTTTTCGTCAATTCCTTCAAGCATGGAAACGTAAATATCCGTTCCTGCATAAAAATTCAGGTATCCGCCAACGGCTTCCGCTTTTTCTATTCCCGCGGGGAGAGTAAGGTTTTCCTTTATCTTTGCCGCAATAACGGGAGGTGCCGCGCGAAGTGTCTTTGCAAGGCGGAAGCAGGGTAGTGCGATATCGCCGTTTTTGGTATCCGCCGGTGTTTCAAAATACCCATAGAGGTCTTCGGGCACAGCCGTTTCCGCTTTCAAAAGGGCGTCCTTCACCGCTTCAAAAGCCAAAGTTTTAATGTCCTTCATAAAAACATCCTTTTCGGTTTTCTTATCTTTAATAACATCACATTGTATCATATTTTTTTGCACTTTTCAACCCCTGTTCACATTATGTTTAAAATTTTCCGCAAACTATTGACAATTTCTTCAAAATTTGTATAATGGTAATTAGGAACTAAACAGGGCCGTATTGTCCCCCTTGCGCTTGTGCACTTTTCACAAATAGAATGCCGTGTTTTTGTCTAATCTGTGCTTCACGGGGGAGGCGCGGCGGTAACCTGTAAAACAAAAAATCCAAATTCAGAAAGGATGTAATTATGAAATTCAAGAAAAGTATTTCATTTGTACTCACACTCTGCATGGTACTTTCTCTGTTTGCAACGTTCGTAATTCCCGTTGCTGCAGACGAAGGAATCGAGCTTCTCGTGTCTCACCACAATTTGTATAACTGGGGCACCTTTGAAGGAATGGTTATCACCGGCGACGGCCAGACTGTTGCTGATGTTATTCCTACCTACGGTGCTAACATCAAGTGGTGGAATATGTACGTTATTGAAAATGTTGATGGCGAGTATGTCGCTACCGAACATTACAAGAACGTTGACGAATGTCACACCACCCCCGTTCCCGCAGGTGGATTCCTCTACTATGTTTACAGCGATAACTCTGACTGGGCTAAGGTTGACGACGGCGTACTCCTTGGCTACACCTTTGAGCTTGTAGACTTTACTCTTGAAGAGTCTTTCGCTATCGATACTAATGCTGATCCTTCGGCAGCTAAGCATATGATTGCTACCGCTCCCGCAGCAGCTCCCGAACTTCCCGAAGGCGCAACCGGACTTGATTATTTCGGTTATACTCACACTTACATCAACCACGTAATGTACGTTGATGCTGATATGACTCTCGGCGAACTCGTAACCAAGTACTATGGCCAGTCCAAAGATCTTAACTACTTCAAGGTTATCGTAGTTAACGAAGATGGCACTGTTGCCGCTACTTATCTCACTCTCGGCAGACCTGATGGCGTTAAGACCGACATTGCTGTTACCGCAGGTCAGGTAGTTCTCGCTCTCAGCGCAGACAGCTCTAATGCTGGTAGACACGAAATCGCAGATACCGTAAACGTAGGCGATGTCGTTACTCTTTACAATGTAGATTTCGATGCTGAACCCGGCGAACTCGCTAATGCAGGCTTCACCGTTGAAGCGGCCGCTCCCGAAGCTCCCGAGGCAGGTGTAGTTGTTCCCGAAGGTGTAGTTCTTCAGTCCGCACCTTACGGTGACGTATCTGTTCTCACCGATGGCGAAACCGCAGAAGGTCTGTTCGAATGCTTCTGGGGCAATCAGGCTTACCTCGTAGCTATCGAAAACAAGAACACCGTTTCCACTCCTTGGGACGTTGTTATTGTTCTTAAAGAAGAAACTACATTCAATACTGTTACCATATACTACTGGGACGAAGCAAACAGCTTTATCCATATGCCTGAAACTGTAGCAGTTACGGTTAACGGCGAGACCTATGAGGCAATTGCTCTTACTACCGACAGCAAGTTGGCTGACGAAGCAGCCGGCATCTCCGGCGCAGGATTTGTACACGCCGTTGAATATGCACTCGGCGAAGAAGTTACCGCAAACAGCTTTACTGTAACCTCTACCGCAGGCGCAGGCGTATTCAATATGATGACCGAAGTTGCTGTTTCTTACGTAGAAGCTACCAAGGCTCCCTTCGAAGACGGCGACAACGTAGTTATCACTTATCCCGCAGATAACTTGGCAATTTCCGCAGAAGAAGATGTATATAACGATAAGTATAGACTCGCAGGCACCGACGTTGCAAACGGCGCAGTATTTACTGTTGAAATTACCGATGACGGCATTTACTTCATCTGCAACGGCAAGTACCTCACCTCCGGCGCAACCGGCAACAACCTTACTCTTGAAGACGAAGCTTCCGAATACAGCCTCTGGGTACTTGAAGAAGCTGAAAACGGCTGGTACATCAAGAATGTAAACGCAGCTTACAACGGCAATGCTCAGTATATCGAGTACTACTTCGCATTCACCACCTATGGCTTCAATGCAAGCAAGGCTGATATCTACACCTTCCAGTTCGTAGTTCAGGAAGCTCCCGCACTCAACGAAGTTGACGGCGGCGCACTTCCCGAGCACAACTCCAGAGATGGTTCTCTCTCCATTGCAGCTAACACCGCAATCACTTATACCGTAGCATTTGAGCACGGCGCAAACTTCAACCTCTGGAGCGAAGACGTAACCGTTCTTGTAAACGGCGAAGCTCTTGAAATGGGTATGCTCGGCTACGTTGCAACCCCCGCAAAGGGCGACACTGTTACCATCGTTAACGCAGGCGCAGAAGCAGTAGAAATTTATCCTTCTATCTCTGCTATAATCCCCGGTACTATGTCCAGCCCCATCGTTCTTGATGAGCTTGGCGATATCACCGCAAACGTTACCGAAGATATCGTTAAGGCCGGTGGCACAGTATTCTATCTCTACACCGCTCCCGCAAACGGTACTCTTACCATCACCATGCCCGAAGGCAACTGGACCTACGCCGTAAACAACCTCACCGCAGGCGTCTACGGCGATACTCAGTGGTCCGATAGCGAAGATTCTTCCGCTACCACTTCTATCGACGTTTCCGCAGGCGACGAGATCCAGATCATCGTTGGCACTTACAATCCCGAATCCATGTGGGATATTCCCGTTGGCGAACTTACCTTCAACGCAGCTTTTGAAGCAAACGTTGTTGTATCTCAGGTAGTTGAAAACTTCAACCACGCTGATTGGAACACCGGTATCAACACCTACCACGCGGCTTACATCTTCACCGATGCTGAAATTTACGCAGGCGTAGGTATGACTTGGTGGTATCACGCATCCTTCGCTCCCACCGCAAACGGCGGTTACGTTGTTGTTGAAGTTGCAGCTCCCGGTTCCGATGCAGCTACCAAGAACACTCTCGCAATTCCCGAAGGTGGCTTCGTATGGGTTGCTTGGACCTCCAGCGAAGAGGGCTACGGCGCATCCTCCGGTGCATACGCAAAGGCTATTATGTCCGGTCTTAAGGCTGGCGATATCGTTCTCTTCAACGGTCTTGATATAGCTAACTGCACCACCACCGCAGATGCATCCGCAACCGTACTTGCTCCCGCAGCTGATATGGATCTTATCGTATCTCACAACTACAACTACAACTGGCACTGCTACGAAACCCAGATCATCACCAACACTATCGCAGATTCTGAAGGCAACTACCTCGTTAAGGCGGGCGACGCTCCCTTTATGGCTGGCAATGCTGCTGATGCGGACATCCTTTACATCGTAGAAAATGTTGGCGGCGCATACCTTGTTACCGGCATTGTAGGCGGCAAGGCACTCGTTGACGTTGTAATTCCCGATGGCGGCTTCTTGTACTACGTAACCTCTAACTGCACCGGTTACGATGCAATCTGCCACGGCGAACTTATCGGCAAGTATCTCATCCTCGGCGATATCGATCTCAACACTTCCTTCGCTATCGACCCCGAGGCTAACCCCGCATACACCATGAAGGCTGTTTCCGGCTTCGGCAAGGGCGACGTAAACCTCAACGGTGTAATCGATGCTACCGACTATGCAATCCTCAGAAAGCTCGCTCTTAACACTCTCACCGCTGAAGATCTCGGCGACGTAGCATACAGTGTTGCAGACGTAAACGGCGACGGCAAGGTTAACGCAAGAGATTACTATCTCGTTAAGCGTGCATTCCTCGCAGAGGACAATTCTATCCTCGGCTGGGAAGTTAAAGAAGACGAAGCTGAATAATCGTTCCTTTCTGAATTATATTTAAAATCTCCCCTTAACGGAAGAACCCCGGTGTTAAGACACCGGGGTTCTTTCTGCGTTCTCGAACAATTTGAACTCTACCGTAAAAACCGCCGATAAAATCAACCCATTCTACGGTGAGTAGAGCAAAAAAATTCAAACTCTACCTCCGAAATACTAACAGTAGGTTGAATTTTCCTTAAAAATGCTGTAAAATATGCAAAACAAATCCTTTGGAGGAAGATTTATCATGGCGTTACCTGTAATACCCATTTTCTTCGCAGTAGACGATAACTACGCGCCTTTTCTGGGCGTGGCATTGGAGTCTATCACCCGGAACGCTTCCCGTAAATTTCAATACAACGTTCACATACTTACCGAAGGCTTGAACGATCAAAACGTTTCCCGCCTTTCCAAATATAACGATGATAATTTTAACATAATATTCAACGACGTTGCAGATGGCATCCGCACTATGAGCCACCGCCTCCACGTCCGTGATTATTATACAAAAGCCACCTACTACCGCTTCCTTATCTCAGATATGTTCCCCGAATACGACAGAGGCTTGTATCTGGATTGCGATATCATCGTGCGCGGCGACGTGTCCGAGCTTTATAACTGTGATCTCGGCGATAATCTTGTTGCCGCAATGAACGAGGAAGTAATGCTGGCATACGATGTATACGGCACTTACGTTGAGAAGGTGCTGGGCTTAAGCAGAAACACATATTTCAACGCAGGCGTTCTCGTTCTTAATCTCGATCTTTTCCGCAAGGTAGATATGCAAGCCCGCCTTTTGGATATAATAAGCGAGTACACCTTCACCGTAACGCAGGACGAAGATTATCTCAACGTGCTGTGCCACGGAAGCGTGCTTTTGCTCCCTCAATATTGGAACAAGAATTCCTTCCCCGGCTGTGAAAAGTACGGCGACCCCGCAAAAATCGTACATTACAAGATCAACTGGAAGCCTTGGCATTACGATGGCGTGGGCTACGAAGAAGATTTCTGGCATTACGCCAAGCAGACCGAATATTATGAAGATATCCGCGCCATACGGGATAATTATTCTCCTGCAGATGTCGCCCGCGATAATATGCAGTTTGAACAGCTTGCGCAAACCGCCCGCAAGGATACTTTGGCGGCTATGAGTGCAGATTACGTGCTTCCCATCGGACATACAATAAAAATTCCCGCAGAGGTTTAAAGATTATGGAGCAATCTCTTGAGCGCCTTTTGGTGCTTGAACGCATAAAGGAATACGAAAAAAAGGGCTGGTTTGATAAAGACGTTGAAAACGATCCCCCCACAACCCCTTTACAGCCCGGTCAGGTGGATTATACTCTTAAAAAGCTTTCTTCCAAGATCTCATCGGAGATCGCCAACCGCGTGGCGAAGAATTATTTTGATAAGCTGATCAAGCAAGGCCGGCTTATAATCAAAGAGGTAAAGGGACTGGAGAATTATCTTTCCGTGGCAGACCGCGGCGCGATGATCACCTGCAACCACTTTAACGCCTTTGATAACTATGCGGTGTTCAAGGCGATTGAAAAATCTCTCGGCAGAAAACGTCTTTATAAGATCATCCGCGAAGGAAACTACACCTCCTTCCCCGGCTTGTACGGATATTTCTTCCGTCATTGCAACACCCTGCCTTTGGGCAGCAGTATTGCCGTGCTTCGTGAGCTTATGGTGGCGGTTGACGTTCTTTTGAAGCGGGGCGAGAAGATACTCATATATCCCGAGCAGGGTATGTGGTGGAACTACCGCAAGCCCCGTCCTTTAAAGGAGGGCGCGTTCAGATTTGCCGCCCGTGCTAACGCTCCCGTAGTGCCCTTCTTTATCACTATGGAGGATACCGACGTTTACGGCGGGGACGGATTCCCTCTGCAGGCATATACGGTGCATATTCTTCCCCCTATTTTCCCCGAATCCGACAAGAACGTTAAGCAAAACGCTACCGAAATGATGGTTAAAAACTACAACGCTTGGAAGGAAGTATACGAAGAAACCTACGGAATACCCCTCACGTATACAACGGTTACGGAAGATAAATGTTCTACACAGCAGTCATCCTGTCAGCAAATGTAATAATCATACTTTTAAATACCCTTTTTGGCGGTGACTTTTGGTTTACCGCGCTGTACTCGGTGCTGGGCACGGTGACTGTTATCGCATACGATGGCATAACCGCATTTCTTATCCGCCGCCTGCCCGAAAAATGGTTTGTGCCGGAGAAAAAGGCGTTTAACGTTTCCCGTGCCGAAAAACGGTTTTACAGCAAGCTTAAGATCAAAAAAATAACCGCCCTCGTTCCCGAGCTGGGCGGATTTACGGGATTTCACAAGGATAAGCTCCAAAGCGCGGACGATAAAGAGTATCTTTTCCGCTTTCTGCTGGAATCCAATTACGGCGTGGCGATACATATAGTAAACGCCGTGGGCGGGCTCGTTATCGGTCTTTTGCCCTTTTGCGGCGGCGTGTCCGTATGGCTGCCCGTGGCAGGGGTAAACTTCGTGTTGAGTATGCTTCCCGTGTTTATTCTCCGCAAAAATACGCCCTCGCTTATGTTTTTATATAAGCGGGCAAAAAAGCAACAATAATGAATATTTTTCTTGATAATCCCGTCGGAATGTGTTATACTGTAGTGTAAACTTTACGACGGTGATTTTTTATGGAGCTTAAAAGTATTATTTCCAAAAATATAATAAGCTTACGCCAGATGTCGGGAATGACACAATCCGAGCTTGCCGAGAAGATCAATTATTCGGACAAAGCTGTTTCCAAGTGGGAAAGGGGAGAGTCATTGCCGGATATCGCCGTGCTCAAAAACATAGCCCTTTTGTTTGGCGTATCGCTGGATTGGCTGACGGAGGAAGAGCACGATGAACCTGCCCCCGTGTCCGAGGATATGGAGGCGAGGACAAAGCGCACGCAGGTAAACCACGTTGCCATTACGTCTATGAGCGTGCTTTTGGTGTGGCTTATCGCTACCGCGGTGTTCGTTATTTTGCAAGCGGTGCCCCAAATAAAGGTATTGCATTGGCTGGCGTTCGTTTACGCCGTTCCCGCTACAGCTATCGTTTGGCTTATCTTTAATTCGGTGTGGTTTTCCGTCCGCAAAAATTATCCTATCGTATCATTGCTTATGTGGTCGGTTATTGCCGCTTTGTACATAAACTTAAAGCTGTGCGGAATTTCCATTTGGCAGTTGTTTTTGGTGGGAATCCCCGGGCAGATAATCATAATAATGTGGTCTGTTTTAAGATTCAGGAAAAAGAAATAATAAAACAAGAAAGGCACTTCAGTTTGAAGTGCTTTCTTTATTATTCGGGTGATTATTTATACGTATCAGGTGTTAAGAAATACACGTTGGTTTCGCCTCTGCCGTCATAGGACAGGGTAAAGGTGGCGGTGCAATCGCCGGACACAAGCTGTATTTTATACGCAGGGGATCCTTCGGGAATAACGCAGTTTATAAAAAGCCGTTCGCCTGCCTTAATGATGATGGCTTCCGAAACCGCCTTTTCGGTTTCATAGTCCAGAACCGTGATCACGCCGTCGGAAACCGCAAGCACGGATACGTTCTCTCCGCCCTCGTTCAGCGTGAGGGTGATATCGCCTTCCTGCATTTCGCTGTAATACACTATGTATCCCAAAAGCATATCCTTGTTTAAAACGGGGCTGTCCATCGAGCCATCGTGGTAAGGTATCAAAAGATTATCCCCTGCGGCAATAACGTCACACTCTGTCAAGGACAAGGGAGAAAGGGTGTTTTTTATCCCTTCCTTTATGTATACGGGGTCGTTTTCCATATCCCAGCACAGCACGGTATCCTTTTCACCGGTAAAGGTCATATATACCTTGCCTTGCCGCCACAGTGCCGCCTTAACGACCGCGTCCTTCGGGCACAGGGACAGATCGAGGTAGGTCTTTTCGCCGTTTTCATCGGTTGCGTATATTTCATCTTTTGAACAAACTACCGTCAGCTTTCCGTCGGGAGATACAACAGGGTCAATTATCGTTATATCTTCCGAATCGTTTTCGGGTAATGAGCTTTCGTTTTCGGGAACGCTTTGTTCTGCTTGGGGCTTGCTGTTATTCCCGCTGATTTCTTCGGGGGTGGGAAGGCTTCCCGTGCAGGCAGAGAACATAAACAGCACCGCAAACACGACTACTAATAACTTTTCCATTTGTTTTTCCTCCTTTGGATTTTGTGTGTAAAGAATATCACGCCTTTTTCAACGTTTTGTTGTGTTATTATTACTAAAATGTAAATATCGGGCACAAAAAATCACAGTTTACAAATGCGACAAAATTCATTTGATTTCTGTTCACAGGAGGAATTTTAATCTTGTAAATAAAGTGTGAAAACTATTGACTGTAACGGAAAGGTTTGGTATAATCTCAAACGATATTGTTTGATATGCGACAATCCGATTTCGTACAAGGAGGCTTGCGATGAAACCAAAGCTTAGAGAAGGCGTTACCCCGCCCGATGACGGTATGAGCACCGCAGGGAAGGAGATACGCTCTCTGTCCAATCTCATAATGCGGTTTATAACCTTGAAGCTTAACAAAAACTTCGTGGAAACCGCAACGGGCTCCAACGCCTGGATACTGCTGTATCTGTCCAAGCATAAGGAAAAGGACGTTTTTCAAAGAGATCTGGAAAAAGAATTCTGCATAACCCGTTCCACCGCCTCCAAGGTGGTCATACTTATGGAGAAAAAGGGTTTTATCCGCCGCGATAGCGTTTCGGATGATGCAAGGCTTAAAAAGCTCACCCTTACCGAAAAAGGCGAGCAGATAATCGAGCTTATGGCAGACGATAAATACGTGGTGGAGCAAACGCTGGTAAAGGGCTTTACCCCCGGGGAGCTGGAGCAGTTCTGCGGATATATACAGCGTATGAAAAATAACATTCAAGGAGAAATAGCAAAATAAAATGTTTCGCAGATTAGGTCAAAAAATTTATACTTTTATGCTGGGCAGAAACGGTCCCGATAACCTGTTCCGTGTATGCGTGTGGGCATCCTTCGCCGTGGCGGTGGTTTCCATCTTTGCGAGAAACTTTTGGGTAACCTCGGCGCTGTCCTTGATATATTACGGCTTGCTGGGCTATGCAGTGTTCCGCTGTCTTTCCAAAAACGTGTATAAAAGAAGAATGGAAAACAGCAAATATCTGGCTTTCCGAGGAAAGATAGTTTCCTTCTTCAAGCGCAAAAAAGCCCAGTTCAGGGATAGAAAAACCCACGTATACAAAAAGTGCCCCCATTGCAAGGCAACTCTGCGCCTTCCCAAGAGAAAGGGCAGACACACGGTTTCCTGCCCCAAGTGCAGAAAAACCTTTGAAACCAAGATATAGAGGTTAAGATATGATAAAAAGATTAGCCGCCTGTATAAGAGAATATAAAAAGCCCTCTGTATTAACTTCCGTAACCGTATCTTTCGAAGTTATTATGGAAGTACTCATTCCCTATATAACCGCTTCTCTTATAGATAAAGGCATTGAGCAGGCGAATTTACCCGTTATAATCAAATACGGTATCATACTCGTCATAAGCGCATTTTTGGTAATGCTTTTCGGCTTTCTTGCCGCAAAGTACGCCGCCACCGCTTCCGCAGGTCTTGCCCGAAACCTGCGCCACGATATGTATTATAACATACAGAATTTCTCCTTTACGAATATAGACAAATATTCCACCGGCGGTATCGTTACCCGTCTTACCACGGACGTAAACAACGTAACAATGGCGTACCAGATGATAATCCGTATGGCTGTCCGCAGTCCTATGATGCTTATCTGGTCCTTCGTGTTTGCCGCCCGTATCAGCTTTAAGCTGTCACTCATATTCTTTGTAACCATTCCCGTGCTTGCCATAGCCCTTTACGTTATTATGAGGTTGGCGCACCCCATCTTTAAGGGTGTGTTCAAAACCTACGATAAGCTTAACGAAGTTGTGGAAGAAGACCTCCGCGGAATAAGAGTGGTAAAATCCTTCACCCGCGAGGATACGGAAAAGAAAAAGTTTGGCGATATTTCGGATAAGATCTATAAGGATTTCACCCGCGCAGAGAAGATCCTTGCTTTCAATAACCCCGTAATGCAGGGCTGTATGTATGCCACCGTGCTTATTATCGCTTGGTTCGGCGCAAAGGTTATTGCCCAAAGCGGCGGCAACGGGGATATACCGGGCGGACTTTCCGTAGGTCAGCTTACGTCCCTTATCACCTATGCATCCCAGATACTTACCAGCCTTATGATGGTTTCTATGGCGTTCGTTATGATCACAATGTCCAAAGCATCTGCAGAGCGTGTGGTTGAGATACTTGATGAAAAGAGCGATATCGTAAACCCCGCTTCTCCTCTTTACGAGGTTAAGGACGGCTCTGTTGAATTTGCAAACGTTGATTTTTCCTATTCCAAGGATGCGGACAAAAAGTGTCTGGATAACGTCAGCGTAAAGATCGAATCGGGAGAAACCGTGGGCATTATCGGCGGAACGGGCTCTTCCAAATCCACCTTCGTTTCCCTTGTCCCCCGTCTTTATGATGTGCTTTCGGGCTCCGTTAAGGTTGGCGGCGAGGACGTAAGAGCATACGATATAACCACCCTGCGTGATAACGTGGCGATGGTGCTCCAGAAAAACGAGCTGTTTTCGGGCACTATAAAGGAAAATCTCCGTTGGGGCAACCCCGATGCCACCGACGAAGAGATTGAGCGCGTATGCCGTCTTGCCTGCGCAGACGAGTTTATACAAACCTTCCCCGAAAAATACGATACGGTTATAGACCAAGGGGGAGCTAACATTTCCGGCGGGCAAAAACAGCGTCTTTGTATCGCCCGCGCCCTTCTCAAAAAGCCCAAAATTCTTATTCTGGACGATTCCACCTCGGCAGTTGACACCCGCACGGATGCACTTATCCGCAAAGCGTTCCGCGAAGAGATTCCCGAAACCACAAAGCTTATTATCGCACAGCGTATAAGCTCGGTGCAGGATGCAGACAAGATCATCGTGCTGGATGACGGAAAGATATCCGCCTGCGGCAACCACGAATATCTTATGGAAAACAGCGTAGTTTACCGCGAGGTATACAATTCTCAGGTAAAAGGAGGGGATAAGCAATGAGCAAACAAGAACAATCCCGTCCCGTTCACGCTCCCGGTCCCGGCAGAGGTCCGGGCATGAGAGGGAAAAAGGTCCCTATGGATAAGGTTACCGCAAAGCGGCTGCTCAAATATTTTAAGCCATATACGGGCAGAATGATATTGGTAATCCTTTTTATCATATTTTCATCGGTGGCTTCCGTTGCCTCCGCCCTTTTCCAAAAAACGCTTATTGACGATTACGTAAGCCCTCTGGCAAAAAATCCCACAGAAGAGCTGTTCGGCGCGTTGCTGGTTGCTATCGGCGGAATGGTGGTTATATATCTTTTAGGTATACTTGCAGGTCTGTTTTATAATATAATGATGGCAAAGGTATCCCAAGGTATACTCAAGACCATACGTGACGATATGTTCAACCATATGCAGTCCCTCCCCGTAAAGTATTTCGATACCCATTCCTTCGGCGAGGTAATGAGCCGTTATACCAACGATACGGATACCATCCGCCAGCTTGTATCCCAGACCATACCCCAGACGGTTTCTTCGCTGTTTATGATCATATCGGTGGTGTTCTCTATGCTTTACACCTCCGTGTGGCTCACCCTGCTTTCCGTTCTCGTGCTGCTGCTTTCCACGGGAATTATCGGTAAGATCGGCAAGGGCGCAGGAAAATACTTTGTAAAACAGCAGGAATCCTTGGGTATAGAAAACGGATTTATCGAAGAAATGGTAAACGGTCAAAAGGTTGTAAAGGTCTTCAACCGCGAGGAGATATGCAAAGCGCAGTTCGATAAAATTAACGATGAGCTTTGCAAAAACGCTACCGAGGCAAATAAGTTCGGTAATATGATGGGACCGTTGATGAACGCTTTTTCCCATCTGCTGTACGTTGTTGTCGCCATTGCGGGCGGAGCTATCGCCATTTATTGCGTGAACAACAGTATAAACCTCAATTTTTCTATCGAGAGTCTGTTCGGCTTTATCACGGGAAAGAGCACTTCCGTGTTAAACGCCCTTTCTCTGGGTATGATCGTATCCTTCCTTACCCTTACCAAATCCTTTATGCGCCCCATTTCCCAGATATCCAATCAGGTAAACTCTATCGCAATGGCAATGGCAGGCGCAAAGCGTGTGTTCGCCCTGCTTGACGAGCCCTCCGAGCCCGATGACGGCTACGTAACCCTTGTCAACGCAAAGTACGTGGACGGTGTGCTTACCGAAACCAAGGAAAAAACCGGTCTTTGGGCGTGGAAGCATCCTCATCAGGCAGACGGCACTATAACCTATACCGAGCTTAAAGGTAACGTTGTGCTTGAAAACGTGGATTTCGGCTACGTGGAAGAAAAGCAGGTGCTTTACGATATTTCCCTTTACGCCGAGCCGGGCCAGAAGGTTGCCTTCGTAGGCGCTACTGGTGCGGGAAAAACCACTATCACCAACCTTATCAACCGCTTTTACGATATCGCCGACGGTAAGATACGTTACGACGGCATCAATATCAATAAGATCCGCAAAGCAGACCTCCGCCG
Source organism: uncultured Oscillospiraceae bacterium (assembly GCA_964485815.1). Classification (GTDB taxonomy): domain Bacteria; phylum Bacillota; class Clostridia; order Oscillospirales; family CAG-382; genus SFLA01. The sequence continues at coordinate 21,101 of CAZAJX010000027.1, forward strand.
TTCTCTCGGCGTGGTATTGCAGGATGTAAATCTGTTTACGGGCACGGTAATGGAGAATATCCGTTACGGCAGACCCGATGCTACCGATGAAGAGTGTATCGCCGCCGCACGGTTAGCCAATGCGGACGGATTTATCCGTATGCTTCCCAAGGGATACGATACGGTGCTTTCGGGGGACGGAAGCGGACTTTCCCAAGGTCAGCGCCAGCTTCTCTCCATCGCCCGCGCCGCCGTGGCAGATCCTCCCGTTATGATACTTGACGAGGCGACCTCCTCCATAGATACCCGTACCGAGGAGATCGTTCAGCGGGGTATGGATGCTCTTATGAAGGGCAGAACCGTGTTCGTTATCGCCCACCGCCTTTCCACCGTAAGAAATTCAGACGTTATTATGGTGCTGGATAAGGGCAGAATTATCGAGCGCGGCAGCCACGAAAAGCTTATTGCCGAAAAAGGCACCTATTACCGCCTCTATACCGGCGCGTTTGAACTTGAATAACATCATACAAAAAGCTCCCGAAAAATCGGGAGCTTTTGATTTTGTATACGGTTGATTTCTATTCGGCTTCTTCGGGAACGTAGGGCTCGGTCTTAATTTCCATAAGCTGTTCCAAGGTCAAAGGCGGAAATCTCTTTTTAAGCTTTAGTACGTCAGACATTTTTTCTCTCGATTCGTTAATATGGTTTACCATATAATCACAGAAAACATCGTAATCTTCGGCATGATCGAATATGTCCTTTAAAGTATCGCCCATCATCGAAACACGGTTCATAGCCGCAAAGCCCTCTTCTTTCTTGCCAAGCAAGAGCTTTACTATCCCCAAATCTCCTTGCGAGAAAACGTATCCTCCCGTGCTTTCATAACGTCTTGCAAGATCTTGTTCTATTCCGCAAAGAGTCAAAGGCTCATAGAATTCGAAATGTTTTTCCAAATCAGAAATCATATATTCAAGATCTTTTTCAAAAGAAGGAAAATCAAACACCATCAGATCCGTTTGCCCCGAAGGGCGTCCGTGTACGCCGCCGTTGCCTTTATAGTATGCGAACAAAACAGAATTCTTGCTGTTGTTCCAAAGGAAGCAAACACCGCCGTGCAGCTGAAAACCGAATCCATGCGCAGGAGCAATTTCAAAAACCACAAAGCCAAAGCCTTTATCTTTAATATAAAGCCGCTTGTTGGAAAGCTGAGTATACCCATGTGATTTAAAAATGGGAGCAAATATTTTTTTAACATCTTGGTAATTCACGTTTCTCTCCTATAATCGGTATTATATATTACTTAATAAAATTAACGATAATCTCACCATTTGTTTGTTGGGTTATTCTATCATAAATGTCATCCAACATTGCCTGGGTCCATGCTTGACCGCGAACATCAATAAAAACCTCATACGTTGTACCGCTTGGCAATTTGTTCAGACGATCGTTATATTGGTTAACAACATTATATACCAACGAATTACGGCCATTTGCGGTGGTTATTGTATAATTCTTAACCTCCACAAAATGCTTGGTGGTTTTATTATAAAAATCCGGTCTAATACTATTTGCGGCGCCATATGTAGTCTCAAAAAGGTCACCGTCTCTAAATTCGTACGCTTTGTTGTATGTATAACCGAGTTCAGAAGTAAAACGGGTATAAGAAAGAAAGATTTCGCTTTGACGCCATGTAGGTCTTGCACCAACATAATTACTTGCAGGAACAATATCGGTTATTCCTAAATTCACAGCTTGAACATCTGTTATTGTATCAAAAGCTTCTGCAGCGGTTATGGCGGAAAAATATTGAACAGCAGTGTGTGTAGCCGTGGCATTTGCCAAAAGCTGAATATTAAGCGAAAGGATATATGCTTGATTTGCAGCGCTCAAGAATGTTGTAACGGTGTTAAGCCCTTCAACGGCTAAAATAATAGCTTCTCTATATTGAGCTTCTAGAAGCGAGAAATACAGCCACATGCCATTGTATTCATCGCTTCCGACAGGAACATCGTACAACTGACCGTTTGCGATCGCTTCATCAATTTTGTTTTTTGCTTGATATACGCAACATTCTATAGAAAAAGGGCTATCATTGTCATATGCTTCGTAACACGCATTAAGCCAAGAAATGTTATTAACCGATAGCAATAAAACATCAGAACTTTCGCCTGTATCGGCTAGTTGATACCAATATTTTTCATTGTTGTATAATGTTGCAACACATAACGTAAAAGCGTCGGATTGATCTCGTGTGAATTTTATAGATTTAACATCATCTAATGCACATATTAAAACAACGCAATCATCAGTCCAGCTAATTGACGGCGTATACGGATACGTTACCGTTACAATTACTGTACCCGGAGTTATGCCTGTTAAGACACCTGTGTTTGAGTCAATAGTTGCGCTTCCGGTGCCATTGATAACCGACCATGTGATTCCGTTTTGCCCGTTAACATACGAAATAGACGAATACATAGTGGCAACAAAGCTGTGCGCACTGCCCGCTACCAAAGTGCTTATCTCGTTTCGAATTTCAACGCCGCTGTAACTTTCGGAAAGTTTTGTCAGTTCCCAGTGCTGCGTCATATCCGTCTTTGAGTGTGATTTATAAATAACATCAGCACTTGTAGTGACCGTTGACGGACGAGAGACCGTATAAGCCGACCCGTAGCGGTTGGTAATAGTATAGCCGTTAGAATCGGAAAGAATATACCATTTAGCTTCAGTGGGTACGTTTGTTTCCGATGTGCCGATATCCGAGCAAACAAGTGTAGTTCCGTTTCTTGTCCAACCCATCGCACTGTTCACCATAGAACGGATGCTGTATAGACCTCCGCCTATATGTGTTATTTTAAAGAAAGAATTACGCTGGGTTGGAGCAAGCCCTCCGGTGTTCCAAACAGAAAGCGGCATACCGGATTGATATGAGTTAAGATTGTATAATTCAATTCTATACGGAAGCTGCGTACTTTCGACGCTATATATTCCGTTTGGAATTATAACATATACGCCACATGAAGCGGTGCTACTAGTTCCATCAGATTCAGTAATTGTTGCAGTTATTGTCGCTGCACCGGCATTTAAGCCTGTGATCAATCCTGTATTCGAAACAGAAACCGTAGACGGGCTGTTTGACGCCCACGTAACTGTTGCGTTTGACGAAGTAGAAACAGTCAGCTGGTGTGTATATCCCAGTTGGAGATTTACAAGGGAACTACTTAGTGAAATGACCGGTGCATAAGTCATAACCACATACGGTCTGCGGTCGGTTATGGCGGTTTCCGAAGAACAAGGGACTTTTTTGTATAGGTCGCTTGTTTCATTGGGATTCATCATTGTAAGGCCGCCCTCGGGAGAGTTTCCGGCTTTCCACCACTCTACAATGCTCGTAATATCAAAACAAGCAAAGTTACCCGATGGCATATAGGCGGTTACGGGAGAAAGTCCGGGGTAGCCTCCGGGAGCGTTACTCCACGTCACTCCGCTTTCCGTCCACGGGATATTTACGTTTGCCAATACATTTATAGGGAGATTATCGTGCCCCGATGCATCCCAAGTGTAGAATTTTACGCTGGTTATTTGTGAAGCGGTCAAGCTGTTGTAAAGATCGCTGTTATACAGTCCCGGCAGGCGGAAGATAGCTCTTCCCACGCCGTAGGTAGAA
>CAZAJX010000028.1:0-24291 GCA_964485815.1 uncultured Oscillospiraceae bacterium
CAGTTGTTTTCTATGTACAGAAATGAGGCAAATTATGAACACCCAGCAAAGCATAACTCCCCGTGAGGTATTTGAAACCGCAAAGAAATGGGCAAAGAAATTCTTTGAATCCAAGTGGTTTACGGCAATAAAATATGTTTTCCATTTTCTTGCCGTACCCTGCATAATAAACCTTTGCATTAACAATTTCTTTTTGAACACCACTACCATTCGTGATACCCAGTTTGCATCCGGATATTTCTTTTCTTACGTTCTGGTGGTGCTGTTCAATGCGCTGTTCACCTGCATAACCACAAGCTCTGTTGCAGGCAACATTACCCTTTCCCTGGTTGGATTCGTATTCTCCGCAGTGCAGTACGTTAAGATACAGATGTCCGATAACCCTGTGTATTTTTCGGATATTAACTTTTTCCGCAGTGCGGGAACGCTGGGAGATCTTGTAGCGGAAATATCCGTTATAGACCTGTTCAAGCAGATATCCGGCGAATTGTGGAAGTTTGGTCTTGTTGCGGCGATGATAATTATCGGCGGAATATTGCTCCGATTCCGTATTAAATATAAGTGGAACGGAATTGCTATCGGCGGAACGGCACTTCTTTTGCTGTTCCTCATAATCGCACCCATAGAGCCGCTTAACACCTTTACGCTCAACACATTTTATAAATATGATGAGCGCGATTCCGATTACCCTACCACCAGCCTTAAATATTATATCCGCTACGGCGTAATGTCCGGTATGTACGGTCAGGCTGTGGAAAGCAGAATTTTCGAGCCCGACGGATACGATCCTGAATATCTGGACCAAGTACTTGCAGACGCAGTAGAGCAAGCAAAGGACAAATATGAAGATACTTGGGGCGACTGTAATATTATAATGGTGTTTTCCGAATCCTTCTGGGATATAGACCAGCTTGGTGAGTTTGAATTTGAAACCCCTACGGGTACGGAGCTTACTCCCAATTACGAAAAGCTGGCGGAAGAGGGCCACGTATTCAAGATGATCTCTCCCGTGTTCGGCGGACTGAGCGCAAATTCTGAGTTTGAGGTATTTACGGGAAGCAACCTTGCGGTATATTCCCCCGGCTTTGTTCCTTACACCCAGATGTATGACAGCGAGGACTACGAAGGTACACCCAATTTCTTTGATGTATTGGGCGAAAACGGATATTATAACAAGATAATTACCGCTTGGGAGGATTCCTTGTTTGACAGAACAAAGGTATACCCCTTCTTCGGTATTGACGATACGGATTTCCGCCACGAATTAACGGGCGTAAAAAAGCTGGCAGGCAGACCCTCCGACGATTATCTGGCAGACCAGATAATAAAGTTCGTTGAGAGCGATGAATGGAGAGAAGACGAAAACTATTTCGTTATGATAAATACCGCACAGCTTCACGGCTCTTACTATGAAGGAAAGTATCTCGATAAAGACAGCGACGGCAATGTGATACGCGATAATTATACCGTAAGCGTTACCAAGACTCCTGCGGATTATTCCGTATATATGAAGGGCTCCATCCGCTGCTACGCACAAGGCCTTTACGATGCGGACAGACAGTTGGGCAAGCTTTACGATTATATTTCGGGTCTGGAAGAAAACACAGTGATCATTTTCTACGGCGACCATCTGCCCAACCTTAAATCCATTACCGACCACGATAAGGACGGCGAATACGAGCGTATCGCACATCTTCCCTATTTCAACACGGGAGATAATATTCTGGACACCTACCGCAAATACGATACGGAATGTCTTATGGTGGCAAACTTCGATATGGGCGAGCAGGACGTGGAGTGGCTTAACTACGAGCTTTTGATGGCTTACGTTATGCACCGTATTGACGTAGACACCGACCCTTACTACGATTTCCTTTATGCTCAGCGCAATACCCTCCCTGCCGCAAACGATTACGTTGCCGCAGACACGGACGGAAATCTTTACTCTATGTACGAGCTTCCCGAGGATCTGCAAAGCTATTACAACCTGAGAAAGCAGATAAATTACAGGTATTTCCATGATAATAACTGAAAAATACGATAATTTTATTTGGGATTTCGATGGCACGTTGTTCGATAGCTATCCTCACACGGCAGCGGCACTTAAGCAAGCGTTAAAGGACAGCGGCAGAGAGATCGACGTAACGGAAGCGGAAAAGCTGCTTCGCATAACCGTGGGAACGGCTACCCGCCATTACGGTCTTACCGAGGAAGAACGGGTCGCCTTTAACAAATACGAGATTACCGACGATTTTGAGCCGGTTATCAAGATTTATGACGGCGTCAAGGAAGCCTTTGACCGTATTCTGGGCAGAGGCGGAAGACATTTTCTGTTTACCCACAGAGATAAAAAGGCGCTGGAGATACTGGGCAGACACGAAATGCTGGGACTGTTTACCGAGGTCATTACCGTGGAAAACGGGTTCCCTTATAAGCCTGCACCGGACGCCATTGAATATCTGGTAAAAGAGCATTCTCTGGATAAGGACAAAACCGTTATGATCGGCGACAGAGAAATAGATATCGAAAGCGGTCTGAACGCAGGCGTGCATACGCTTTTCTTTGATGAATTCAGCGCTTCTCCCAAAACACAAGCGAAAAAAATCTATACAAGCTTTGAACAAATAGGATAGGACATCCAACTATATTAAAATCTCCCCGAAATATCGGGGAGATTTTGGTTTTTATTCCACTACATCGAACTTTCGAAAGAGAGCGCATTCCAAAACGCTTCGTCGAAAACACCCATTACATCTTCAAGTGAATTCACCCGAACAAATGCGCGAACCAACATATCCTCATAGACGAATATTATATCTACTTGACTATATTTTGCATGTTCGTATATCAGCACATCTGTATCCTTTTCGGATATCCTTATTTTCGATGTATAAATGGTATTGTAAGAATCCGTATGTTCGGATTGATTGTGTAAATTGGGAAAATTCGGTGCGAGTTTTTGAATTATTTCAGAAGCGGTTTCCTCGCAGTTCAGTTCAACCGACTCTATACAATTTAGATACAAAGTACACAGCTTAATGTACTTGCCGTTAATATCACCGGTAAACCATATCCACGGCAAATCAAATCTTTCATTGGGGAAAATCGTTATCATCGGATATCCGGGCGTTTGTTCGTCCAAAGAAAATGCTTCTCCGTTCAAACAAGGATATTTTATAAGTTGCTCATCCGACAAATATTGTGTTAACCTGTAAAATTCAATTCCATTTGCATATTTCTTTTGTTGAACGGGACTTTCGGCATTGTTCTCATCCCACCACTCCAAAAATTCTTCCAAAGAAGAAGGTGCAAAAGTTTCCCATATTCCATCAAGAGGCTGTGTTATCGCAACTGATTCTTCTTCCACGCTTTCTTCAAGGCCAGAACAGTTTGAACTATCATAAAAACCTGAACAATTTGCTAATTCGTCACTATCGCAACCGCACACTAAAAATCCAACTGCTAACAAAAACAAAAAACATATAATGTGGTGATATTTCATGCATTTCTCCTCCTTACGCAAAATTAATGATGATTCTCAAGGTGAGCCAAAATATCCGATAAACACCAATCGCAAAGAACAGTGTCACTGTGGATATCCTGACTGCTGCTATACATAATACAGGAAGTCGGTCTTTGCCCTTCGTTACAAACAGAACATCTGTCGGCAAATTTACAATTTCCATTCGCATCTTCTTCGTGATAATGGTCTCTTGCACCGTATTGATGAGCCAATTCATGGAACAAAGCACCTTTGTGCTTTGTGATTTGTTCGTCATCGTCTAAATCAGAGATCAATCTTAACAGAAAAACGCTGGTTCCGACAGAACAGCTTCTATTCACATTAGTTGCGCCCGATGAAGCCGTTGAAACGATTTTGTGTCCTGTCCAAAGTACGTTTGTCGTTTTATTATCTCCTGAAAAACAACTTCTAAAATTATTGATAACAGCTGAACGTTCTGAATGAACAGGAACACAAGAGGAAGTTTCACAAAGAACGTCAATGTTATCATTAGTCACGGTGCCTTTACACGTATCAAGCGCAGACGCAAAATAAGTCGGTGAATACACTGTAATATCAAGTCCAAAAATCTCCAAAAAACGAACATCTACAGCATTAACTACTGAAAAAATATATGCAGCGCTTTGCGATGAAGATATGCCGTATCTTACCGAAAAGCCATTATCAAAATAGTTGTTAATTGTTGCACTATATTTTATTCTTGTTATGTACCATTCATCAGAATATTCGTTATCATCCGCATAAACATATTGCTTCGTTTCGACACCATCCTCATTTGAGACGGTGTATAGCTTCAAAGCTTTGTTTCCGCTTTTTGATAAAAACACAAAATACCCGCTTGACGTTTGTTCAATGCGCCACAACATTCCGCTTGATACAGAACCTGTTCGAAGTACCACAACAGCATTATTCGCCGTCGAATCCCCGGAAACGCCCATATAGTAATATGACGTAGATGCAGTTGACCATATGGTATAATAGCCGCTGCCGGAATACCGAATATTCCAACGTTGGGTATCATCTCCGTCAAAGGCTTGTTGTTCTATCGCTGTGCCTGAATTAACACTACCGCCTGTTATATCTGCATATTTGTGCGATGCAGCATTTTTTATCAGATATACACCATCCGGAATAGTTACATACAGATTTTTATAAGCATGATATGCGATACCGTCAATAATCACATGAGCCGCAATAGTAACATTTCCGGTTTTTACACCCGTTACAACTCCTGCCTGTGAAACTGTTGCAATAGATGAATCGCCGGTAGTCCAAGAAACCAAGGTGATATCGTCATTTGCCTCGACAGTTAAACTAATGGTATTTCCTACATTCACGCGGTTTACAGAACTTCTTATAACAGCAGTAGGAGAATAAGTTACTACTGCATACGGTCTGCGATCGGTTATAGCGGTTTCCGAAGAACAGGGAACTTTTTTATTTGCAGAATTTGTTTCGTCCGGATTAATGAGGATAAAACCGAAATGCGCCGAAGTTCCCGTACGCCATTGTTTAACCAAATTAGTAATATCAAAGGTAGAGTACGCTGCTCCCGGCAAGCTTGCAGAGCTCATAATGGTATCCGAATGGGACGGACAATTGTTCCAAGTTATTCCGCTTTCCGTCCACATATATGAACCCAATTCATACAAATTCACGGTTCTTCCGGTTGTACCCGTGCCGTCCCACGTATGGAACGTAGCAGAAAGGATATTATCTGCGGTTGATGCCAAAAAGGCTTCATTGGTATTCAAGGCGCTCAAACGGAATATAGCCCTTCCCACGCCGTAAGTAGAATCACCGTAGCCGACGGTAAGATACGTAAACCCGCCGTAATTGGAATCAGGCGTACCGGAATATATTACGCTGTCCTCAATAGCCCCTGCTCCGTTCAGATTATCCGAAACTTCTAATGTCGGATCTATTGTTACGGGATAGACCGTATCGGGGTCGGTAAGGAATTCTTCGGGGGCAATAAGGGTGAGTATATATTTACTGCCGTTATTCTGCTCGGTTATTTTCATCTCACCGACACAGAAGTTACCCGCAGAATCGTATATCTGCACAGCGCCTAATTCAAAGGATTCTTTGTTGCCGTTACCGGGCTTTTTAACAATATATTTTCCGTCCTGCTCCAATATTCGCATACCGTGGGTATGGATAAGGAAATCATAAGAGAGCTGCCCCGTATATTCGGAGAGTATAATATCCTCCTTCAAGCCGGAAAGCGTGGGAGTATATGCAAGCACGGTGTTTTCACCGAACACGCCGGGGTATGTTAAACGTCCGTACTCGTCGATAATTACCTCTTCCGTATCCGCAACGCCTTGGGGATACAGAGTAAGGTGGAATTTATCGTATTTAATTCTTCTTCCTCGTTTATGCGGGCGACGTGACCTGCTTCGTCGAGTAATTCGTTATCCACATAATCGCGGATAAATGTGCCGTCAAAGGCATATTCAAGAGAGCCTGTGCCCTCGTATATTTCTTCTGTGTATTCTTCTTCGGGTATGTATGTGTCCGGTTCATAAGTATTTTCCGTGTTCTCCACAGCGTAAACAGTATTAAAGGGGAAAACGGAAAAGACAAACAAAACAGCGAGAAGAAATGCTGAAAGTTTATACTTTTTCATCTTAAATCTCCTTAATATTATTCAGTTGTTGGATAGCGCACAGAAGCCTATTCTTCTATGCGCGGGTATTATTACCGTGTGTTCTTGCGTATGCCCGCGAAGGGCGGTTTGTGTGATTAAGTATACGCATAAAATCGTCCTCCTTTTGGTATCTTTAAAGGAAATATTTTCCTCTGATTACAGATTATCATACAAACATACGCTTTGTCAATAGAAAAAACATTAAAACGCCCGAAGATTTCGGGCGTTTTTGATGTTAGAAAGGTTTGGAGTCTTTGAGAACAACTATACGATTGAAGGTGTTCTCGTGCTTTGTATCCTTGCAGAAGTAGCCGGTGCGGACGAACTGGAAGCGCTCGCCGTCTTTTGCGTCTGCCAAGGAAGGCTCGAGATACGCTTTTATATGCTTTACGGATTCGGGGTTAAGGTAGTTATCGTACTCGGAAGAGGGAACCTTGGTCATATCCGCTTCGGTAAACAGTTTATCATAAAGAGCAACGTCTGCCTCTATTGCATCTGCGGCGGAAAGCCAATGGATAGTACCCTTTACCTTTCTTCCGTCTGCGGGCATACCGCATCCGGTTTCAAGGTCGGCAGTACACAAAACTTCGGTAATAACGCCGTTTTCGTCTGTTAAGATATCCTCGCACTTAACGATATACGAGCCCATAAGACGGACTTCCCCGCCCTTCTTCATACGGAAATACTTGGGAGGAGGATCGAGAGAAACGTCCTCGCGGTCGATATAAAGATGCTTGGTGAAGGGAACCTCGCGCTTGCCTGCATCGGGATCGGAGGGGTTATTGGGAAGAGCAAAATACTCTTTTTTATCATCGGGATAGTTGGTTACGGTAACCTTTACGGGGTCAAGCACAGCAACACGGCGGGTAGCGGTTTTATTAAGCTCCTCACGGATGCAATGCTCAAGCAGATCGTAATCCACTATACTGTACGCACGGGAAACGCCTGCGCGGGAAACGAAGTCTATGAGCGCGGAAGGAGTATATCCTCTTCTGCGAAGACCGCAAAGGGTGGGCAGACGGGGATCGTCCCATCCGTCGGCAATGCCGTTTTCAACCAGCGCGCGAAGATAACGCTTGCTCATCACTGTGTGGGTAACGTTAAGACGTGCGAATTCATACTGATGAGGCTTGTGCTCGAAATCTATATTATCCACAACCCAATCGTAAAGGGGACGGTTGTTGGTAAACTCGATAGAGCACATAGAGTGGGTTATACCCTCCAGCGCATCCTGAATGGGATGAGCAAAATCGTAAAGAGGATATATGCACCACGCATCCCCCTGTCTGTGGTGGGACATATGGCGGATACGGAAAATAGCGGGATCGCGCATAACAAGATTGGGAGAAGCCATATCTATTTTTGCACGTAGAGTTTTAGCGCCATCGGGAAATTCGCCGTTTTTCATACGCTCAAACAGCTCAAGGTTTTCCTCAACGCTTCTACCCCGCCAAGGAGATTCCTTGCCCGGCTCGGTAAGCGTTCCGCGGTATGCGGTCATTTCGTCTGCGGTAAGATCGCAAACGTAGGCTTTTCCGTCCTTTATAAGCTTAACTGCGTATTCATAGCATTTTCCGAAATAATCGCTTCCGTAAAAGATACCGCCCGTAGGCTCAAAGCCCAGCCAACGGATATCGTTGTAAATGCTGTCTACGTACTCAACGTCCTCTTTGCCGGGGTTGGTATCGTCATAACGGAGGTTGAACTTACCGTCAAAATTCTTTGCGGCGGTGGCATTTATCCAGATAGCCTTTAAAGAACCGATATGAAGATATCCGTTAGGCTCGGGAGGAAAACGGGTGTGAACGTGGTCCTCTCTGCCCTCGGCAAGGTCGGAACTGATAATATCATACAGGAAATTGCTGTTTTTTTCTTCCATTTTACAGACTCTCCTTAAAAGCGTTTATTCTTGCGGCAACCTTTTCCGCACCGAGAATGTTCATTACCGTATAAAGGTCGGGAGAAACGGTTCTGCCCGTAACCGCAACACGGAGGAATGCGCTCACGTCGCCTACACTTCCCTTCCAGCCGGAGGGGTCTTTTTTGTATTCCTTCATATTGGGACAATAACCGCACTGTTCGCCTACAGCCTTTATCTTATCAAACCAAGCGGTCTGATCGTCGCTTTCAACCCAAACAGCCATAAATCCGTCCAAAACAGCCTTTATGTCCTCGGGAGAAGCGGAAAGAACATCGGTATACTTAAAATATTTATCATAGAAGAAGGAAACGTAAGGCTTTGCGTCCGCCCAGGTGGTAAGGTCCTTTCTGGGCTTGTTTCCGCCTCTGCCGATAGCAAATATGCTTTCCGCATAAGCACGGTCAGAATCAAGGGTCTGTGCAAATTCGGGGTCGTATTCCTTTGCCCAAGCGATAACCGCATCCACTACCTCGGAAGCGGTAAGGGTGGAAATTACGTTTTTGGAAACGTCATTAAGCTTTTCAAAACTGAACAGACAGCCGGAAATGCTCATTTTCTTGGGGGTAAAGGGGAACGCCTCCAAGGACAGTGCGGGGTTTGAAAGGCGCCATTCCTCAAAGTTGGAATTGAGGAGGGTGAGCAGATATTCCTTTACCGCATTTGCGGGATAGCCCTGCTCGTGGTAATAGGTAAGTGCCGCTTCGGGGTCCTTACGCTTGGAAAGCTTGCGCTTGCCGTTTCCGTCGTTTTTAAGCACCTGCGCGGTGTGGCAGTACTTGGGCATCTTGAAGCCCAGAGCCTTGAAAAGCTGAATGTGGAAAGGCAGGGTGGAAAGCCAGCTTTCGTCACGCACAACGTGGGTGGTGTGCATAAGATGATCGTCCACCGCGTGTGCAAAGTGATAGGTAGGAATTCCGTCGGACTTGAGAAGCACGTGGTCGATATCGTTTTCGGTAACGTCGATAACGCCCTTTATCATATCCGTAAACTTAAGCTTGTTCTCGCAGCTTCCTTCGCTTCTGAAGCGGAGCACAAAGGGCTTGCCCTCGTTAAGGGCAGCTTGTACCTTTTCTATATCCGCATCACGCCATACAGCCCATTTTCCGTAATAGCCGGGGGTAAGCTTCAAAGCTTCCTGCTCTGCGCGGTTTGCGGCGAGCTCTTCTTCGGTACAGAAGCAAGGGTAAGCGGTTCCCTGCTGTACCAGATATTTTGCATAAGTCTGGTAAATATTCTTTCTCTCGCTCTGGCGGTAGGGACCGTATGCGCCGTTATCCCCATCTGCGGTTGCGCCTTCATCGAAATGAAGGTCGAACTTTTCCAGCGCGTTTATAATAAGTGCGACACCGTTCTCCACGGTACGCTTATCGTCGGTATCCTCGATACGAAGGTAGAAAACACCATCGGAAAGATGAGCCATACGCTCGTCCGCGAGAGCGCCGTAAAGGTTGCCCAGATGCATAAAACCCGTGGGGCTTGGTGCAAAACGGGTTACCTTTGCTCCCTCGGGAAGATTACGGGGAGGGTACAGCGCTTCCATATCCTCGGGAACGGTCTTTATATGAGGAAAAAGCAGTTCTGCAAGAAAATTGGTATCCATAAACAACATACCTTTCAAAAATAATACTAATCTTTAAGATTATACCACCGTACCGCCGCTTTTGCAAGTAGTAAAATACAAAAAATGCCGTGAAAAACACGGCATTTCGAGTCTGTTATTTATTTCTGGAAACGTATTTTTCCTTTGCAAAGAGATAGGTGTTGTCGTATACCTTGCGGAGTTCGGGATCTGCAGACTTAAAGGCAGCGTAAAACTCACCGGGGACACCGCCCTGATAATACATTTTTATGCTGTTCATAAAGCCGGTTTCCGCACCGCAATCCAGATATTTCATATATCTTTCTACGTTTGCAGGGTCGCTTCCGCCGATCTCCAATTCATAGCACATACCCAGCTTTTTGGTTATCTCGGCGTTATCGTAAAGACGCTGGGTGGGAATGCCGTCACGGAAGGCGAAGTTGGGCTGCATACAGGCAACGTCAAAGCCAAGATCCTTCCATTCCATAAATCCGGATGCCTGATAATAAGGTATCCAGAACAGCTTGTATCCGAGGGAGTGGAGATATTCCACAGTCCATTTAAGAAGTGCGGTTTCGTCGGGATTGGCATAAGCAATATCCTCTTCAAACCAATAGAAAGCATCGTGGGTGAGGTTTTCGTAGTTGCCTTCCTTAAAGCAAGCGATAGTGGTATCTATGCACCATTTTATCGCCTTCTGACGGTGTGCGAAGTTATCCATAACCTCGTCTACCCCGTCCCCGTCAATATCTCCGAATTTTTCGGGGAAATCGCCGTAGGTAGGCTTGGTATGAAGCACGGAGAAATATACTTTGGTCTTGTGGTTTGCGATACCCAATTTTTCTCCCACAATGGCAGTAGCTTTATTAAGTGCATCCACGTTTGCATCCTTGGCAAAGGTGTTTTCTATGTAATGCTTCCAGCCCTCTGCGCATTTGTATTCCGCAGAGTAGGTATACATAGAATAAGGCAGATACAGCATACCGTCAAAGAAGGTATCCTTCATCTCGCCGTCCTTGTCTATATAAGCAAGGTGAGGCAGATATTCATCAACCGTAATAAGTCCCAAGCCGGGGCGGCGCTCCGCTTCCTTATTGCGGGGAATGCAGTTATAGGATAGAAGTATGTTGTGAACTCCTCCCAAAGCGTCATAGGAAGGATATGCGTTTATGATATTGGAGGTGTTTTCGTTATCCAATTCCTCGGCTACGATGGCAAGGGCATCTGCGGGAACGGCAGTAGTACCGAGAACCTCGATCTCATCAAGCCAAACGTGGCCGACGGTTTCTATCTCGAACATAACGTACAGAGCGCGGTAAGTTTTGTCCAGCTCACGGGTAACATCCACACGGCAAGCGGAAGCATCGCTGAAAATATCTCTGCACTTATACACTCTCTGCCAGTCAACGCCGTTTTCGGAAAGGCACACGTCTACTCTTCTGGGAAGTCTTACTGCGGACACGTCCTCTTTAAGAAAACCGATAGAAAAGCCGTTTACTGCGGAAAGGGCATCAAAACGGAAGATTATAGTTCTTGAAACCCCTCTCGTAAAGCGGAACCAACGCTCATCGGTATAGGTATAAACGTCGCTTTTAACGCCGTCGGTAAGCACGGGATAATCAATAGGTGAATTGAAACGGGGAGTAGCTGTTTCGCCGTCAATGGGGCACAGCTCGTTAATGGCAACGGGCTGTTTTCCAAAGATAAGATTTCTTACGGTGTTATCACCGTTTTCGCAAGGTAAAGGATTTGCTTCTTTTTTAATTTCTTCAGAATTGTAATAACTCATTTTTCCAACCCCTCTTTGAATTGTTGATTAAGGTTATTATATTGTTCCTCGAGATAAGCGTTTATCTCGTCAATACCTTCGGAAAGGAGCGCTTCGGTGCGGTTGTAAGAATATATCGCTTCGGTATATTCTGCATCGGTAAGTCCGAATTCAGCCTGCCAATCCGCATTATCTGCAAGAGGAAGCGCGTAATATTCGCGGAAGTAGCTGTTGGTGGGATAATCTGCGCGGACAAATCCTCTGCCCATACACCATACGGGAATCACCTCAACGGAAGAGATAGCCGCCGTACCGTCCTCGTATCTGCAAAGGTTGGTGATAAACACCACGCCGTCCTCGGTATGGCCGTTATCATTACAGTTGGTTCCGTGCTGGAGGCGGTGTGTATCCTGAGTACGGTCTGCCACGTCGGGATAATCGCATCCCGCAAAATGCCAGGGATCCTGGAAGCAATCGGGGCTATTTGCCTGAGTGCCGCCTGCCATACACTCTATCTGCTGACCGGACAAAAGGTTTCCGCAGGAATAAAGACAAATGGTGTTCTTGCCGCTTATATCGCTGTGAATAAGCTCTACGGGCTGTATTTTATGGGGATGTCCGCCGATAATAACGTCAACACCGTAATCGCACATCTTTTGAGCGATAGCTTTTTGTGTATTATTGGGCGCAAGGGAATATTCCTGTCCCCAATGTATATACAGATAAATAAATTCCGCGCCTTCTTCACGCATACTGTCTATAAGACTTTTTGATTCGGTATAGAACGCATCAAGATTATTTTCGTTAAAGCAGTTGGTGTTCCAGTACGAACCGTAGGAATAATTCAAAAATCCCACTTTTATGCCGTTTATATCCTTTATGAGATAACGGCTGTCGCCTGCGTTAAGGCGCGTGCCCGTGTAATCCATACCGTATTCGGTAAGGGTGTTCATTGTCTTTTGCATACCTGCGGTGCCGCCGTCCGCAATATGGTTGTTGGCGGTGGTGCCCATATCATAACCGCAATCCGCAAGAGCCTTTACCATTTCGGAGGGAATACGGAAGGGCAAGGAGGAATAGGTACCGTTTGCGCTTACGGAAAACTCTGCGTTAACCACAGCGTAATCCAGATCGCTTACATAAGGCGCAAGATACTGAAAAGCATAGGAAAAATCAAAGGTGCCGGTGGTTGCGTTATATCCGCTGGTACGAACCGCATTGTGCACCAGAATATCCCCCGAAGAGCCGACGGATGCGATAGCCACGGTCTGAAGATTGCGCTCGGGCTCAACGTACTCGGAAATCTCCGAAACCTCCGATGTGTTTCCTTGGGAAGTACTTTCCTGCTCCGTCGAGGAAACGTTTCCGGGAACGTTTTGACAAGAAACGCACAACGCTGTGGCAAGAATAAATATTAAAATCAAAGTACACGTCTTTTTCATAGCAAAAATGTCCTTTCCGTGGGACTTGATATTTATATTTTATTATACCACAAAGGGAAAATATAGTCAATAAAAGGATAATATAAGATTAATTGTTAAATTTTTATAAAGCCCTTGCATTTTGTTTCAAAATATTCTATAATGGGTACAGTTTTTAGAATGAGGGAGTATGCGTGAAACTTTATTCATTTATACGCTTGTTGGTTTGGATGCCCGTAAGGCTTTCTTTTAACCTGCGAGTAAAAGGTTTGAAAAACATACCCAAGCAGGCATTCGTGCTTTGCTCCAACCACATATCCGCAGTGGACCCTCTCTTGCTGGCGATCGCATTCCCCACCCCGATACATTTCGTGGGTAAGGAAGAGATACTTAAAAACGGATTTTTACGGCTCATTGCAAAGATTGCGCAGATAATCCCCGTAGCAAGAGGAACAGCCGACCTCAAGGCGATGCGCGCTTGTATGGGCGTTATAAAGGACGGCGGCAACGTGGGTATCTTCCCTCAGGGAACCCGCACGCCCGAGAAGCCCAAGGCAGAAAGTGCTTTGCCCGGAACAGGTCTTATAGTGCTTCACACAAAAGCACCCGTGCTTCCCGTTTCTATTATAACCAAAGATCACAAGGTACGCATATTCAGAAAATGCACCATCCTTATCGGCGAGCCCATACTTTACGAAGAGTATTCCAAAGCGGGCAACAGCGGCGAAGCGGCTAAATACTGCTTCAAAAAGGTGTGTGAGCAGTTTGAGTGAGATAAAAGTAGCGTCCTCCGCAGGCTTTTGTTTTGGAGTGAAGCGGGCGGTTTCTCTGCTGGAGGAAAATCTTGAAAAGGGATTTAAGATATGCACCCTGGGCGAGATCATCCACAACCGCATCTTTACCCGGCGGCTGGAGGAAAAGGGCGTATACGCCATAGAGCCCAAGGACATACCTTCCCTTCCGCCGGACACCGCAGTGCTCATAAGATCCCACGGAATCCCCCGTGAGATACAAAAACGGCTTGAAGAAAGCGGGCGCAGGGTAATCGACGCAACCTGCCCCTTCGTTAAAAAGATACACGGAATTGTAAGCGAAAACAGCAAAGGCCGTTTTACGCTGGTTATCGGCAGTGCCACACATCCCGAGGTGGAGGGGATCTGCTCCTATGCGGAAAGCGGATATACCGTCGCTTCCTCGGCAGAGGAGATAGGCGAAATTCCGTCGGGCACTCTGGCGGTAGTACAGACCACCCACAGCGTTGCCGAATGGGAGCGATGCAAAGAAGTAATTAAACGCATCTGCCCCGATGCACTTGTTTTCGACACGGTGTGTACGGTAACATCACAGCGTCAAAGGGAATTAAAGGAGCTTGCTTCACAAAGCGACTTAACAATAGTCGTAGGAGATACGAACAGCTCGAATTCCCGCAAATTATTTGAGACAGCACGCCTTTTCGGCGAAGCGGTGTTTATCCGCAACGCCAAAGAGCTTGATGTATATGGGAAGAATTTTTTCACTTCCCGAAATAAAATTGCCATTACCGCAGGAGCTTCAACTCCCGGTGATATATTACAGGAGGTTATTAAACAAATGACAGACACCATCAACGAGAATCTTTCCTTCGAGGAGATGCTCGAGCAGTCCTTCAGAACATTAACTACAGGGGAAAGGGTAACAGGTACCGTTCTTGCGGTAAGCCCGGCAGAGGTTAAGATCGACCTCGGCACAAAGCACACGGGTATACTTCCGTATGACGAGATTACCTCCGAAAGCGGCGTGGATCTTACAAAAGAATTCCACGTAGGCGACAGCGTTGAGGTGGTATGCACAAAGTTCTCGGACGTTGAAGGCACAGTAATTCTTTCCAAGAAATCCATTGATGCTGACAAGCAGTGGGCAGAAGTAGTTGCAGCTTGCGAAAACGGCGAAACCCTTACCGGCACCGTTAAGGAAATCGTTCGCGGCGGCTGTATCATAATGTACAAGAATGTAAGAGTATTCGTCCCCGCTTCCCAGACCGGTATCGCAAAGGATAACCCTCTTGACGAGCTTAAAGGTCAGACCGTAAGCTACAGAGTTATCGAAGCTGATGACCAGAAGGGTCGCAAGAGAGCAGTAGGCTCTATCAAACTGGTTGCAAGAGCAGAGCGCAAAAAGGCTGTTGAAGAATTCTATGCTTCCCTCGAAGCAGGCCAGAAGTTCACCGGCATCGTTCGTTCTCTCGCAGATTTCGGCGCATTCGTAAACATCGGTCCCGTAGACGGTCTGGTACACATTACCGAGCTGTCCTGGGGCAGACTCAAGGCTCCCTCCGAACTTCTTAAGGTGGGCGATCCTATCGAAGTCTACATCAAGTCCGTTAACCCCGAGAAAAAGCGTATCTCTCTCGGCTACAAGACCGAGGATAACAATCCTTGGAAGATCTTCCCCGAACAGTATAACGTAGGCGACGTTGTTGACGCAAAGGTCGTTTCCGTACTTGAGTTCGGCGCATTCGCAGAGATCATCCCCGGTGTAGACGGTCTTATCCACATCAGCCAGATCGCAGCAAAGCCCGTTTCCAACCCCGCTTCCGTTCTTAAGGTTGGCGATACCGTTACCGCAAAGATTACCGCTATCGAGCCCGAAAGAACCCGCGTAAGCCTTTCTATCCGCGCTCTTCTCGCTGAAGAAGAACCCGCTGTAGAAGCTGCCGAAGAAGCAGCCAACGCAGTTGCAGAAGCAACCGAAGAAGCAGCTGAATAATTAAAAAATGTTTTTTAGCGTGATGCTCTTTTACGGGCATCACGTTTTTTGTCCGCAGACAGAACAAACGTTTGTTTTCTTATTGCATTCCCCAAAACGGTGTGGTATAATTATACGAAAAGTTAACAAAGGGACGGCTGGCGCTAATGACTATCGAAGAATTAAAAATCCGACAGCTTACAAATCAATATCTTATAGCCAAGGGCAAAAAGGAAGACGTGGTGCGGGATCTTTGCGGGGTGCAATCCCAGTTTTTGGTAAACGCGATTCATTCCCTCAAGATACGCTGTCTTGATTTTGACGAGGGCACCGTAAAGGACGGGCTTGTCAAAAACTGGACTATACGGAGCACGGTACACGTGTTTTCGGAAAAAGATCTGCCCCTTTTCATACGCTGTAACAACGGCGAAGATTACCGCAAAAACACGTGGGAGGGCTACACCTTTTGGAACCAACGGGATAAATGGGCGCTTTCTCCCGAGCGGCAAAAATACCTTTCCGAGGTGATACTCAAATCTCTTGAAGACGGTTCAAAAACGCGGGACGAGCTTAAAGAGATATGCCGCGAAAACGGTATGACATACGCCGAGGAAACCTGTGTTTTTGACCCTTGGGGCGGCGGAATTTGCCAGCTTTGCAAGCGGGGATTTATGAACTACGTGGTGCAGGAAAAGAAGGCGTACTGTCTTTCCCCCGATTTTGTTCCCATTCCCGACGAAGAGGCGAAACTGGAGATCGCACGGCGGTATTTCACAAACATAGCTCCCGCCACCATACACGATGCAATGTATTTTCTCGGCGCAAAGCAAAGCGAGGTAAAAAAGTGGCTTTCCCTTTTGCCCGTAACAAACACCTGCGTTGACGGCAAAACCTATTTTTATATAGAAAACGGCAAAAAATACGAAAGCGATATACCCAAGTGTATTTTCCTTGCGGGGTTTGACCAGCTTATGCTGGGATACCAGAAAAAAGAAAGTCTGTATCTGCCAAGTGAGCATTTGCGTGGTATATTTAATCTGGCGGGAATCGTAATGCCCGCAGTTCTGCTGGACGGCAAGGTAGTCGGCAAATGGAAAAAGAAAAATAATAAGCTGGTAATTACCCTTTTCGAGCCGGTGGTTGCGGAAAACAAAAAAGCCATAGCAAGCGAAGCGGAATCCCTTTGGGGCGAGCTTAAAAAAATCGAATTCGAGGAATAAACGTGGTAAAAGTAACTTTTATTAAATCGGGCGAGGTTTCCGATGATAAGTTCAAATTCGCGGTAATTGCCGCAAAATATGCGGGCAAGTGGATACTTTGCAGGCACAAGCAGAGAACCACTTGGGAGATACCCGGCGGGCACAGAGAGGACGGAGAAACGCTTTTGCAAGCCGCGAAAAGAGAGCTTTTTGAGGAAACGGGGGCTAAGGATTTTGAAATATACCCCCTCACCCCTTACTGCGTGGATATAGACGGGGTGAAATCCTACGGCACACTGTTTTTCGCCCAAGTAACCGTGCTCGGCAACATTCCCGAAGACAGCGAAATCAAAGAAACCGCCCTGTTTGATACCCTGCCCCGTAACCTTACCTACCCCGATATACAGCCGCATTTGCACGAATATGCGGTAGAAAACACAAAAATCTGCTATTCCTACGTTATGGGAATGGATGATTCCATAATGTCATTGAACGGGCAGGGATTTAATATAAAATCGGACGGAAATAACTATACCGTTTCGTTTCCGAAACACATGGCACCCTTGTGGGAAGATTTCGTTAAAGCCCATCTTCAGCTTGAGTATTGGAACGAATATTTTACCGAAAACAAGGTTGTTTTCTTGTTTTGTCTTCAAGAGGGTATTAAAAGATTTGAGGTTGAAAATTACCAAAATGACCAAGTGCTAAAACTTTGCGAAAAGCTGTGCGGATGTAAATTCGAATCCATAAAATCAATGCTTTTGGGAAATTGGTTTTACAAACAAAACCGGGAGGTAAACAATGACAAAATATGAAATAAACGAAACCGATAAAAAGCTTATTGAGATAGGCTTGGAGGTATTAAAGCAAAATTTTGACGACGGCATATACAACCACACGGTGGGATGCGCTTTGCTGTGCAAAAACGGCAATATCTACAAGGGCGTAAACTGCGATGGAATCCACGGTTCCTGCGCCGAATACATAACTATGGGTATTGCAATTTCCGCAGGTGAAAGAGAGTTCGATACCATTGTGGCTGTTCACGATAAGCATCTCAATTTCGTTATTCCACCTTGCGGCAACTGCAGACAGATGATGTTTGAACACTGCCCGGATATAAAGGTTATCGTTAATGACGAAAACGGAAAGCTGATAAAAGTAACCGCCCGCGACCTTCTGCCCTTCGCGTGGGAGCCGGTCGTGTGTGAATAGTCAAAAAAAGAGCAAGAGTAAAAGAAAAACTTTTATTCTTGCTCTTGTTTTTTTAATTGGTGAAGTTTTTGCTGAAAGCAAAAGTGAAGTTGTGCTTTGCACAGTGAAGTTGCTTCGCTTCGCTCGCAGTGAAGTTAAGTTTGCCGAAGGCAAAACTTCACTCACGAAGTGAACTTCACTATCGAAGATAACTTCACTTGCCCTTTGGGGGCAAACTTAGTTTAAGATAAAGCCCCCGCGGGTGCCGTGTCCCGTGAACGAAACCCTGCTTTTGGCAGGTGGGTGTCCTATTGCTCGCTTTAGTGCTTCCAACGTCCGTAAACTGCGGGGTACAAAGACAGCCGCGTTACGGGAGGCCTGCTTCACCACGGGCAAAGATTCTTCGGACTCCCTTTCGTAGATGTGGGTTTTTACACGGGTAGACGCAAATGCGCTTACACGAACACCGCAGGATGGGTTTTAAAAAAGCTTATTCTTCTTCGGGAATTTCGTCAAGATCGCATTCGTCCATAAAGCAATCCTCAAACATCTGGGACACTTTATCAAACTCATCGTCATCATCAATAGTGATAAGATTTTCCTCGCCGTCTTCGCCGACAACGATCTTAAGCACTACAAATTCATTCTCCTGGCTGTCGCAGGGAGCGAGAGCAACGTAAGTATTTCCCTCATCCTCCAGAGTGCCGAGAACTTCAAATTCCGTTTCCACTCCGTCCTCGTCTATAAGAGTAACGGTGTTATATTCATTGTAATCCATTGTAATTACCTCCGTATTAATCTACCCGTATTTTACAACAAAAATACGAGAATGTCAATATATACCTTATTTAACCTGTCTGCCGTTATTGACATTTACCGCCCCGTTTGTTAAAATTACATCATCCTTTAAGAAGGGAATGTTAAAATATGTCTTCAATACCCAGATTTTTTATATCCAAAAGTGAATTCCGCGGTGATACGGTAACCGTAACGGGAACGGATGCAAACCACATATACCGCGTGCTTCGTCTGCGGGAGGGAGATAAGATAACCGTGTGCGATATGCAGAAAAACGTGTATGACGGTGTTCTTACCTTCGTGTCCTCCGAATACGCCGAAGCCGCCCTCTCGAACTGCCGTCCCTCCCCTGCCGAGCCGCCATATACAGTAACGCTTTATCAGGGTATGCCCAAGGGAGATAAGCTGGATACCATCGTACAAAAGGCTGTGGAGCTGGGCGCTGCGAGAATAGTCCCCGTAATGTGTGAGCGCGCCGTTTCCCGCCCCGATGAAAAGAGTATGGATAAAAAGATCATCCGTCTTAACCGTATAGCCGCAGAGGCGGCAAAGCAATGCGGAAGAGGAATAGTACCCGAGGTGATGCCCGCCCTCTCATACAAGCAAATGCTGGATGAACTGATAAGCGCAGAGCTTTCGTTTATATGCTACGAGGGAGATGAGGTAAATCCCCTGCGGGAAATCATACTTAACGCAGGTAAATTCCAAAGTGTTTCCTTCTATATAGGCCCCGAGGGAGGCATATCCGCAGGTGAGATCGCCTTGGCGAAAGAACGGGAAATACCCCTTGCGGGATTGGGAAAACGGATACTCCGAACCGAAACCGCCCCCTTGTTTGCCCTGTCTGCCCTGTCTGTACTGGCAGAAGAGGAATAGTTTAATTAAATTTAACAATTTCAAGTGCTTTTTTTAGTTAAAATGTAGAAAAAGCACTTGAATTTTTGGCGATAATGTTGTAAAATGAGATGTATATAACCAAAAATGCGTAAAGGAGTAAAATTATGTCCAGCAAATTGTTTCAAGGACTCATTTATCAAATGAAAGAAGCGGTTGACCGTACCGTGGGAGTACTCGATGATAAGGGTATTATTATTGCGTGCAGCACACTTTCCAGAATAGGTGAATCGCACAGAGAAGCGCTGGACGAGGTATCCTATTCATTCGATACTGCCGTGATCGACGGATTTACCTACAAGCCCGTAGGCACCCACGCAAGAATCGAATACGTAGTATTTGCGGAGGGCAACGACGAAAAAGCAAAAAGTGCGGCAGCTATGCTTTCCGTTACTCTTTCCAGCATAAAGACACTTTATGACGAGAAGTACGATAAGACCAATTTTATAAAGAACATTATTCTCGATAACATTCTCCCCAGCGATATATACATAAAATCCAAGGAGCTGCACTTTGATGCGGAAACTCCCCGTGTTGTTTATCTTGCCCGCTTCGCAGGAAACAACGAGGGAAGCACCATTCCCTTTGACGTGGTTCAGAATCTGTTCCCCGATAAAGCGAAGGATTACGTTATCGGCGTAGGCGAAAACGATATAGTTCTGGTCAAAGAGCTTCGCAACGCCGTTGATATGCGCAATATAGATAATTACGCAAAGATGATAGTTGACACCGCTGAAACCGAATTTCTCGTAAAAGCGACGGTGGGTATCGGTACTGTGGTAAATACAGTAAAGGATCTTGCCCGTTCCTTCAAGGACGCTCAGGTAGCGCTGGAGGTAGGTAAGGTATTCGATACCGAAAAGACCACTATTAATTACGAGAGCCTCGGTATCGGCAGACTTATATATCAGCTTCCCACCACTCTGTGCGAAATGTTCCTGCAGGAGGTATTCAAGAAGGGATCTTTCGAGGCGCTGGATCAGGAAACTCTTACCACTATCCAGACCTTCTTCGAAAACAACCTTAACGTTTCCGAAACCTCAAGAAAGCTGTTCGTTCACAGAAACACTCTGGTTTACAGACTTGAAAAGATCAAAAAGGTTACGGGGCTTGACCTGCGTGAATTTGATAACGCTATAACCTTCAAGGTTGCCCTTATGGTTAAAAAATACGTAACCTCCAAGCCTATGATGTACTAAGAAACAGAAAGTAAATTGTTATGATCGAATTAAAAAACGTATCTATGATATATCCCAACGGCAACGCCGCTTTGAGGAATATCGATCTTACAATAGAAGATAACGAATTCGTATTCGTAGTCGGTCAGTCCGGCGCGGGAAAAACCACGCTCACAAAGCTGCTTATTGCGGAAGAGCACGTGTCCGACGGTGAAATGTACGTTAACGATTTCAAAATGCACCGTCTGAGAAGATACAAGATCCCCAAGCTCCGCCGTTCTATCGGTATGGTGTTCCAGGATTTCAGACTGTTCGATAACAAAACCGTATACGAAAACGTGGCGTTTGCAATGCGTGTGGTCGGCGCCCGTCCTTCCGAGATAAAAAAACGTGTTCCCCATGTGCTCAGCCTTGTGGGACTTGCCCACCGCGCAAAGAGTTATCCCGATAAAATGTCCGGCGGTGAAAGACAGCGTATCGCTATCGCCCGCGCACTGGTAAATAATCCCGATATTATTATTGCGGACGAGCCTACCGGAAATATCGACCCCGAAATGAGCAAGGCTATTTTCGAATTGCTTATGCGCATAAACAAAATGGATAAGACCATAATCGTAGTAACTCACGATCATAATATGGTAAATTATTACAACAAGCGTGTGATCAAGATCGAAAACGGACATATAGTAAGCGATACCCCCGCAAAAGCCGACCCTGTCAAGGTTTCCGAGCAGGAGCCCGAAGCGGAAGCTGAAGAGGAAGAAGGAGGAAACGAGCAATGAAGCTTATAAACACCTTTTTCTTTCATATCGGTCAAGGCATAAAGGGTATTTTCAGAAACCCCATAATGAGCACCGCCAGCCTTTTGGTGCTTGTTTGCTGTATGGTTGTTACCGGCACATTTGCTTTGATCATCGACAACATAAACAAAAACTTCGAAGCCCTTGATGACGTTAATAAAATGATTGTCTGGCTGGACGATGCCCCCGAAGCCGAGGAAGGCGAAGAGGGCGAAGAAAGCACCGAGGAAAGCGCTGAAGCAAGCGAAAGCACGGACAGCGAATATAATCTTTACGAATACGACGAAAAGACCGAGCAAGCCATAAAGGATCTTGAGCACGTTACCGACATCGTATTTATGAGCAAGCAGGAAGCCTTTGAGGAATTCAAGGAATCCGAAGGTTCGGACGCAGAATTTCTCGATTGGTTTGACGCAGAGGAAAACAATCCCTTGCGCGCTTCCTACCGTATAACCTTCGCATCGGATACGGATACGGAAAATATCCGTTACATAAAAAAGGCTATTGCGGAAATGGGATTTGCGGAAGAGAACATTGATGAAAACATAGACCTTTACGATAACCTTATGAATGTAAAGGGCGCACTTACAACCATCGCACTGTGGCTGTTGGCTGTTCTCTTCGTAATTTCCTTGTTTATAATTATGAATTCTACCCGCTTGGGACTTCACTCCCGCCGCGAGGAGATACAGATCATGCGCTACGTAGGCGCGACCAATTCTTTCGTACGCGCTCCCTTCGTTATAGAGGGCGTGGTTATCGGTCTGATTTCCGCGGCTATCGCTTTGGGTATTGAATATTACCTTTACACTCAGGTAATAAGCGGAGTTATAAGACAGTATCAGGCAATAGTTATTGCACCCTTTACCGATTACATTTTAGTTTTGTCCGTTGCATTTGCCGCTATCGGCGTATTTGCAGGACTGTTCGGAAGTGTTATTTCCATAAGGAAGTACCTCAGAGTTTAACGGAGTATCCCCTTAATGAAACGTTTATTTTTAAAAAAGACAGTTATAATAAGCTTTTTACTTGCACTCGCTCTGATTTTGCCCGTTTTTTGTGAAACCGGCTCTGTAGCCGTTACGGAAGCGGAAGCGAAAACATACGAAGAGCTTCAGAAGGAGCATCAGGAGGCGCTGGCAAAGCAAAAAGCCAAGGAAGCCGAAAGAAAGGCTGCCAAAGCACTTCTTGAGGAAGCGAAAAAGGCTCTTGAAGGCACCTTGAGCAAGATGCAGGAGCTTGAGCTTCAGATGTACGCGCTGGAAGATGAGCAAATGCACGTTAACGAGGAAAAGGAGATTACCGAATTCCTTATCTCCATTTACGGAGAAAGACAGGCTTATTATCAGTCCCTTATCGACGAGCAGCACGCAAAGATGGAGGAAACTCTTGAATTGTACGCAACCGTGCTCCGCTATAAATACGAAAACGGCGAAACCAACACACTGGAAATATTGTTCAACAGCGAAAACTTTGAGCAATTTCTTTCCCGTTTGAAGTATTTCGACAACATAATTGAGTATAATGATACCGTGGCGGATGCTCTTGAAAAGATAGAAAAAGAGCTTAACACCCTTCAGGAGCAGTACAACTCCGCTTTAGACAACCTTTCCTATTATACCGATCTTCTTGCAAAGCAGGAAACCGATATTAAAAACCGTCAGGAAGAGCTTGAAAAGCTTAACGAAGAGTACAAGGCTCTTTACGAGCAGCAGGTAAGCGAAAAGCAGGCACAGGAGCAGCTTGAAAAAGAACTGGCAATACAAGCGGAAATACTCGCTCAGGCGGTAAAGGATGCCGAGCAGGCTATCCTTAACTACAACAGCAATCTTTCCGCATTCGGCTGGCCTCTTAAGCCCGGCGTATGGTATTACATAACCTCTTATTTCGGATGGCGTTGGGATCCTCTGGGAAGAGGATATCAGCACCACAGCGGACTTGATATCGCCGCAGGCGGCGGAAACGCAGTTATCGCCGTATGCGACGGTGTTGTAACCACCGCAAAATGGCACTACAGCTACGGAAACTACGTGGTTATTTACCACGGCGACGGTGTTTCTTCTCTGTATGCACATATGCAAAACAATTCTCTCACCGTTAAAGTAGGCGACACGGTAAAGCGCGGTCAGCAGATAGGAAAAGTAGGTACAACCGGCGATTCCACCGGAAACCATCTGCACTTTTCCGTTATCGTAAACGGTGCGTACCTTAACCCCGATGATTATCTGCCCGACGGATATTACGTCAAAAAATTCTATCCCGCAAAACAGCCCTGATAATCCCGTTTTTTTAAAATCAATGAGGTAAATTGAATGAACAAAAAGGTCTCGCTTTGGATAAGTATCTTGGTAGCGCTGGTTTTGTGCGTGGCAACCTATCTTGCCACCTCCGCCGCTTTGAATATAGCGTATATGGAGAAAATTTCCCAACTTGTTGGTAGCCCCGGCAACGGCGAAACGTCGGCTTACCAGGATATGTATGACAAGCTTGGCGAGATCGAAAAAATCGCCAACGATTATTTCGTAGGCGATATGGACAAAGAGGCGCTTTCCGATGCGGTCTGCTCCGCATATCTTGCGGCGCTGGGCGATAAATACACTATGTACCACACCGCAGAGGAAATGGCGGAATACCTTTCC
>CAZAJX010000029.1:0-23829 GCA_964485815.1 uncultured Oscillospiraceae bacterium
ACAAAAAAACAAAGTCTATCTCTTGCTTGAAATAGACTTTGTCAGTAATCTGAAGAGGCTTTTGAAAGCCTCTTTTTGTGGAGTGAACTTTATCCTGCTTTATCCAGCTTGAAGGTGAGAGTTTTATACTCGCCTCTATGGTATACCTTTATGGTAACGGTTTCGCCTGCGGCGCATTTGGAAAGCTCGGTTGCAAGGTCTTCCCTGCCCTCCAGAACGACTCCGTTGAATTCGGTGATTATATCGTATATTTCCAAGCCCGCTTCATAGATTGCCGTGCCGGGAGTAACTTCAATTACGTAGACTCCGTCGGGGGCATTCTTGCTTATAAATCTGCCGTATTCAACGCTGTTGCGTGCATCGGAAACCGACATAACGGTGATATGAAGCTTGGGAGAGGTCTTTACGAAATCGGTATCGCCGTAATCGGGCAGTTCGCCGTATTTTACGAGGGCTTCAAAAACCTTGATGGCATCGGTTATGGGAATACTGAAGCCGATACCTTCGAATTCATCCATAAGCTTAAGGGTATTTATGCCGATCACCTGACCGTTGGTATTAAAAAGCGGTCCGCCGGAGTTGCCGGGGTTAATGGGAGAATCGGTCTGGATAAGTGTCATAGTTTTTACAACGTTGCCGTAATCATCTGTACACTCAATGTCGCGGGCAAGTCCCGACACTATACCCGAGGTCATTGTTCCTGCAAGGGTGATATCGTAAGGCGTACCTATAGCCACTACGGGTTCGCCTACGGAGATCTTATTGGAATCGCCAAGCTCAACGGGAACAAGTCCTTCCGCCTCAATGCGTAAAACCGCAAGGTCCGTTACGGAATCCGAACCGACAAGGACAGCTTCGTATTCCGTGCCGTCATAAAACTGAACGGTTATGGTATCCGCATCCTCGATAACGTGATGGTTGGTTGCGATATATCCGTCTTCCGTCAAAACGAATCCGCTTCCCAAAGCGTAGCCCGACTGATTATCATAAGAACAGATAATGGAAACACAGCTTACGGAGCATTTTTCATAAAGCTCGGTATAAACGGTGGTAACCTTATCGTAATCGGTTATATTAAGATCGAGCTCGGGGTTATCGGTAGGAATAAGCTCGGGCTGTTCGTCATCATCGGAAACTTCGTTTTCCGAAGGAGCGAGAGATATCTTGGTTTCATCGGGAGAGGACACGTCCGTTAAAAGTCCGGGCACGCCGATAGCCTTCATAAAGAGAGAAAACGCAAAGCCCGAAACGCACACCAATACCAAAGCAGACATAACTATGCCGAAAACAAGGACTTTTTTGCCGGCACCGTTTTTCTTTTTATCCTTTGAATCCCAATTATTTGCATAAGTTTTCGAAGGATCGTAGGGCTGCCATCCGTCATCGTGAGGGGGAACGTAATATTTCGGCGCCTCATCGGAAGGCGTGCAAGTTTTCTCCGTCTGAGGAAGCTGTGCATTTTCCTCTGTCTGCTCCGATTCCGCCTGTTCGTTTTCAAGCATTTCGTCTTTCATTTCGTTTTCGTTCATTGATACAATACCTCCCCGGTATACATAGTGTGTGCCGATGCTTACGGCGAAATTACCGCCTTATACCTGCGGTCGCAATAGTCTGCGGTGCAAGCGGCAGCGTAAAGCGGAACGCTGTGAATTTTCCCTGCTCCGAGTTCACGGTTATGGTTTCTCCGTGAGAAGCAAGGTTAGTCTTTACGATATACAGGCCCAAACCCATACCCGTTTTATCAAGACCGCGGCTGCGGTCGCTTTTATAAAATCGTTCGAACAGCAAAGGAATTTCATCCTTTGGAATACCGTCGCCGGTATTGATGATCTCAAAGAAAGCTTTTTTGCCCTCTTTGCCCATATTTATGGTAAGCTTACCTTTTTCGTTACAGAATTTTACGGCATTTTCGGTAAGATTATATACTACCTGATGGATAGAATCCGTATCCGCCATAACGAAAACGTCCTCATCGCAATTAAATTCTATTTCAAGATGCTTGCTTTCTATCTTGCGTTCAAGACCGATAAGTGCCTGACGGGCTTTCTCGGTAAGATTGAATCTTACGGGGTTTATGTTTCCGTTTCCTGCGCGGGACATTTCAAGCAAGGAGGAAACAAGACGGGAAAGTCTGTGAGTTTCCGAAGATATTACCTCAAGGCATTGCTGCTGCTTTTCGGGAGGGATGGTGCCGTCCAGAATACCGTCCGCAAAGCCTGCGATGGTCGTCATAGGCGTGCGCAGGTCGTGGGACACGTTGGCGATAAAGGTGTTTCGGTTTTCCTCGGTCTTGCTGAGTGAATCCGCCATATGGTTTATGGCTCTCGAAAGCGTTGTTATCTCGTCCTGTCCCGTTACGGGAATACGCTCGGTAAAATCGCCCATAGCGTATTGAGCGGCGGCGTGGGACGCTTTTTTAATGGGTGCGGTTATACGCTCGGAAACTATATATACGCCGATCAAAATTGCCAGAAATACCCAAAGCGTGATCGCCACAAAAAGCTTTATAACCTTGGACACGAAGCCCGCATCGCTAATATGGTTGGTGGTAACTAAAATTATACCGTCCGCCGTGCCGTGTTCTCCTACGATTATATAGAAATAATTAAGAGATTTTGCGCCCAGCATACCGTCCAGATCGGAAATGGTATACTTGCTTCCGCCGTCCAGAATATCCTCCGCAACGGATGGCGAAAGTCCGCCCGTATAGCGGGTGCCCAGAAGATAGCTTCCGTCGCAATCGAAAATAATTATCTCCGCGGTAGTCATACGGGCAATGCCGCTTATGTTTTCATTAAGCTCGTTTCTGTAGGCGAAAACCAGTTTATCAAGATCGTTTTTCCCCGTAACCGCAGAAAGAGTTTTTATATTCGTGGCAACGCTGTGTGCGGTACGCTGCATCAATACGTCGCGGGTTTCCATTGAATTGTTAGTAAGCACGGCAGATAAGATAACGCCCAGCAAAATAAAGCTTACAAATATTATTGCCGCTACGGCAGATAAATACCTGGTAAATATGCTTTTAAACACAAACCGTACCCCCGTATTATTTTCCTTTTTATTGTAACACAATAATATCGAAAATGCAAACACTATTCTTGTAAATAATTTATGACTATTTTTTGTCATAATATATCGAAAAGCCCTCTTTCGTAAGAGGACTTTTGCATTTCAGTTCAAGGTGTTCTTCAAACGGGTAAGAGATGATATTACCGCATCCGTTTTATCGGAAAGATTTTCGTATACGGGAGATTGGGCATCCAAAGCGTCTTTGAGAGAAGCAAATGCGTTTATCGCCTGCCGCAGATACTCTGATTTATCACGTTCTGTATTGACGGACGGATCAAAGGTACCGTACGATTCGGCAATCTCACTTACCGAATCCAGTAGTTCCGAATAATCCTCACCATAAAAATAGCCGTACACTTTTGTGATAAGAAATTCGTATTCTTCGCAGTATTTTTTAACCGCTTCACCGCAAGTATCTACAGTAACGGCGGGATTACGATAGAGAGATTTACCGTAGACGGTATCAAAGCCGAAATTCTGCATATATTCCAAAGCGAACACAGAGTTTCCGTCAGTACCGACAGAGGCGGAATACAGGACCTGATCCCGCACTATCTGCGGCGTTTCTCCGTCATACGTGCCGATTCCCAAAATCACACGGCATTTGTCGCCCACGATATTCTTGATCTCATCGCCGTATTTTATCTGCCCTTCAAGGGTGGCGGAATAGATCATCGGGTATATTTCATCGATTATTCCCCGGTCTGCCCAGGCGGCAACGTCCTGGAACACGTATTTTTCCCTATCCCCCGCATCCGCAAAGCAGGTGCAGGAAAAGGTGAGATCGTATTCCTTTACCAGACGGGAAGCTTCCGAGGCAAAGGAGGTGATGATATCGCTTCTGAAATCGCACCACTCGTCCCAGAGCTCGTGAGTAATCGGCATATTCACGGGGTTTGCGGCAGCGCCGTACTTTGCGGTAAATGCATCGATTATATCTTGGTTATATCCGTGGTCCTCATATCTGTCTGCGCTGTAATAGGTAGGCAGAGGGAAGCGAATGTAATCAAGCTGAATACCGTCTATATCGTAATTTTCGCACACTTCTTTGATAACCTCAAGTGTCCACGCTCTCACCTCTTTATCGTAAGGATTGAGAGTATAACCGGGGGTATCGTAAAAATATGCCACGTCCCTGCCCGTTTTTGATATAAGAAGTTTGTCGCCGAAATAGTTTACATAATGTTCGTCGGGATATGCTTCCGAAGGATATGCGGTGGTAAAGCAGCAGTACATAAAGTACACCTGCATTCCCCGTTTATGACATTCCTCAACGTAAGCTTTAAGCATATCCTCCCCTTCTCCGAGATCGGGATGGCGGGAAAGATGCTCGTTTTCGGTGTTATACAACGCGTAAGTATCTCTGAAAGGAGAAACGATAAGTCTGTTAAGTCCCAAGGAATGAGCGTATTCCACGATATGTGCAACATCCTGAACGTCGGTTTCATAATGCACCACCCACGCACTGCGATCCTGAACGAACAAGGAAGGAACGCTTATATTACACAGTTCATCGATCTTTTCTTTCGCTTCGAAAAGCTTAACGGGATCGGATGCGGAAGCGGCTAGAAGAGATTTTGCATCCTCTGCCAGATCGTAAGCATAACCGTAATCCAAAGGAAGAAGCTCTTTTGCGTATTCATCAAGTCTGCTCACACAGTCTGTGAGTATTTTTTCGTATTCCGCTGTATTTAAAACAGAATCTCCGAACAAGGCAAAGGAATATTTATCCTCCATAAAGATAACGCGCTGACCTATCTTATAAAAGCGCATTATCTCCTGCTTTTTGTCCCCCGAAGCGGAAATGACATAACCGCCGTCGGGTACGGAAGTGTTGCCTCCCATTGACGAGGAGATTATATATCCGTTTTTATCTACGGATATTTCAAGAGTATTTTCCGCATTGGGCGTGCGGGATATTCCGCTGTAAACCGTGGCGTAACGTCCATCGGCAGAATTGCCGTAAGAAATATCACGTATTACGCGGTAAAAATACGCGGTGTCTTTTTGTATGCGCTGTGCGGTATCTCCCGCTTTCAGCTTTGACATATATCCCGCATAAAGATCGTTACCCGAGGAAAGCACAAATCCGCCATCGGGAATGGGTGTATCGCCCGATTCACCTTCGATACCCAGTTTTGTAGCGGATACAAAGTTGCCGTCCGCATCGAACGCAGCTTCCGCGCCCCAGATATTGGTACGGGTGCTGTCCCAGAAAAATTCGCTGTCATACACCACGGCAGTTGCAAAGGCGGTACGGTTTTCGTTTCGGAAAACAGTTTCAACAATATTTTTTCCATTCAACAAAACGTAATCCGCAGGAGTCGTAACCACGTCAAGCAGTACGGTTTCAACCGTATCGCCCACCTTTATGCCTTTTGCCGCTTCCACGGCGGTTTTGCCGTTAAAGCAAACTGCGTATCCCGAAGGGTACGGAAGTACGGTGCGAACGTTTGGTTCGCCCACGTATGCCACCACTCCGTCAAACACGAAAATATCCAGAAATTCGAAATCCCGCTCGGGAGAAAGCTTTAGACCGTAGGCTTCGTCATATATTTCCACGCCCTCAGAGGGTGTATCGGAATTATAAGCGGTAATTTCAAAGGGTGTATCCCCTATTACCGCAAAAATGCCGTTTCCGTATGAGGAAATCTTTTCGGTATTGTTTATATAATATCCCTCTTTTCCTTTCATAAATGCTTTGGCAAAGCCAAGAGAATAAGGGTCCGAAAGCATTAAAGTAAACTCGCGGGATGCGGTTTTTTCCACTCCGTATTCTTCGGTCGTAAACTCGCCCTTTACGTTGCGGGAGCAGGTAAGAGCAAGAAATCCGGAAGGCACTTCCGTTCTTTGAGAAGCAGAGGGAGAAAAGAGTGCGTCGGTAACGCCTTCAAAGCTTTTGGGATCCTTATGAGAAAGGATGAATCCCGCGGTTTCGGTAGGATCGGTAACTGAGGCGTTTTCGTATATATCTATATATTCGGGCATCTCCCAACCGTCCACGGAAAAATCTGCAGACGGGAATGCGTTTTTCAAAAACACACTGCAGCCGTTGGTGGGAATAACGCACACATCGCCCTTTTTGACGGCATAAGAATCCTTGATGATTTCTTCACCTTTTGCATACAGAACGTACACGCTGCCGTCTGCGGGAGCTTTATATACGGGGGTAAGCGCACCGTCGGGTGCATAGCCGCGGTCAAAGACAGCGGTATCGGAAAGAACGTTATGGGCGCAGGAATACGCCGTGCCGTTTACGTTTACGGTAAACGGGGTTTCTTCTCCACCGCCGCAGGCGCACAACGCAAGGACAAAAAGGAATATGCTGATAATAAACAAAGCTTTTCTTTTCATAGCCGGTTACCTCCGTAAAAACAGAATAACACAAAACTACATATTTTGCAACTTGTACGTAACACCTTTTTTCGACTTCGCATACTATAGTAACAGATATTCAATTTTTCAAGGAGGAATGATAATGGTTGACAGAAACAATTCCTGTTCAAGACAAAGCGAACAGGTTTGTATAAGTGTAAACAGAATATTCGATTCTGCCCGCGATAAAGACTGCATTGAAGATATAAAGGTACAGTTTACGGATGCGGCGCAGGACGTTATAGATCACGCAACAGCAGTAAGAACCAAATGCGTTGACGTTATATCCACAAGCATTACCGTGGAAGAGATTCCCTTTAACTGCGGATTTTATCACGTTACCGTAAGATACTTCTTCTGCGTTAAGTTGGAAGTATGTATTGCAAACGGCAGATCCGTGGAAGTGGAAGGCGTTGCCGCTTACGATAAGAAGATTATACTCTTCGGCAGCGAAAAGGACGTTTCGGTATTTAAATCCGACCCTGCCAACAACGATTTTTGCGCTAATCCCGATTGTTTGGGATGCCATACCGAATGCTCCCTCCCCACGGTAGTGGTAGAGGTGGCACACCCCATAAGCCTTGATACAAAGCTTGTGGAAAAATGCCGTCCCTTCGGACATTGCTGTATCCCCTGCGATTGTATTCCCCAGATAATCCGCCAGCGCTTTAACGGCTGCTTCAAGGAAGGTCTGGGCACCCAGAGCGTATACGTTTCTCTGGGCGTATTCTCGGTGATCCGTATGGAAAGACAGGTACAGCTTATGATACCTGCTGCCCAGCTGGTGCTTCCCGAAAGGGATTCCACCCCCGTTGCAAACGGCGACCCCTGCAGCATATTTGAAAAAATGTGCTTCCCCTGCGATTCCTTTATGCCGGTGAGCGATCCGAATAGTATGAATTGCTGTAACAATAACGGCTGCAATAACGGCTGTAATAAGAGATAATTACCCCTAAAATCACACCAAGAAAAATTCACACCCCTGAAGCGCTTTTGTGCTTCAGGGGTGCTGTTTGATGTTTATGGGTTATTCGTGCTCTGCAATAAACTTTCTTACGTCCGCTTCTCTGGGAAGAGAATTGAGAGCGCCCACCTTGGTGGTGGTAAGTGCGCCCACGGCGTTTGCGTATTTTACCGCAGAATATATATCGTTACCCCGCAGATATTCAACGGTGAGTGCCGCTGTAAATGCGTCCCCCGCGGCGGTGGTATCGATAGCGTTTACTTCATATCCTTCGACTATATCGCAATATTTGCCGTCATATATAAACGCGCCGCGATCGCCGAGCTTTAACACAACGTACTTTATATCCACCTTGTTGCAAAGGTAAATGGAAGCACGGAGACAATCATCTGGCGTGTTGGGACGGATACCCGTGAGGGCTGCGGTTTCGGACTCGTTGGGGGAGAAAACCTCTACCTTTTCCAATCTGGAGAGAGGGAAATCCGGTATAGCAGGACCTGCGTCCACAAACAAAGGAAGCGCCTGCTCGTGAGCCATGCGGGCTGTGGTTATCACCTGCTTGACACCGCACTCAAACTGGGTGAGCACCGCATCGGGGTAGCTTAAAAACGCGTTTTCTATATCCGTATCGTTTATATTTTTATTTGCGCCGGGGAACACGATAATGCGGTTATCACCGCTTCTTTCCAGCATAACTACGGCAAGTCCCGTCTGCTCTGAACGGTCAACCTTTATGTAACGGGGGTCAACGCCGTTTTCCGCATATATTCTTAAAAGCCGATCTCCGTATGCATCGTCGCCGACACGGGTGCAAAATACAACTTCGCTTCCCAATCGCGCGGCGGCGACAGCGGCGTTTGCGCCTTTTCCGCCGGGAACGTATGAATACTCGCCTTCGCTTATCATAGTTTCACCGCGGGAGGGTACATAGGGGGTCTTGATCAGAAAATCCAGATTCGCAGTACCCACGGTAAGTATACGCTTTCTTGCCATACAAAAACCAACCTCTTTTCGACAATTTTTCACCTTTATTTTACATTATGAGCGTGATTTTGTCAACTGTTTTTCCGCAAGATATTTCCGTCTGGTGGCATCCCCTCCCCGTATATGACGTTCAAGGCGGTTTTTCTCCAGCACCTTGCTTACGTCGGCGTACAAGGACGGGTCGCTTTTTTTAAGCCGTACGCTTACGTCCTTGTGCACCGTGCTTTTGCTTATTCCGTATTTTGCCGCCGCGGCGCGCACAGTGCATCCTGTTTCAAGTATGTATTCCCCCAAACGGCAGGCACGGCAAAAAATATCGTTATCCATAAAGGAGTCCTCTTTTCTTTTTTTACACTATATGTTTTTAAAAAGAAAAAAAGTACCTGAGGATATTAAGGTCTTGAAAAAACGAAAATTTATGTTATACTACCCTTATAGGAGATGATAAATTATGGCAATTTTAGTTACGGGCGGATGCGGATATATCGGCTCACACACAGTTGTGGAGCTTATAAACAACGGCTACGATACCGTTATCGTGGATAATTTGTATAATTCCGATATAAGCGCTTTGGATAATATTGAAAAAATTACGGGAGTAAAGCCTGTATTTTACCAATGTGATATCCGTGATAAAGACGGGCTTGACAAGATATTTACCGAAAACAAGATAGAGGCGGTTATACACTTTGCAGGGCTTAAGGCTGTGGGAGAATCCGTGGCAAAGCCTCTTATGTACTACGAAAACAACGTGGGCGGAACGGTTACGCTGGTACAGTCCATGCTGGAGCACGGTGTTAAAAAGATAGTGTTCTCTTCCTCCGCCACGGTTTACGGCGATCCCGACAGAGTGCCCATAACCGAGGATTGCTCCCTGCACCCCACAAATCCTTACGGAAACACAAAATATATGGTGGAGCTTATTCTGCGGGACGTATGCGTTTCCGACCCCGAGTTTTCCGCAACGCTTCTAAGATATTTTAACCCCATCGGCGCACACGAAAGCGGGTTGATCGGCGAAAAGCCCAACGGTATTCCCAACAACCTTATGCCCCGCATTATCCGCGTGGCAAAGGGAGAGGCAGAGGCTATTACCGTATTCGGCAAGGACTACCCCACCCCTGACGGAACGGGTGTAAGAGATTACATACACGTTGTTGACCTTGCGGAGGGACACATAAAAGCGCTCCGCGCCGCAAAAGCAGGTGCGAAAGAATATAACCTTGGTACGGGAACGGGATATTCGGTGCTGGATATTATAAACGCATTTGAAAAGGCAAGCGGAATTAAGATAAAAACTCTTGATTGCCCCCGCCGTCCCGGTGATATTGCGACCTGCTATTCCGACCCTACGGCAGCAGAAAAGGAGCTTGGCTGGAAGGCGACAAAAAATCTTGAGGAAATGTGCGTTTCTTCTTGGAATTTTGCAAAAGATAAATAAGATTAAAAGCGTGAGAAAAATATCTCACGCTTTGTTTATTTCAAGTAGTTTTTTATGGTTATTCACGTAGTCTGCGGGGGTTAAGGGCACTTCACGGGTGATATTTGCGGCGGTACGGGGGACTT
Source organism: uncultured Oscillospiraceae bacterium (assembly GCA_964485815.1). GTDB lineage: Bacteria > Bacillota > Clostridia > Oscillospirales > CAG-382 > SFLA01. The sequence goes on from CAZAJX010000029.1 coordinate 9,959, forward strand.
CGTACATAAACACGCCGTTATAGCCGATATCGTTTAGTCCCTGCATCAGTTCCGCCCAGTCTATCTTTCCCTCAAGAGGAAGCCAATGGCGCTCGTTAATAAAATCGTAATCCGAAATATGTACCGTGGCGATCTTTTCGCCCAAAGCCTTTAAAAATTCGGCGTGGGGCTCAAAAAGAAGATGGTTTACGTCAAAGCACACGCGAAGATCGGGATGGGCGGAAACAAGCTCCGAAAGCTCCGATGAGCAGTTGCCCAGACAAGTACGGGGAAGATCCTCCACTGCCAGAACTATTCCGCTTTCCTTTGCAGTTTCGGCAAGCGAAAACAGGCTTTCCTTGGCGTATTCTATAGCAGCGGGACGGTCTTCAGCAGATATAGGCTCGCCCGAGGGATGGACCACAGCGTGCTTAAAGCCGTGGGATGCGGCTCTTTTTATAAGCACGGACAAGCGTTCCACCGTGTTTTTACGCACATCCGCATCAAGGGAAGCAGGATCGATAACCTCAAAGGGATAAAAGGGCAGATGGAAAGACCAGGTATCAACACCCTCTTCTTTCGCGGATTTTGTTATATCGCCCAGATCTATAATATCGTGGTGGTTAAGCTGGACGCTTAATTCAAAGGCTGTAACTCCCGCTTTGCGGTATTCGCGGAAGGTTTCTCTGTTTAAATAATCAAAGGATGTGGATATGCCGACTGCACGTTTCATATACTTACCGCCTTGTTTTTATTTACGGTTACATTATACCACTTTGCTTGAAAAACGCAACACGCCAAAGAAAAATACAAAAATTTTATTGACATAAACGGTTTGGTGTGATAAAATCTGTAAGTGTAAATAGTTATATTTCAGGAGGAGCTTTAAAATGAGCAGAATCAAGACTATCGAAACCAAGAATATTACCGAAACCGTTAAGAACGGCGGTTGCGGAGAATGCCAGACTTCTTGCCAGTCCGCTTGCAAAACTTCTTGCGGCGTTGCTAACCAGAAGTGCGAAAACACCAAGAAATAAGTTTTTAAATGTTTTCATAAACGCTGCCTACAAGGGCAGCGTTTGTGTTGTATAAATCTAACGGAGAAATATATTATGGTACATCAATATAAACTCAACGGATACAACATAGTGCTTGACACCTGCAGCGGCTCCGTACATACCGTGGATGACGTGGCGTACGATATTATTGCGGCATACAAGAACAGCTCCGAGGAAGAGATAATAAAAAGCATAACCGCAAAATACGCTGATATTACCGAAAATGACGTTACGGAATGTCTTGGGGATATAAAATATCTGGAAGAAGCGGGAAAGCTGTTTTCCGAGGACAAATACGAAAAACTTGCTTACGAATACAAAAACAACACAAACGTTATAAAGGCGTTGTGTCTTCACGTTGCCCACACCTGCAATCTGAACTGCTCTTATTGCTTTGCAAGCCAGGGTAAATACCAAGGCGACAGAGCGCTTATGTCCTTTGAGGTGGGCAAGCAAGCCTTTGATTTTCTTATTGCCAATTCCGGCACGAGAAGAAATCTTGAAGTAGACTTTTTCGGCGGCGAGCCCTTGATGAACTGGGACGTGGTAAAGCAGCTTGTGGCATACGCAAGAAGCGTGGAAAAGGAAAAAGGAAAGAATTTCCGCTTTACCCTTACTACCAACGGCGTGCTTATTGACGATGAGATCATAGAATTTCTTAACAAGGAAATGAGCAACGTGGTACTCAGCCTTGACGGCCGCAAGGAAGTGCACGATAAGTTCCGTGTGGACTACGCAGGCAACGGAAGCTATGAAAAGATCGTTCCCCTGTTCAAGCGTCTTGTGGAAAGCAGAAACGGCAAGGATTATTATATGCGGGGTACGTTTACTCACAATAACGTTGATTTTACCAAGGATATTTTCCATATGGCAGATCTCGGCTTCAACGAGCTGAGTATGGAGCCCGTAGTTTGCTCACCCGATGATCCCTGCGCGCTTACCGAAGAGGATCTTCCCAAGGTAAAAGAGCAATACGAGATACTTGCAAAAGAAATGATAAAGCGCAAAAAGGAAGGCAGACCCTTTACCTTCTACCACTATATGCTGGACCTTAAAAACGGACCCTGCATATACAAGCGCATTACCGGCTGCGGAAGCGGCACCGAATATATGGCTGTTACCCCTTGGGGCGAGCTGTTCCCCTGCCACCAGTTTGTAGGCGATGAAAAATACAGTCTGGGCGATATATGGAACGGTGTGAAAAACACCGAGGTGCAGGACAAATTCAGAAAGTGCAACGCTTACGCCCGCGAGGGATGTAAGGATTGCTGGGCGAAGCTTTATTGCTCCGGCGGATGTGCGGCAAACGCATACCACGCAACGGGAGATATTAACGGTATATACGAATACGGATGCGAGCTGTTCAAGAAGCGTATTGAATGCGCGGTTATGATGCAGGCAGCCGAATCCGAAGAAAATTAAATATATGAAAACACCTATTTCGGATTTTATAAAGGAATACGAAAGCAAAAACAGTATCCGTTTTCATATGCCGGGACACAAGGGGAAAAAGTACGGCGGCGATATTACCGAAATTCACGGAGCGGACGTGCTGTATTCCTCAAAGGGAATAATTCTTGAAAGCGAAAAAAACGCCGCGGATCTGTTCGGTGCATATCGCACCTTTTATTCCGCCGAAGGCTCTACCCTTGCCATAAAAGCTATGCTTGCTCTGGTTACCGAAGGAAAAAAGGAAAAGCACATTCTTGCGGGAAGAAACGCACACAAGGCGTTTATATACGGCTGTGCGCTACTTGACATAATTCCCGAGTGGATATACCCGGATGAATTTTATGATCTTTGCACCTGTGAAATAACCCCGAAAAGCGTGGAAAACGCTTTGAAGAACTGCAAAACGCTCCCCTGCGCGGTTTACATAACTTCTCCCGATTATCTGGGTGTGCAAACGGATATTTCGGGAACAAGCGCAGTTTGCGATGCATACGGAGTGCCCCTGTTGGTGGACAACGCTCACGGCGCATACACCGCGTTTCTGGAAGAAAGCGAGCATCCTTTGCATCTGGGCGCGGATATGTGCTGTGATTCCGCTCACAAGACTCTGCCTGTGCTGACGGGAGGAGCATATCTCCACATAAGCGAAAAAGGAAAACGGTTTGCGGATGGCGGAGAAAGCGCGCTTTCTTTATTTGCTTCCACCAGTCCTTCTTATCTTATACTGTCTTCCCTTGACGAATGTAACGCTTATCTTGATACGGATTACCGCAAGGAATTGAAAGACACGGTAACGCTTGTTGAAAAGGCGAAAAGTGAGCTTTTGAATGCGGGATACCGTATTATAGGCACGGAGAAAACGAAAATAACCCTCTCTGCCGCGGAATACGGTTATACGGGCTTTGAAATTGAAGAGATGTTGCGGGAAAAGGGAATTTACTGTGAATACGCAGACCAAAAGCACATTGTATTTATGGTAACTCCTCAAAATACAAAAGAGGATTTGGAACGCCTTGTTTCCGTTTTGAACTCGATAAAAAAAGCCAAACCGATAAAGGCAGAAGCAATATCCCCTGTTATTCCAAGGGTTGTAATGACGCCCCGCAAAGCGATGCTCGGGAAAAAGGAAAGAGTAAAAACAAAGGACGCATTACACCGTGTATGTGCCTCCCCCACCGTTTCCTGCCCGCCTGCAATTCCTATTGTAATAAGCGGCGAGGAGATAGACGAAGATGCCGTAAAGCTGTTTGAATATTACGGAATTACGGAAATCGAAACAGTTAAATAAAACGCAATCACCCCAATAAGACGCAGGTGCTTCTTGGGGTGATTTATATTTTTATTATTTCATAAGCTCGTCTGTAAGACGGAGTATCTCGGGAGCAATCTTTTCACGCTCTTTTTTCAGTATACTGTTATAAAGGGGATATGCAAGACTTACCAGAATGATACCGACAATTCCCACTATAATTCCCGTGGTCATAGCAATATTTGCCGACATACCAAAAAGCTCGCCCATCTCAACTGTCATTGCCAGACTCATACCAAAACCCAAAACCAATGCACCGATAATGCCGAAAACAAGAGATACCGCAGAGGCTTTTTGTGTAACGCTCGCATCCAGACGGCGGAGGCGCTCCATTTTATCTTCCGTTTCTTCGGGCGCGCCGTATTTTTTTCTTATTGCCTTTATTTCATCCTGCTCCTTTGCAGAATAAGTAAGCTTAAACGTTTCGTTATTTTCCATTAAAATTCCTCACTGTTTTTAATGCTTTTAATTTTTTACTGCTTTGAACGATCATATAAACCGCCATTACAATGATAAAGACGGATACTATTCCCCCTGTCGCTCCCAGCATTATTCTCCGGGCGGTAAGATTCATTGTTCCGTCACCGAAGGTTGTCAGCATCGTGGATTCAAGTGTAAGCATTGAAACACACGCCGCCGCAAGGCTGATCGCCTTTGCCGCCGAATAAACGGGGCTGTTATATTTGCGGTATTTTACTATATTGATGATCGCCATAGTAAAGGTAGTAAAGGTGTATGCCGCCAACGCAATGGTGGTGACTTCGTGATGGTTAAAGGTTCTGTTCCAATATACCATAAAGAAGATTATGAGCGCAAGCGCCAGATTCATAAGCAAAAATATCCATCCGCAGGCGCGGTATTTCACAAGCTCATCCTTCATTCTTTCGCCCGGTGCGTGCCTGCGCGTATGGCGCACAAGGAAAAAGCGCATAGCCGCAAGGGCTATATAATAACCCGCCAAGGAATAAAACCAAAAGGAACGGTGCCAAAAGCCAAGTCCTAACTGAAAAGCCGCATAGGCGGTGTTCCAGATGAGAGAGCCGTAAAGAGATACGTTCACTCTCAGCCGTGTATCGCTAAGCCATCTGCGGGCATATTTGTTTCCTGCTTTGAAATCCTTAAAAAATCGGATGATGCGAGGTGTTTTCAGGCACCAGACCGTAAGTGTATAAAACGCAAGCACATATGAAATTACGGATATTACCGATTTTGTTCCCAAAAACACCATTGAATATACGAGAAAGACCGTGGCAACGGGAAGCAGGATCATCATTACGGCGATATGTGGAAACAGCAAAGCCTTACAGATCTTTTTAAAGCTCATATCAGCACCGTCCTATTTTTACGGTAAAGGTACTGCCGACACCCAAAGCGCTTTCCACGCCGATCTCGCCTTGCATAATATCCACTACCCGCTTTACCAAAGCAAGTCCCAAGCCGTTTCCCTGCGCGGAATGAGAAGTATCGCCCTGATAGAATTTTTCGAAAATATGGGCACCCACGTCTTTGCTCATACCGCAGCCCGTGTCCTTTACCTGAACGATAGCGTGGTGCTCGGTGGCGGTAAGGGTAACACTTACCGTACCGCCCGATTCGGTAAATTTAAAGGCATTGGAAAAGAGGTTGTTCCACACAAGACTTAAAAGCTCTTCGTCTGCTTTAACCTTTATTCCCTCGGCGATATCGGTATCTATTTCGATCCCTGCTTTTTCCCACACGCTTTCAAACTGCAAAAGGCATTCGCAAAGCTGTTCGCCCAAATCGAATTCGGCTGTTTTGGGATATATCTGCTGATTTTCCAGACGGTTGAGCTTTAAAATGTTTGTCATCATTTCTGCCATGCGGCGGGAACCGTCGGTTACGCCCTTGGCGTATTCCATACGCTTTTCCTCGGAAAGACCTTCTGCCTGCAAAAGAGTACCGTAATTCTGCATAACGGCAAGCGGAGTCTTCATTTCGTGAGATACGTTGGCAATAAAATCCGTGCGCAGAGTTTCCACGCCCGAAAGTTCCTCTGCCATTTTGTTAAAGCAATCTATTACCTGATTAAAGGTTTCGTCCGCGCCGAATTTACTTTGGGGCTTTACACGGACAGAAAAATCCCCCCGCACGATCTTTTCCGCCGCATCGGTGATACGCTTTACGGGACGTTCCACCGTAAGTTTTCTGCGGACGGAATCAATCACAGTAAATATAAGACTTAAAAGTGCTACATTCCAGAAGGTAAGCTTTGCGGCGGCACTGATATTGGCGTTCGTAAGGGTTATTCCCAGACTATCTCGCAAGGTGGAAACGAACAGCATGGTACAGCAGGTGATAACAAACGCAACGAGTATAAAAAAGATAAAATAATGATTAAGCCATTTCAGTACGCTTTTTATGCAGGCGCATTTTTTCATTTGATCACCGCCTTGTAGCCAAGACCGTGAACCGTTTTGATTTCAAAATCCTCGCAATCGGCAAGCTTACCGCGAAGCTTTGTCATATATACATCCACGGCGCGGGGAGCGGTTTCGGTATCCGCATCCCAGAATTCATCCATAAGCTGGGTTCTGGTAAAGGTCTTTTTGGGATAAGACAAAAGCTTATAAAGGATGCTGAATTCTCTGTTGGTAAGGGCGATCTCTTCGTCGCCCAGATAAGCGGTATGTTCATCGGCATCCATAATAAAACTGCCGATCTCCAATTTTCTGCTTGATGCGATTTTGGCGCGTCGGAGTAAAGCTCCTATACGCAAAAACAGCTCGTCAAGATCAATGGGCTTTACCATATAATCGTCCACGCCGATACGGAAGCCGCGTTGCTTGGAGGCGATATCGTCCCGCGCGGTCATAAACAGAATGGGAATATCCGTATTTAATTCCCGTACGTTTTTGGCAAATTCAAATCCGTCCGTACCGGGCATCATAATATCGGACACGATAAGATCGAACATATTTTCATACAGAGCATCATAGGCTTCTGCCGCGTTAAGACAGCCCGTCGCCTCATATCCGCTGTGATTGAGAAAAGAACAAACCGTCTTGTTCAGCTCTCTGTCATCTTCCAAAACCAATACCTTAAACACCGTGTTGCCTCCTGTTTTCTCATTTTCATTATACAGTATAACACGGAAATGTTAAAGTTTTGTTTACGTTTTTGGCTTTTTCATATTTTCCCTCAAAAATAAGCGAGGCAATTTTCTCACCCCGCTTACGTTTTATTTATTATTTCTTGCCCTTGGCGGTATCGATACGCGCTTGTGCTTCGGCTTCACGCTTTTTCGCCGCGGCGATCTGCTCGTCCCGCTGCGCCTGCATCATAGCCTTGCGCTTCTCGGGATTGCGCATTGCCTTGGCTTCCTCCCATTGCGCCTTGGACTCTGCCTTGACTGCCGCAAACTGCGCTTTATCAACCTCGTGCTGTGCCTTTGCACTTTCCTTCATATCCTGAAATGCTTTTTTGAAAAATTCACCCATTTGTTTTTACCTTAACCTTTCATAAGCTTGTTGCTGAGTGCGATGATCTTATCTGCGTATTTTCTGCGGCGGGAAGCGAGAATGCTTTTATAAACGGGATAATTGATAATTGCCATAAGCATACCGACCACGCCGATGATTATTCCGTATGCCATAGGGTTTTCCATACCTACCGTTTGGGAAATATCTGTCATTACAAGGCTCATACCGCTGCCCATAATAATGGCGCTTATACTGCCGAAGATATATGCGAAAATGTTTGCGGGGCGCTTTACCTTGGTATCCAGAGCCTTAAGCTCATCAAGGTCGGTGTTTTCCTTTTCGGTGTACTGTGTGCGGATCTTCCGGACGAGAAATTCCTGATCGTTTTTGTTCATTTTTCATTACCTCTTTCTTTATGTTACGGGCATATTTTAGCAATGTGATGTTTTTGATTTTTTTGAGAAATGTTTAAGTTTTATTAAAATCGGAAATTTTAAAAAAATACCGCCGAAAACCGGCGGTAAAAAATCAATTAAGTTCTGTAAGTAATTCAAAGCGGTTTTTGCGGCATTCCAGCACTCCCTCTCGGCGGAGCTTGCTTATCTCTGCGGAAAGACCGCTGCGGTCCACCTCAAGATAATCTGCCAGAGTTTGTCTGTCAAAGGGGATATCAAAGGAACTTTCACCGGTTTGCTTTGCGCGGAAAAGAAGATATGCCAAAAGTTTTTCCCGAGTTGTGCGTTTTGATGTAATTTCTATCTTCTGATGGAACATAATATTCTTGGTGGCAAGATCCTTCATAAGATTGAATATAAGCTGCTGGTGAAAGCCGCAGTTATTTGAGCAGGTGTGGAGAATATGGCCGCAATCTATAAGCATAACCTCGCAGGGCTCGGACGCTATGACGGACACGGGCACACTTTTTACCTCTGCGCAGGCGAAGGATTCACCGAATATCTGCGGCGGCTCTATGCCCGACAAAACGCTTCGGTTTCCGAAATAATCCATTTGCACGGTCTGGGCGGAGCCTGAAAGCATTATACCTATATATTTAGCAGCGTTTCCTTCGGCTATGATGGTATACTTTTTATCAAAGCTGATTATCCGCGCACCAAGACAGTTAAGCATTTTTAAAAGATCGTCATCCTTTATACCGTAAAAAAGGGAACATTTTTTCAAAATTTCCAAATATTTTTTCATTTTCATTCTCGTTTCGTTGAAAATTCAACAGATTTATTGGTTGCATTATACTATAATGTGAGCGTAAAAGCAAGGAGGAATTCATTTTGAAGATAGCTTTTTTTGATACAAAACCTTATGATAAACAATTTTTTGATATATACGGAAAACAAAACGGTATAGAATTTAAATATTATGAAGCGAAATTAAACCCCGATACCGCAGAGCTGGCAAAGGGATATGACGGGGTATGCGCATTTGTTAACGATACCGTAAATTCCGAAGTTATTGACAAGCTGACGGAGATGGGTGTGAAAATTCTGGCGCTGAGATGCGCAGGATACAACAACGTGGATATGAAGTATGCATTCAAGAAAATACACGTTTTGCGTGTGCCTGCATATTCCCCCTACGCCGTGGCGGAACACACGATGGCGCTTTTACTCACTTCCGTAAGACGTATTCACAAGGCGTATATAAGAACCAAGGATTTCAACTTCAGTCTGTCGGGATTTACGGGATTTGACCTTCACGGAAAGACGGTGGGAATTATCGGCACGGGAAAGATAGGACGGGTGTTCACCGACATCTGCAAAGGGTTCGGAATGAAGGTTCTGGCGTATGACAAGTTCCCCACCGAGGGATATGCGGACGGAGAACAAGTAAAATACGTGGATACCGACACTCTGTTCAGGGAAAGCGATATAATCTCACTCCACTGCCCGCTCACTGATGAAACGAGGCATATAATAAATAAGGAATCCATTGAAAAATGCAAAAAAGGCGTTGTAATACTGAACACGTCAAGAGGCGGTCTGGTAGATGCGGAAGCCCTGCTCAACGGAATAAAGGAACGTAAAGTAGGCGCGGCTTGTCTTGACGTTTACGAGGAGGAGGCTGATCTGTTCTTCGAGGATTATTCAGGTCATATAGTTGAGGACGATACGCTGGCACGGCTTATTTCTATGCCGAACGTGATCGTAACCTCCCATCAGGCGTTTCTCACGGAGGAGGCGTTATCCAATATAGCGCAAACAACGGTTAAAAATCTGGTGGATATACGGGACAACGGAAGATGCGAAAACGAGCTGTGCTACCTGAAGGGGCGCACCATAGACTGCAAGGATTGCAAATGCTTTTAAGGAGAAGAAAATAATGATAAGAAGGATAATTAAAATTAACGAAAGTAAATGTAACGGCTGCGGCGCCTGCGCATCGGCTTGCCACGAGGGTGCAATTCAAATGGTAAACGGAGTTGCCGTTCTTACCAGAGAAGATTACTGCGACGGGCTGGGAGATTGTCTTCCCGCCTGCCCCACGGGAGCCATAAGCTTTGAGGAAAGAGAAGCCCCCGCATACGATGAAAAGGCGGTTTTGGAAGCCAAAAGACAAAAAACGTTAGGCAAGCTTCCCTGCGGATGTCCCGGCACAGCCGCAAAAGAAATAAAAAGAGCCGCCGCGACGGTAAGCGGTGTGAAGGCGGTAAGCAGGCTGTCCCAATGGCCCTGTCAGATAAAGCTGGTGCCGGTAAACGCTCCCTACTTTGAAAACGCATCTTTACTTATTGCGGCGGATTGCACAGCCTTTGCATACGGGAATTTCCACGATGATTTTATAAAAAACCACATAACTCTTATCGGATGTCCTAAGCTCGATCAAGGCGATTACGCAGAAAAGCTTACAAGAATTATTGCCGAAAACAACATAAGAAGCATTAAGACAGTACGTATGGAGGTTCCCTGCTGCGGCGGATTGGAAAACGCTGTAAAGCGCGCTATTGCGGCAAGCGGAAAAAGAATTCCTTTACAGGTAATAACAATTTCCACAGACGGGAAAATTCTGTAAACTCTTGTTGAAATTCGTAATAAGAAGTGATATAATATGAGCAAAGAGGTGTAGAAATTATGGAAATAACAAACGATATAAAGTATATCGGCGTAAATGATAAGAAAGTGGATCTTTTTGAGGGGCAGTACGTTGTTCCCAATGGAATGGCTTACAATTCCTACGTTATTATGGACGAAAAGATCGCCGTAATGGACACGGTGGATGCGAATTTCACCCACGAATGGCTGGATAATCTTCAAGGCGCCCTTGAAGGTAAAAATCCCGATTACCTTGTGATACAGCATATGGAGCCCGACCATTCCGCAAATATAGTTAATTTTATTAAAGCCTATCCCGATGCGAAGATAGTTTCTTCCGCAAAGGCGTTTGGTATGATGAAAAACTTTTTCGGAACGGATTTCCCTGAAAAGCAGGTTGTGGTGGGAGAAGGCGACACCCTTTCTCTGGGCAAGCACGTTCTCACCTTCGTTACCGCGCCTATGGTGCATTGGCCCGAGGTTATCGTAACCTACGACAGCACGGATAAGGTACTCTTTTCCGCAGACGGATTCGGTAAATTCGGAGCTTTGGACGCTGATGAAGACTGGGCATGCGAAGCAAGAAGATACTATATCGGCATTGTCGGCAAATACGGCGCGCAGGTACAAAATCTGCTTAAAAAGGCTTCCGGTCTGGATATACAGATAATCTGCCCTCTCCACGGTCCCGTGCTTACGGAAAATCTGGGTTACTATTTGAACCTTTACGATACCTGGTCCTCTTACCGTCCCGAGGAAGACGGAATTGTTATTGCGTACACCTCGGTTTACGGCAACACAAAAAAGGCGGTAATGCTTCTTGCCGAAAAGCTTAAAGAAAGAGGATGCCCCAAGGTAGTGGTAAACGATCTTGCCCGCTGTGATATGGCGGAGGCTGTTGAGGATGCGTTCAGATACAGCAAAATAGTTTTTGCAACCACCACCTATAATGCGGATATCTTCCCCTTTATGCGGGAGTTTATAAGCCATCTTACCGAGCGTAATTTCCAAAACCGTACCGTAGCGTTTATAGAAAACGGCTCATGGGCGCCCTTGGCGGCAAAGGTTATGAAAGAAATGCTTTCAAAATGCAAAAATCTCACTTTTGCGGAAAATACGGTTAAAATACTTTCCGCACTTAACGAAGAAAGCACCGAGAAGCTGAACGTTCTGGCAGATGAACTTTGCAAGGAATATCTTGCAGTGCAGGATTCCACAGCCAATAAAAACGATCTCACCGCCCTTTTCAAGATCGGATACGGACTTTACGTTGTAACCTCCAACGATGGCAAAAAGGATAACGGACTGATCGTTAACACGGTATCTCAGGTTACCAATACGCCCAACAGAATTGCGGTTACTATTAATAAAAACAGTTATTCCCACCACGTTATAAAGCAGACGGGAAAAATGAATATTAACTGTCTTACGGAGGAAGCGCCTTTTTCCGTATTTGAAAAGTTCGGATTCGTAAGCGGCAGAAACGTTGATAAATTCGCGGATTGCACGCCTATGCGTTCCGATAACGGATTGGTGTTCCTGCCCAGATATATTAATTCCTTTATGTCATTAAAGGTTGAGCAGTACGTTGATCTGGATACCCACGGAATGTTTATATGCTCGGTTACGGAAGCAAGAGTGATATCCGACAAAAACACAATGACCTACACCTATTATATGGATAACGTTAAACCCAAGCCCAAGACGGAGGGCAAAAAAGGATACGTTTGCAAAATATGCGGTTGGATATACGAGGGCGATACTCTGCCCGAGGATATAATCTGCCCCCTTTGCAAGCACGGAGCAAGCGATTTTGAAGAAATAAAATAAACACACGGAGGAAATAAATATGTGTAACGAAACAAGATTTTATATTTGCGAGCATTGCGGAAATATTGTGGGAATGATTCATAATTCCGGCGTTCCCGTGGTATGCTGCGGACAAAAAATGACCGCTATGGAAGCAGGCACGGTTGAAGCGAGCAAGGAAAAGCATATCCCCGTTGTAAGCGTGGAAGAAAACACCGTTAAGGTTTGCGTGGGAAGCGTAGAGCATCCTATGTCCGAAGAACACAGCATCACCTGGGTGTATCTGCAGACCGACAAGGGCGGACAGAGAAAGTGCCTTAACCCCGGCGAAAAGCCTGTGGTAACCTTTGCGGTTGCGGACGAAAAGCCCGTTGCCGTATACGCTTACTGTAATCTCCACGGCTTGTGGAAAACCGAAATATAACAGCTTGAACGGAGGAAAACAATATGAAATACGTATGTGAAATTTGCGGTTGGACCTATGACGAGGCTTTGGGCGATCCCGATAATGGTATCGCTCCCGGCACAAAATTTGAGGATCTTCCCGAAGATTTTGAATGTCCCGTTTGCGGCGTAAGCAAGGAAAACTTCAGTCAGGAATAATGCTTTATGAAAGAGAATTATATGGTATGTAACTGCAAGCAGGTAAGCTATGCAGATATAGCGGACGCACTCTTTAAACACGAAAAATTCACCGACGTGCTTGAAGCGTTCGAAGACGTTCAAAAAGCCACCCAATGCTCCACCGGATGCGGCGGATGCCATCAAAAGGTGCTTGATATTATTTCGGAATTTCTTGCAGGACACGAGCAAGCATAAAGCAATATGGAAATGGTTTTGTTAACAGCGGCAGGTGTGGGCGGCGCAACTGTATTCGGATCGCTTATCGGATTTATATTCAAAAAGCTATCCCACAAGTTTTCGGATATAGTTCTGTCCTTTGCCGCGGGAGTAATGCTTGCCGCCGCAGTGCTGGGGTTAATACTCCCCTCTCTGGAATACGGCGGAAAATACGGTCTTTTGGTTACCGTTGCAGGCGTTTTTGCAGGAGCACTGTGCCTCAACCTTATAGATAAGCTGGTGCCTCATCTGCACCGCCTTGTGGGTCCCGAAACGGAACAGCACGCAGACGCGAATTTAAGCAAGGTATTGCTTTTCGTCGCCGCCATTGCGATACATAATCTTCCCGAAGGTATTGCGGCGGGCGTCGGATTCGGTTCCGGCGATACCGCTCAGGCCCTTATTATCGCAGGGGGAATTGCTTTGCAGAACATACCCGAGGGCATGGTAATAATCGGTCCTATGCTGGCGGCGGGAGTAAGCCCCAAGAAAACTTTCATTTGCGCTATGGCGACGGGTGTTGTGGAAGTGGTAGGTACGCTTATAGGATATTTCGCGGTAAGCATATCTTCGGCTATACTGCCCTTTGCCCTTGCTTTTGCGGGAGGAACAATGCTTTACGTTATAAGCGATGAAATGATTCCCGAAACCCACGCCCACGGACATCAGCGGGGCGCAACCTATTCCCTGCTTGTGGGATTTTGCGTAATGCTTATAACCGACACATTACTGGGATGATTCACTGTATAAATCCAAGTCTTCGGGCTTGGATTTTTTTGTAATTATTTATAAACGCAGTTGCAATTGCGGAAATTCAATGTTATAATTTATAAGTTAGAATGTTTCGCACTATCCTATACGAAAATCGGAATATAAAAAGGAGTAATATGCCAATGAAAATGACATTCCGCTGGTACGGAGAAGGAAACGATAATATAAA
>CAZAJX010000030.1:0-23109 GCA_964485815.1 uncultured Oscillospiraceae bacterium
CTATATCGACGCCTGCTTTGAAATAATGTCGGGCTTTACCACCACCGGCTCCAGCATTATTACGGATATTACGGCGGTATCCCATTCCACTTTGTTCTGGCGAAGCTTTTCCCATTGGATCGGCGGTATGGGCATACTGGTATTCGTGCTTATATTTATTCCCGAAAGCAACGAAGGCTCTTCCATGCACCTGCTCCGCGCAGAAAGCCCGGGACCTCAGGTGGGCAAGATCGTATCCAAAATGAAGGTGACTACGAGAATACTTTACCTTATATATTTGGGTATGACCGCTCTGCAGATAATCATTCTGTGCTGGGGACCCTTGACGGATTACGCCGCGATGTGTGACGCCTTGGGTGAAACTGCGGCTGCCGCATATCAAGGCGATAAGATCTTCAACGCCCTGCTTGCCTCCTTCGGCTGCGCGGGAACGGGGGGCTTTGGGTTCATTCCGGGCAGTATAGAGTATTTTACTCCCTTTGCCCAGTACGTAATGTCCGTGTTCCTCATTCTTTTCGGATGCAATTTCAGTCTGTATTATCTCCTCCTCATCGGCAAGGTAAGGGATGTTTTTCGCAGTGAGGAATTAAAGACATATTTTATCATCGTCATCGGGGCGGTTGGCTTTGTGTTCTTAAGCCTTGTGGGGAAATTTCAGGCATTCCCTCAGGCGTATACAACGGAGGAGGCGTTCCGCCATTCTCTGTTTCAGGTTGCGTCCCTCATTACCACCGCGGGATTTTCCACCACCGATTACGGCGTATGGCCTATGCTCGCCAAGACCACCCTTGTGCTGATAATGTTTTCGGGAGCAATGGCAGGCTCAACCGCAGGCGGTATAAAGGTGTCCCGTTTCGTGATGGCGGTAAAGGGCGCGTATATCAATGTGCGTAAGCTTATCAATCCCCGTTACGTCCCCAAAGCCAAGTTTGAGGGAAAGTTATTAGAGCAAAAGACGATTAACGATGTTTTTGCTTTCTTTACTTTATATTCTTTTATCTTTGGCGGGGCCCTTTTTCTGCTGTCCTTTGACGGAGTGAACGGCACCGCGGTACAGATAGTATCGGATGCGGGAACTTATGAGGTAAAGCACGGCTTTTTCAGTAATTTCTCTGCGGTGCTTGCCTGCATTTCCAACGTAGGTCCTGCCTTTGAGGCTGTGGGTCCCTACTCCTCCTTTGCGGGGTATAGCGCCTTTTCCAAGGTCTTGCTCACTCTGGTTATGATGCTGGGCAGACTTGAGATTCTCCCCGTGCTCATACTGTTCAACCCCAGAACCTGGAAAAAGACATAAAATCAAAACCACCAAAACCCGTGAACGTATCACGGGTTTTTAACATATTTCCTATTGACAAAGTGTATGTTTGTATGATAATCTGTAATCAGAGGAAAACATTTCCTTTAAAGATACCAAAAGGAGGACGATTTTATGCGTATACTTAATCACACAAACCGCCCTTCGCGGGCATACGCAAGAACACACGGTAATAATACCCGCGCATAGAAGAATAGGCTTCTGTGCGCTATCCAACAACTGAATAATATTAAGGAGATTTAGCGTGAAAAAGTATAAACTTTCAGCATTTCTTCTCGCTGCTTTGATAGTATTACTGACAGCATGCGTTGCAGACACTAACACGTCAGTTGACGATATTTCTTCAGGCAATTCGTCTATAGACGTTAGCGAAGATGAACAACCGTATATTATTTCCGGATATACGACGTATAACCCTAATGAAACTGCTTGGTTTTATGCGGAAGTTATGATTCGTGTTTCGTATTATCACAGTGCGGCTGAGCATGAAGGGTATTTGTTAAAACACAACCCTGATGCTGTGACAATTGCGCTTATAACATTGGAACATATTGATTTTGAAAATGCGTCGGAACATTTGCCGGAGCGAAAACCGACGGCAATATATAAGGAACCTTTTTGTTTAACGCCCGTAACGGCGACGATCGACAGGGTTATGCTGTCCGAATCCGAAAACCCGCCCGGCGAAGGCGAAAGCATATCTTCTACGGTATATGACAGATGGAAAAAGCAGTCGGACGGCAGTTATGTTATCGAGTATTTCGAAAACGGCTTTCCTATGTGCGAACAAGGAAAACAGTACGTTGCTGCGCTGATCGAAACTGACGATGGAATTGTAATAGAAGTTTTGTCTTTCCCCGTCGAACCGGACGGAAGTTATACGGAAAATATTCTGGAGTACAAGGATTCCGATTGCTTCAGTGAAAAACAATGGTCTTTTTCCGATGAGGTTTTAAAGAGATACGGCATAATTGAATAGAAACCAAAATCTCCCCGATTTCGGGGAGATTTTTTGTCGTGGATGATTCTATGGTTTTATTATTTTACGGTTTCTACACGTATGGTGTTTGTGCTTCCCGCGGTGCCAAGAGTTTTTCCGCCGGTAAGCACCACGTTGTCGCCGCTTTCAAGGTCGAACACCTGCTTTGCCTTTTGCATCGCCTGGTAGAACAGCACCTCAAGGGAATCGTAGGGCTCGGTCAGCACGGGGGTAACGCCCCAGCTCAGATTCAGCCTGCGCCACGCCCGTTTATCGGTGGTGATGCCGATAATATCCGCAGGACAGCGGAAACGGCTTATCATTCTTGCGGTGGCGCCGGAAATGGAATTTACCACTATACACTTCGCATCCACGTCGATCGCCATCTGGCAGGTGGCGTGGGATATGGCGTCCTGCACGTTTTTGATCTTGTATCCCGTGGTGGCAAAACGGTTTGCGTAGTGAATATGGTTTTCGGTGTTTTCGGCTATTTCCGCCATACATTTTACCGCCGCAACGGGGTTTTTGCCTGCCGCGGTTTCACCCGAAAGCATTACCGCGCTGGAGCCGTCGTACACCGCGTTGGCAACGTCGCTTATCTCGGCACGAGTGGGGCGGGGGTTGGTTATCATAGTTTCCAGCATTTCCGTTGCAGTAATAACACGCTTGCCCAAAAGACGGCATTTCTGTATAAGATACTTTTGCACAACGGGCACCTCGATATAAGGTATCTCCACGCCCAGATCTCCGCGGGCAACCATAATTCCGTCGGAATAAACGCAAATATCTTCAATATTATCCACACCCGCGCGGTTTTCTATCTTTGCAATAATCTCGGTATCGTAGGCGCGGTTATCGTCAAGGAATTTGCGCAGGGAAGCCACGTCATCGCCCGTGGATACGAAGGATGCGGCAATATAGTCCACCCCGTTTTCCACACCGAACAGAATATCGCTTTTGTCCTGCTCGCTCAGGTATACTCCGTTTAAGGTCTTGTTGGGAAAGTTCATACTCTTGCGGTCGGAAAGCTCGCCGCCGTTTATCACGGTGCAGATAACGTCCTTCCCTTCGATCTTTTCTACCCGCATACTTACCAGACCGTTGCATATAAGCACGGTGTCGCCCGCGGCGAGATCTTGGGTAAGTCCCTCGTAGTTTACGGACACTCTGGTTTCGTCCCCCTCCACGTCTGCGGTGGTGAGAATGAAGGTGTCCCCGTCGTTAACACGCACCTTTTTGTTTTTAAAGGTCTTAATGCGGTATTCGGGACCCTTTGTGTCCAGCATTATGGCGATAGGCAGATTCAGCTCGTCGCGGACCTCTTTTATAAGGTTTATCTTGTTTAAATGATCCGCGTGTGTCCCGTGGGAAAAATTAAGACGGGCAACGTTCATACCCGCCTTGCACATAGCGGTAAGGGTTTCTTTGTTTTCGCAGGCAGGGCCTATGGTGCATATAATTTTGGTTTTTCTCATTTTCTATATAACGCGGCATCCCGCCGCACTCCTTTTCGCAGGTATTATACCACAGCTTTCGGAAATAGAAAAGGGGAAAGTGTAAATTTTTAAAATGAGGAATGAGGAACTTCGGTAAAAATCCGCTGTACGCGGATTTTGTTTAATTTATTTCGGAATGGGCAAGCCCATTCCCTACAATACAGCCATAACTAACGCCGGTTCGATAACCGTAGGGAAGGGGCTTGCCCCTTCCGCAAACTGTTGGTTTTTGCCCTAAAAATAAATTTTGTAAAAATTTTGAAAATTGTTCTTGACAACTCTTGATTTTACTGCTATAATTGTAAACTGCACTATAATGACCGTAATATGCGAAAAAATTTGTTTTTTTCGGGCGAGGCGGTTAGTTTTACGCGATAAAACGCAAAGAAAAAGAATGGAGTGACAGGTTGAATGGTTAAGCAGCAACAGCTCGGCACCAACGTAAGAATGTCGTTTTCCAAGAACCGTGAAGTTCTTGAAATGCCCAATCTTATCGAGATCCAGAAAAAGTCGTTCAAGGAACTTATAGAGCGTGATATAAGCGACGTATTGCGCGATATTTCTCCTATGACCGATTATTCCGGAAATCTTGTTATCGAATTTGTGGATTATTCTTTAAGCGATGCTCCCAAATTCACTATCGAAGAATGTAAGGACAGGGACGTAAACTACGCGGTTCCTTTCAAGGTTACCGTTCGTCTTACCAACAAGGCAACGGGCGAAGTTAAGGAACAGGAAATATACATGGGCGATTTCCCCATGATGACCGATAGCGGCACCTTTATCATAAACGGTGCAGAGCGCGTAGTAGTAAGCCAGATCGTACGTTCTCCCGGTATATATTATGAAGGAACCGACGATAAGAGCGGCAAGCGCCTTCATTCCGCAACGGTTATCCCTTACCGCGGAGCGTGGCTTGAATATGAAACAGACGCGTCCGACGCTTTCTTTGTTCGTATAGATAAAAACCGTAAAATTCCCATAACCGTACTTTTGCGCGCATTCGGTCTTGATACCGATAAAAAGATATACGAGCTGTTCGGCGACGAACATATCTTAAAGGCTACTCTTGAAAAGGATACTATGAATGCCGAGGCTGAAAAGAACGGCACAAATCCTCAGGAAGAAGCATACAAAGAGATCTACAGAAAGCTCCGTCCCGGCGATCCTCCTTTGGTAGAGAGCGCCCAGATCCTTTTGAACAATCTGTTCTTTGATCCCAAGAGATACGATATATCTCCCGTGGGAAGATATAAATTCAATAAAAAATTGGCTCTCGCCAGAAGAATAGCAGGCTGCGTCCTCGCCCGCCCCGCAGTTTCTCCTATCACCGGCGAAGTTCTGTTCGAAGCAGGCAGCAAGCTTTCCAGAGCAGACGCAGAGTATATCGAAGCGGCAGGAATCTGGTCCGTTTACGTTAACGTTGAAGAAGACGAAAGCACCGAGAGAGAAGTGCGCGTATTCTCCAATAAGATGGTAGACGCTTCCAAGATCTGCGGTATTTCCAACGAAGAGCTGGGACTTTCCGAAATGGTACAGCAGGACGTTCTTATGGATATCATAAGCACTGTCGGCGTTTCGGATGTAAACGCTCTCCGCAAGACTATCGCAAACCGTTCCGATGAACTTATACCCAAGCATATTACTGTTGATGATATATTCGCATCCGTAAACTACCTTCTCTGCCTCTCCCACGGAGTGGGCACGGTAGATGATATTGACCATCTCGGCAACCGTCGTCTGCGTTCCGTAGGCGAGCTGCTTCTCAACCAGCTCCGTATCGGTTTCTCCAGAATGGACAAGATCGTTAAGGAAAAGATGACTACTCAGGATATTGAAACAGTTACTCCTCAGTCCCTTATCAATATCCGTCCCATCGTTTCCTCCTTGCGTGATTTCTTCGGTTCTTCTCCTCTGTCCCAGTTTATGGACCAGACCAACCCTCTTTCCGAGCTTACCCACAAGCGCCGTCTTTCCGCGCTGGGTCCCGGCGGTCTTTCCCGCGACAGAGCATCCTTCGAGGTTCGTGACGTTCACTATACCCATTACGGCAGAATGTGTCCTATCGAAACTCCCGAAGGTCCCAATATAGGTCTTATTTCCTACCTCTCCTCTTATGCGAGAGTAAATAACTTCGGCTTTATCGAAGCGCCCTACCGTGTTGTTAAGAACGGCGTTGTTACCGATAAAACCGTATATCTCACCGCCGACGCGGAGGATGAATTCACCGTTGCTACCGGCAACGAGCCCATCAATGAGGACGGCACCTTCGTAAACCGCAAGATCGTTGCCCGCCGCAGAGATGAAATCCTTGAATTCGAGCCTAACGAGATCGACCTTATGGACGTTTCGCCCAAGATGGTTGTATCCGTTGCCACCGCTATGATCCCCTTCCTTGAGAACGACGATAACACCCGTGCGCTCATGGGATCAAACATGCAGAAGCAGGCAGTTCCTCTTATGGTTACCGAATCTCCTATCGTTGCAACCGGTATGGAGTATAAGGCAGCATACGATTCCGGCGTAATAGTTATCTGTAAGCGTACCGGTGTTGTTGAATCCGTTACCGCCGACGAGGTTATCGTCCGCGCAGAGGATGGCACCGTAGACAGATATCCTCTCATCAAATTCCAGCGCTCCAACCAGTCCACCTGCGTAAACCAGCGTCCCGTAGTTTCCAAGGGACAGTATATCAAGGCAGGCGACGTTGTGGCTGACGGCGCTGCTACCGATAACGGCGAGGTTGCTCTCGGTAAGAACGTGCTCATCGGATTTATGACCTGGGAAGGTTATAACTACGAGGACGCAGTTCTCCTTAACGAGCGCCTTGTAAGAGATGATCTCTACACCTCGATACATATCGAGGAGTACTACTGTGAATCCAGAGATACCAAGCTGGGTCCCGAAGAGATCACCCGCGATATCCCCAACGTAGGCGACGATATGCTTAAAAACCTTGATGCAGACGGCGTTGTTTGCATCGGCGCAGAGGTTGGCGCAGGCGATATTCTGGTAGGTAAGGTTACTCCCAAGGGTGAAACCGAGCTTACCGCAGAAGAAAGACTGCTCCGCGCCATCTTCGGTGAAAAGGCTCGTGAGGTAAGAGATACTTCTCTCCGTCTGCCCCACGGCGAAAGCGGTATCGTTATCGACGTTAAGGAATTCTCCCGCGATGATTGCGATGTTCTTCAGCCCGGTGTTATCAAGGCTGTCCGCGTATACGTTGCTCAGAAGAGAAAGATCTCTGTGGGCGATAAGATGGCAGGTAGACACGGTAACAAGGGTGTTATTTCCCGCATACTTCCCAGCGAGGACATGCCCTTCCTTCCCGACGGCACTCCTCTGGATATAGTTCTTAACCCTCTGGGCGTACCTTCCCGTATGAATATCGGTCAGGTGCTTGAGGTCCACTTGGGTATCGCCGCAAAGAAGCTGGGCTGGAAGGTTATGACCCCGGTATTCGACGGCGCAAACGAAAAAGACATTATAGAATGCATGAAGATGGCGGATATGTGGCGTGACGTATATCCCGGTGAAAACATAACCGGTAAGGAAACCCGCACCGTTATCGACCCCGAAACAGGTGTTGAAAAGACTCAGGTAATCGACGGTAAGACCGTTCTTTACGACGGACGTACCGGTCTGCCCTTTGATAACCCCGTTACCGTGGGATATATGTACTTCCTCAAGCTGCACCATCTGGTTGATGATAAGATCCACGCACGTTCCACCGGTCCTTACTCTCTCGTTACCCAGCAGCCCTTGGGCGGTAAAGCTCAGTTCGGCGGCCAGCGTTTCGGTGAAATGGAAGTTTGGGCATTGGAAGCATACGGCGCTGCATATACTCTGCAGGAGATCCTTACCGTCAAGTCCGACGACATCAAGGGCCGTGTAAAGGCATACGAGGCTATCGTAAAGGGTCAGAACATCCCCGATCCCGGCGTGCCCGCATCCTTCAAGGTTCTCGTAAAAGAGCTCCAGTCCCTCGGTCTGGATATCAGAGTGCTTGATAAGGACGATCGGGAGATCAACCTCAAGGACTACAGCGATGATGATGACGGCGACGAGCGCAAGTTCTCCGAAGAGGAGCTTGGCAAGTCCATTCTTGAGGATGCATCCGATATTATGTACGACGATGAAGAAGGCGTTATCAAGGAAGACGATTCCGAAGAAGACGATTACGGATTCGGCGACACAGGCGACTACGGTTTTGATACCGAAGACGACGATGAATAGAAAGAGGGAACGATAAATGGAAAAAAATATAGAATTTGAATCCATACAAATCGGTCTTGCCTCTCCCGAAATGATCAGAAGCTGGTCTTACGGCGAGGTCAAAAAGCCCGAAACTATCAATTACCGTACCCTTAAGCCGGAGCGCGACGGTCTGTTCTGCGAGCGCATCTTTGGTCCCAACAAGGACTGGGAATGCCACTGCGGAAAGTATAAACGCGGCGCGCGCTACAAGGGCAAGATATGTGAAAAATGCGGCGTTGAGATAACCACCAACAAGGTGCGCCGTGAAAGAATGGGCCACGTAGAGCTTGCGGCTCCCGTTTCCCATATATGGTATTTCAGAGCGATCCCCTCCAAGATGGGTCTGCTCCTGGATATGTCCCCCAAGGTGCTGGAAAAGGTGCTTTATTTCGCTCAGTATATCGTTATCGATCCGGGCGATACACCTCTCGCAAAGAAGCAGCTTCTTACCGAGCAGCAGCACAGAGATTTTCACGAAAAATACGAAAACGACTTCCGCGACGGTATCGGCGCGGAGGCCGTTAAGGAACTCCTTGCGGAGATCGACCTTGAAGCAGAGAGCGCAAAGCTCAAAAACGAGCTTCTCACCGCACAGGGTCAGCGTAAGGTAAGAGCTATCAAGCGTCTTGAGGTTGTGGAAGCATTCCGTCTTTCCGGAAACCGTCCCGAGTGGATGATTCTGGAAGCACTTCCCGTTATCCCTCCGGATATCCGTCCTATGGTACAGCTTGACGGCGGCAGATTTGCTACCAGCGACCTTAACGATCTCTACCGCAGAGTTATTAACAGAAACAACCGTCTTAAAAGACTTCTTGAGCTTCAGGCTCCCGAAATAATCATCCGTAACGAAAAGCGTATGCTTCAGGAAGCTGTTGACGCACTTATCGATAACGGCAGAAGAGGACGTCCCGTAACCGGACCCAACAACCGCGCTCTTAAATCTCTTTCCGAGATGCTCCGCGGTAAGCAGGGCCGTTTCAGACAGAACCTGCTTGGTAAGCGTGTTGACTATTCCGGACGTTCGGTTATCGTTGTGGGACCCGAATTAAAGATATACCAGTGCGGTCTGCCCAAGGAAATGGCGCTTGAATTGTTCAAGCCCTTCGTAATGAAGACCCTTGTGGCTACCGGCAAGTCCACCAATATCAAGGACGCAAAGAAGAAGGTTGAAAGAGCAAACGCAGAGGTTTGGGACGCACTTGACAGTGTTATCAAGGAGCATCCCGTTCTCCTCAACCGTGCGCCTACTCTTCACAGACTTTCCATTCAGGCGTTTGAGCCTATCCTCGTAGAGGGCAGAGCTATTAAGCTCCATCCTCTGGTATGTTCCGCGTTCAACGCCGACTTCGACGGCGACCAGATGCCTGTTCACGTTCCTCTTTCCGCAGAGGCGCAGGCAGAAGCACGCTTCCTTATGCTTTCCGCAAACAACCTGCTCAAGCCCGTAAACGGTCGTGCGGTTGCAGTTCCTTCTCAGGATATGGTTCTCGGTTCTTACTTCCTTACCATGGATAAGCCCGGCGAGCCCGGCGAAGGCAAGTCCTTCCGTAACTTCGATGAAGCTGTTATGGCTTACGAAAACGGCGAATTGGGACTCCACGCAAAGATCAAGGTGCGCGTTTCCAAGGTTGTGGGCGGCGTAGAAAAGACCGGTATGACCGAAACCACCCTCGGACGTCTTATCTTTAACCGTCCCATTCCTCAGGATCTGGGCTTTGTGGACAGAAACGATCCCAAAAACGATTTCAAGCTTGAAATAGACTTTACCACCACCAAGGATGAGCTTGGCCAGATCGTTGACCGTTGTATCAAGTACCACGGCAACGCAGTTACCTGCGAAGTTCTGGATAACCTTAAGGCACAGGGCTTCAAGTACTCCACCAAGGGTGCTATCACCATCTGCGTTTACGATATGACTATTCCTCCCGAAAAGCAGGAGCTTATCGCTAAGGGTGATGAAAAGGTTGATAAAATCTCCGATTTCTACCGCCGCGGCTTGCTTTCCGACGAGGAACGCAGCGAGCGCGTTATCAAGGTTTGGGAATCCTGCACCAAAGAGGTTGCAGACGCACTTCAGAAGAACCTTGATAAGTATAACCCTATCAATATGATGGCGGTTTCCGGTGCCCGTGGTTCTATCAAGCAGATCAGACAGCTTGCAGGTATGCGTGGTCTTATGGCTTCCGCAACCGGTAAGACTATAGAAATGCCCATTAAAGCGAACTTCCGTGAGGGCATGAAGATCTTGGAATACTTCACCGCTGCCCGTGGTGCACGTAAGGGTCTGGCAGATACGGCTCTCCGTACCGCTGACTCCGGTTACCTTACCAGACGTCTTGTTGACGTTTCTCAGGACGTTATCGTACGCGAGGACGACTGCGGCGATACCAGAGGTCTGTGGGTAAGCAAGATCGTGGACGTACTTCCCGGCGGCAAGGAAGCTGTTATCGAGCCCTTCGAGGACAGACTTCTCGGCAGATACGTTGTGGGTGATCTTTGCGATCCCGCAACCGGCGAAGTTATCGTTCCCGATAACACTATGATAAACGAGGATCAGGTTGCAAAGATCGTTGCCGCAGGCATCGAGAGAGTAAAGATCCGTTCCGTTATCAACTGCCGCGCAAAGCACGGCACCTGCGCACACTGCTACGGCGCAGACCTTGCTTCCGGCTTGAAGGTAAGCATCGGCGAATCCGTTGGTATCATCGCCGCACAGTCTATCGGTGAACCCGGTACCCAGCTTACCATGAGAACCTTCCACTCGGGCGGTGTCGCCGGCGGCGATATTACCCAGGGTCTTCCCCGTGTTGAAGAGATCTTCGAAGCACGCAGACCCAAGAGAACAGCGGTTCTCGCAGATTTCAACGGTACCGTTCGTATCGAAGAAACCAAGAAAACAAAGCAGATCATCGTCCGCGATGATGAAACCGGTGAAGAATCCGTTACCGCCGTACCTATGGTTACCAAGATAGCCGTAGAAAACGGTGCAAAGGTAGTGAAGTGCCAGAAGCTTACCGAAGGCACCGAATGCCCTGCGGATATTCTCCGTATCTCCGGTCTTGACGCGGTTTACTCCTATATCATCAAGGAGATCCAGCGCGTATACCGTCTGCAGGCGGTTGAGATCTCCGATAAGCATATCGAGATCATCGCACGTCAGATGACCAGAAGAATCAGAATAGATAACCCCGGTGATACAGATATGCTGGTTGGCTCCAGCGTGGATATTTCCGAATTCACTACCGAAAACGAAAAGGTCCGTGCAAAGAACGCTCTGTTGGGAGAGAACGAAGTTCCTCTTATGGAGGCGGAAGGCGAAGCCACCCTGCTGGGTATTACCAAAGCATCCCTTTCTACCGATAGCTTCCTGTCCGCCGCTTCCTTCCAGGAAACCACCAAGGTTCTTACAGATGCGGCTATCAAGGGCAAGCGCGACCCGCTGCTCGGACTTAAAGAAAACGTTCTTATCGGTAAGCTCATTCCCGCAGGTACGGGTATGGGAATGTACCGCAACGTAAAGGTAGACCTGGGTGAAGAAAAAGAAGGAGTCTACGATGCTGCAGAGTAGTGAAGACGGCAGTACGATGGCGGTCGGGTATAATCAATCCGTAAAGCTTATCCGAAGCGGCAAGGCGAAAAAGGTTTACCTTGCGTCTGATGCGGACCGTATGTTTACCGCAAAGGTAAAGGGCGAGATCCGCAGCGCCGGATACGTGGAAATGGATGAGAGTCTGACTGCGTGCCGCCTGGGTGAAATGGCAGGAATAGACGTTCCCGCCGCAATTATCACAATTTACTAATATCCAAACGGTTTCACGGCAATAATTATTCGTGTTTACCATAAAAAACCCCTTGACAACAAGGGGTTTTTTTGATATAATCATTATTCGGGCGCATAAGCCCGTTAAATAAAATGTTTTCAGTTTTCGGGAAAGGAGGAAACAAAAGAGTGCCTACATTCAATCAGCTGGTAAAGCACGGCAGACAGGACAAGACCTATAAGTCCAAGTCCCCCGCACTGCACAGCAACATCAACAGCATTCGCAAGGTTACCGTAAATAACCCCAATCCTCAGAAGAGAGGCGTTTGCACCAAGGTTGCTATCAAGACTCCTAAGAAGCCTAACTCCGCACAGAGAAAGGTTGCAAGAGTAAGACTTACCAACGGTATCGAAGTTTGGGGCTACATTCCCGGTATCGGTCACAACCTGCAGGAACACTCCGTGGTTCTTATCCGCGGCGGTAGAGTAAAGGACCTTCCCGGTGTACGTTACCACATCATCCGCGGTAAGCTTGATACTCAGGGCGTTGCCAAGAGAAACCAGAGCCGTTCCAAGTACGGCGCAAAGGCTGCAAAGAAATAAAATCGTTTGCTGCTTTTGTCCTTTATCCGCATAGGACAGCTTAAAAAAGATAATGCGGTAAAAACAAACGGAAAGAATGTTCTTTTTGTTCGTGCTTATAAAGAAATGTTCGACGGTGACAAACCGTATTAATATAGATTTAGAGCACTGACGGAAGTAATTTTCGAGTACCTGTGAACTCATAAGCGTGAAAATACGCTATCTTTATGAAGGAGGGAAGTAAAGTGCCCAGAAGAGTACATGGATTCAAGAGAGAAGTTCTGCCTGATCCTATCTACAATTCCGTGCTTGTTACCAAGCTGGTAAACAACGTAATGCTTGACGGTAAGAAGGGTGTTGCCCAGAAGATCGTTTACGATGCATTTGCGATCGTAGAAGAAAAGACCGGTGCAAACGCACTGGAGCAGTTCCAGAAGGCTCTCAACAATGTAATGCCCGATCTCGAGGTTAAGGCGGTTCGCCGCGGCGGTTCCAACTACCAGGTTCCTATGGAAGTTCGCCCCGAGAGAAGACAGACTCTTGGTCTCCGCTGGCTGGTTAATTTTTCCAGACAGAGAGGCGAGCGCACCATGTCCGAGCGTCTTGCTGCGGAAATTATGGATGCGATCAACAGCACCGGCGGTTCTGTTAAGAGAAAAGACGATATGCACAGAATGGCAGAAGCAAACAAGGCTTTTGCACACTACAGATGGTAATTTTACCAAATCTCAAAGGAGAAATTTATGGCAAGGACATACCCGCTTGAGCGTTACCGTAACATCGGCATAATGGCTCATATAGATGCAGGTAAGACCACCACGACCGAACGTATACTTTTCTATACCGGAAAGACACACAGACTCGGCGAAACACATGAGGGCGCTGCCACCATGGACTGGATGGAGCAGGAGCAGGAAAGAGGTATAACCATTACCTCCGCAGCTACCACCTGCTACTGGAAAGACCACCGCATCAATATAATTGATACCCCCGGCCACGTTGACTTTACTGTTGAAGTTGAGCGTTCGCTCCGCGTACTCGACGGTTCGGTTACGGTTCTTTGTGCAAAGGGCGGTGTTGAACCCCAGTCTGAAACCGTATGGCGTCAGGCTGATAAATACAAGGTTCCCCGTATGGCGTATATCAACAAGATGGACGTTACCGGTGCAAACTTCTACCGCGTTGTAGATATGATGCACGAGCGTCTTAATGCCAACGCAGTTCCCATTCAGCTTCCTATCGGTTCTGAAGCGGACTTCAAGGGAATTATCGACCTTGTAAAAATGAAGGCTTATATCTATACCAACGATCTCGGTACCGACGTTCTCGAGCAGGACATCCCCGCAGATATGTTGGATAAAGCAGAAGAATACCGTGCAAACCTTCTTGAGAACGTTTCCGATTTCGACGAAGAGATCATGGAGCTCGTTCTTGAAGAGGAGCCCGTTCCCGAAGCAAAGCTTAAGACGGCTATCCGTGTGGCTACCATAGCAAACGATATGGTTCCCGTAGTTTGCGGTACTTCTTATAAAAACAAAGGCGTTCAGAAGCTTCTGGATGCAGTTGTTGATTATCTTCCTTCTCCTCTCGATATCCCTGCTATCAAGGGTATCGACGTAGCGACCGAGGAAGAAACCGTACGTCTGGCTTCCGATGACGAATCTTTCTCCGCACTCGGCTTCAAGATCATGACCGACCCTTACGTTGGAAGATTGTGCTTCACCCGTATTTACTCTGGTGTCCTCAAATCCGGTACCGCAGTATATAACTCCGTTAAGGGCAAGCGCGAAAGAATCGGACGTATCGTGCTTATGCACGCGAACCACAGAGAGGATCTGGATGAAGCTTACGCAGGCGATATCGTTGCAGTAGTTGGTCTTAAGAACACTACCACCGGCGATACTCTTTGCGATGAAAACAAGGCTGTTATTCTGGAATCCATGCAGTTCCCCGAACCCGTTATCCGCGTAGCTATTGAGCCCAAGACCAAAGCAGGCGAAGAAAAGATGTCTATCGCTCTCGGCAAGCTGGCAGAGGAAGATCCTACCTTCAAGGCTTATACCGATGAAGAAACCGGACAGACCATCATCGCAGGTATGGGTGAATTGCACCTGGAAATCATCGTAGACAGACTTCTTCGTGAATTCAAGGTAGAAGCAAACGTAGGTAAGCCTCAGGTTTCCTACCGCGAAGCTATCCGCCGCGAAGCAAGCGCAGACACCAAGTTTGTACGTCAGTCCGGCGGTAAGGGTCAGTACGCTCACGTTAAGCTTACTATCGAACCCAACGAAAACGGCAAGGGCTACGAATTTATCAATAAGGTTACCGGCGGTGATATTCCCAAGGAATACATTCCCGCTGTTGACGAAGGTATCCGCGGCGCAATGCTCAACGGTGTTCTCGCAGGATACAACGTACTGGATGTTAAGGCTACCCTTACCGGTGGTTCTTTCCACGAAGTAGACTCTTCCGAAATCGCGTTCAAGATCGCAGGTTCTATGGCGTTCAAGGAAGCGATGAAGAAGGCAGACCCCGTTCTTACCGAGCCTATAATGAAGGTTACCGTTATCACTCCCGATGATTATATGGGCGCGATCCTTGGCGACCTTACCTCCCGCAGAGGTTCCATTCTCGGTATGGAGCAGACTGCATCCGGCAGTGAAGTAAATGCAGAAGTTCCTCTTTCCAATATGTTCGGTTACGCTACCGCAATGCGTTCCGCAACTCAGGGCAGAGCAAACTACAGCATGGAGCCCAGCCACTATGCAGAAGTTCCCAAGTCCATAAGCGAACAGCTTTTCGCAGAAAAAGGCTTCGGAAGAAACAAGTAATAGAGCAAAGTTTTATAAAAAACCTTGACAAGCGCGTAATTTTTTATATAATAAAGTTATGTGCGTGAAAATAAAATAAAAATAAAAATATAAGACACATTTTTTTGGAGGAATAACAATGGCAAAAGCTAAATTTGAAAGAAATAAGCCCCATGTTAACATTGGTACCATTGGTCACGTTGACCACGGTAAGACCACTCTTACTGCTGCTATAACCAAGACCCTTTCTCTTAACGACACCAACATCGAATTCTTGGCATACGACCAGATCGATAACGCTCCCGAAGAGAAGGCAAGAGGTATCACGATCAACACCAGACACGTTGAGTACGAAACCGGAACCCGTCACTATGCACACGTTGACTGTCCCGGCCATGCCGACTACGTTAAGAACATGATCACCGGTGCTGCTCAGATGGACGGCGCAATCCTCGTTGTTGCTGCTACCGATGGTCCTATGCAGCAGACTCGTGAGCACATCCTGCTCGCTCGTCAGGTTGGCGTTCCCGCAATGGTAGTGTTCCTTAACAAGTGCGACCTCGTAGACGACGAAGAACTCGTTGAGATCGTTGAAATGGAAGTTCGCGAACTTCTTTCCGAGTATGACTTCCCCGGCGATGACATTCCCATCGTTAAGGGTTCTGCAAGAGAAGCTCTCCTTTCCGAAAACAAGGATCAGTCCGCTCCCGAATACGCTCCTATCGTTGAGCTTATGAACGAAGTTGACGCATATATCCCCACTCCCGATCGTCTTTCCGATCTTCCCTTCCTTATGCCCGTAGAAGACGTATTCTCCATCACCGGTCGTGGTACCGTTGCAACCGGTAGAGTAGAGCGTGGTACTGTTAAGCTTTCTGACGAAATCGAAATCGTTGGTCTCGCTGAAAAGGCAAGAAAGACCGTTGTTACCGGTATCGAAATGTTCCGTAAGCTTCTTGATTCCGCTGAAGCAGGCGACAACATCGGTGTTCTTCTCCGTGGTATCGCTAAGGACGAGATCGAGCGTGGTCAGGTTCTTGCTAAGCCCGGCTCCATCAATCCTCACACCAAGTTCGTAGGCCAGGTTTACGTTCTTACCGAAAAAGAAGGCGGCCGTCATAAGCCCTTCTTCTCCAACTATCGTCCTCAGTTCTATTTCAGAACTACCGACGTTACCGGCGTTATCACCCTTCCCGAAGGCACCGAAATGTGCCGTCCCGGCGACCACGTAGATATGACCGTTGAGCTCATTTCTTCCATCGCTATCGAAAAGGGTCTTCGTTTCGCTATCCGCGAAGGCGGCAGAACCGTTGGTTCCGGCGTTGTTGCTGAAATCCTTGCATAAGTTAATATAACTTAATATATTAAAAGCTTCGGGGCAGGGTGTAATTCCCTACCGGCGGTAAAGTCCGCGAGCCGAAAGGCATGAACAGGTGGGATTCCTGTACCGACGGTTAAAGTCCGGATAAGAGAAGCAAAAGTAAGCTATAAGTGCCCCCGTATATTGGGGGCACTTTTTTTGGGAATCGCCCCATTTGGCACACAAGAAATTTTCGCACGGGGCAGTAGCGGGTATCTACAGCTCCCCGCGCACGAAAATTCCTTCTGCACTCAAATGGAACGATCCTTCAAATTTTGTTTTTATACGGTGTTTTTATGAAAAGTAAAAAATACTTATTATCACTCACTCTTTGCGGAATAATGTCGGCAATATCGGTGGTTTTACAGCTTCCGTTTTTTGAAATTTCCCTGCCTTTTCTCATTCCGCCCTTTATAAAATTAGACCTTTCGGATCTTCCTGCTTTGCTTACAGCCTTTACCGCAGGCCCTCTTTGGGGCGGCTTGGTGGCTGTTATTAAAAACGTAGTCCATCTCGCCTTCGGTTCAACGGGCGGTATAGGGGAATTGGCAAACGGTCTTATGGGTGTGGCTTTCGTTGTCCCCGCAGGACTTATTTATAAATACCGCCACAGAAAATCCGGCGCACTCATCGGCGGTTCCGTTGGCGCTGCGGCAGGCGCGGTGGTTTCGTTCCCCGTGAATATGCTTATCACCTATCCCTTTTATATAGGGGTGTTCTTTAACGGTCAGGTTGAGCCGCTGCTGGATACGTATAACAAAATTTTCGGCACCTCCTTCGGTCTTGTGGAAGTGCTTTTGGTATTTAACCTGCCCTTTACCTTTGCAAAATATATGCTGTCCGTACTCATAGCATTGTTAATATACAAACCATTATCTCCCATATTTAAAAAGTTCAAATAAACCTTGACAAACTGCGGATTTTATGTTATTATATCTCCGCTAAAATAAATACAGTATCATCAAGAGTGGTGGAGGGAACTGCCCTGCGAAGCCCGACAACCTGCGTGAGAACGAAAACCTCACCGCAAGGTGTTAAATCAGTGAAAGAAATTTCGAAGATGAGAAGCCGCTAAAATTTTTCAAAACGCCTTCTCCCGAAAGGCGTTTTTTGTTGTTTTCGGGGTCCCCGAGAAAACGCAGTTTTCTTGGGGTAAAAAAGAAAGGAAGTAAAAACTATGGTAAAATATTTTTCCAGTGAATCCGTAACCGAGGGACATCCCGATAAAGTGTGCGACCGCATTTCCGACAGCGTGCTTGATGCTATCCTTGCGCAGGATCCCCAAGCACGCGTAGCTTGCGAAACCGCCTGCACCACAGGCCTTGTTCTGGTTATGGGTGAAATAACCACCACCGCACAGGTAGATATTCCCGCTATCGTCCGCAACGCCGTTCGTGAGATCGGCTTTGACAGAGCAAAAATGGGCTTCGATTGCGATACCTGCTCCGTGCTCACCTCTCTGGATAAGCAGTCACCCGATATTGCTATGGGTGTTGATAAATCCCTTGAATCCAAGACCGGAGAGGACGACAGCAAGTACGATACCGGCGCAGGAGATCAGGGTATGATGTTCGGCTATGCCTGCGACGAAACCGAAACCTTGATGCCTCTTCCCATATACCTTGCCCACCGCCTCGCATACCGTCTTACCGAAGTAAGAAAGCAGGGTATCATTAAGGGACTTTATCCTGACGGAAAGACTCAGGTAACCGTTCAGTACGAGGACGATATCCCCGTACGTGTGGATTCCGTTGTAGTTTCCACCCAGCATTCCGAGGATACTGACCTTGATTTTCTCCGCGTGCTTCTCGAAAAAGAGGTTATCCGCGCAATTATTCCCGAAAAATACCTTGATGAAAACACCAAAATATACATAAACCCCACGGGACGCTTCGTTGTAGGCGGACCTCACGGTGATAGCGGTCTTACCGGCAGAAAGATCATCGTAGATACCTACGGCGGCTACGCACGCCACGGCGGCGGCGCATTCTCCGGCAAGGACCCCACCAAGGTTGACCGTTCCGCGGCATATATGTGCCGTTACCTTGCAAAGAACGTAGTTGCTTCCGGCGCGGCAAAGCGTTGCGAGATTCAGCTTGCATACGCTATCGGCGTAGCAAAGCCCCTTTCCGTTTTGGTAGATACCTTCGGCACGGGTAAGGTAAGCGATGAGGTTATCGCAGACCTGCTCAAAGAACTGGCGGACCTCCGTCCCGCCGCTATTATCGAGCGTCTTGACCTCCGCCGTCCCCAGTATACCGCCCTTTCCTCTTACGGCCACTTCGGCAGAGAAGATCTGGGCGTTAAGTGGGAGGAAACCGACCTTGCGGACATCATCGCCGCAAAAATAGGCTAAAACCGAAATGAAAACAAAACGTGTTATAATTTATACCGTTGTTCTGGC
Source organism: uncultured Oscillospiraceae bacterium (assembly GCA_964485815.1). Classification (GTDB taxonomy): domain Bacteria; phylum Bacillota; class Clostridia; order Oscillospirales; family CAG-382; genus SFLA01. The sequence goes on from CAZAJX010000030.1 coordinate 18,964, forward strand.
GCACTTGTTGTCAACGCCGCAATAGTGGTGCTTATAATAGTGCTTGTTAAAAGGAAGAAAAACAATAAAAAAACCTCCGAGTAATCGGAGGTTTTGATTTTACAATTTTATTCCTTATCCTTGATAAGCTCTGCCATTTCGGACATAATATCGGCGATCTTTATGTTCTGGGGGCAGACTGCTTCACAAGCGCGGCAGCCGATGCAGGCGGAGGGCTTTTTGTCCTCATCCAGCTTCTTTACTCTGCCAAGTCCCTCAAAATCCTTGCGGTTGTAAGCCTTTATCAGATCGGGAATATCAAGTCCCGCAGGGCAGCCCTCGGTGCAGTAACGGCAGGCGGTGCAGGGCACGGAATTCAACATTCCTTCCGCAACCTTTGCAAGGGCGGCGTTTTCTTCCTCGCTTACGGGCTTGAAGGTGGAGAAGGTGTTGATATTATCGGTTATCTGCTGCATATTGGACATACCGGAAAGCACCATGGTAACGCCCTTTACGCTTTGCAGATATCTGAACGACCAAGCGGGTATGCCCTCTTCGGGACGGAGTGCTTTCAACGTTTCTTCGTCGTTGGGTGCAAGGGACGCTAATTTTCCGCCGCGGACAGGCTCCATTACCCAGATGGGAATATTGCGCTCGTTCAGTAATTCTACCTTTGCCTTGGCATCCTGCAAGGTCCAGTCCAGCCAGTTAAGCTGTATCTGCACGAATTCAATATCCTTGCCGTATTTATCCAGAAATGCTCGGAGCGTTTCCAGATCGCTGTGGCAGGATACGCCCAGATGCTTTATTCTGCCCGCATCTCTCTGCTTGCACAGATATGTATACAGCCCGTACTTTTCATCGTCCATATACCAGCCTGCGTTACGGGAGAAAAGGTTGTGGAAAAGGTAAAAATCAAAATATTCCACACCGCATTTTTCAAGCTGTTTTTCAAATATTTCTTCGTGGTTAATAACGTTTTCTTCACTGAATCCGGGAAATTTGGAAGCGAGATAAAAGCTTTCGCGGGGGTAATTTTTGAGCATCTGCCCGCAAACGATCTCGCTGTTACCGTTGTGGTAACCGAAAGCGGTATCGAAATAATTTATTCCGTTTGCAATAGCGTAGTCAAAAATCTCTTTTGTCTTTTCGTGGTCTATCTTGCCGTTGTCGTTTTCCAGAACGGGAAACCGCATGGTTCCAAGTCCCAGGGCTGATAACTTTTTGTCCTTAAAAGTGTTATAAAGCATATTATTAACCTCGCTTTTGTTTACTTTCACATATTATTATACATTACGCCTTAAAAAAAGCAAGAGGGGACGGCAATAAAATTTTAATAAACAATTTTTTCAATTTTTCCTATAAAAACATATTTACATACATTTTACGATATGATATATTATAATACGCCACGGGAAAGGGGAGTGAAGGTATGAAAAAGTCATTTATCGTTTTGCTTGTGCTTTGGGTGTGTCTTTTGTGGGGCTGCAGCGGAAGCGGAGAAGGGGAAGAGGAAACAAGCATCCCGCCCGTTTCCACGGACGGACACACCGTTATCGTCCTTGATGCGGGACACGGATTCAGCGACCCGGGCTGTTCAAGCGAATATATGGTCGGAACCGAAGCGGATGTAACTATAGATATGGTTATTCTTCTCCAAAACGCGCTTATAGAACGGGGTGCCGAGGTTGTACTTACTCACGACGGAGAAAAATACCCATCGGAGCAGGAAATAATAAAGATTTGCACCGAAAACGGCGTTGATTACCGCGAAGACCTTATTATCGAAGACGGCATATTCTCCGCTTACGAACGGGGTGTATACGTGTTGGCGCTGAGCAAGGAAACGGAAATAGACCTTTTTGTTTCCCTCCACGTTAACAGCTTTACCGATCCCGCCGTTGACAGATACGAGCTGTATTATTGCAGTAAAAATCCTCACACAGCACTTTTGAGTTCTCTGTGCGAAAGCCTTTCCGCGCGGTTGGACAACACAACCAAAACGGCGGCGCTGAAATATGATGATGCGTATATCGTTACAAAATACGGTAAGTATCCCTCCCTTTTGGTGGAAACGGGATACGCCTCCAACGAGCAAGCCGCAGAAAAATTTAATTCACCAAAGTGGCGGGAAGAATTTTGCAATATCCTTGCCGAAGAAATAATAAATGCAATTAAATGAAAAACAAAAATCCGCCGATTTCGGCGGATTTTTTACCTTAGTTCATCGTTCATAGTTTTTCTTGTTTTAATCAGCTTCGGGAATATAATCACTTGCATCCTTCGCCTTAACGGGAATCGCGTCGCCGTGGCGGACGAGAAGCATTGTGATGAGCGCCAGACCTACGAACACGGTGGCATAGGGGAACAGGGTGCGCATACCGAAATTATCCATACAGAAACCGCTTACTACGGGAGTCAGCGTTTGCGCCGCCATAGATGCGGTGTAATAAAATCCCGTGTATCTGCCTACGTTTCCGCCCTTGGCAAGCTCGACCACCATAGGGAAGGAGTTTACGTTTATGGTTGCCCAGCCGATGCCTGCCAAAGCGAATATTGCCATCATTACGGCGGCGGGTGTACCGCTGCTCATAAATGCGGCAACGAGGAATGCCGTACCCAGCATAACCACGCCGGCAATTACCATTTTCTTTCTGCCCAGTTTGGTGGAGATTATACCAACGGGGATAAACGCAATAAGAGCGGCGATATTTGCCACAAGAAGGGTGCTGTTGTAATCAAGATCGAGAATATTTCCCGCATAAACCGAATATTTGCTTATAACCGCGTTGTATCCGAAATACCAGAAAATAACGGATGCAAGCAGGAGAAGGAAGGATTTTCTTTCACCCTTGGTTAACTTTTTGTTTCCGCTTGCTTGTTCTTCGCTTTCGTCAATACCGTACTTTTTGGAGGTTTCCTCCATTTCCTTAACGAACTTGTTTTCCTTTACCGTAAGCACAAACAGACCGAGGCACAGCAGCATAAGTCCCGCAACCGCAAGGAAATATCCCGCGTAGCTCATAAAGGTGTTTTCGGTCTTGCCCGTGCCCATAACCATGCCAAGTCCCAGTATGCAGGAGCCGCCGATAGTACCCATAAGATTTATGACCGCATTACCCTTGGAGCGGAGAGGCTTTGGGGTAACGTCGGGCATCAAGGCAACGGCGGGAGTGCGGAACACCGCCATGGATATAAGCACCGCAAGAAGCAGTCCTATAAAGAATATGAGTGTGGAGGGGTCTTTTTCGGTTATTTCGTAGCGGATATATGCCTGCCTTGCGGGCACCATATAATCGGTGTAACCCTCCGTTACGGTGCCGTCCTTGTAGGTGGCGGGCATATTCACAAAGTCTTCCCGTGAAAACTTTTCGGTAAGCACAAATTCTTCGCCCGAGGGGGACACTATCTTTTCGGGATATTCGTAATCGTAAAGTATCTCTCTCACTTCGGTGCTGTTGATATCGGTAACGGCGTTTATCTTTTTAAGCTGGGAGGCATCAACTATAGAGAGGGCGGAGAAGGTTATTACCGCCGCAAGAGTACCTGCAATGATAAAGGGAGTACGCTTGCCCAGCTTACTTTTACATTTATCGGATATTACGCCGAAAATGGGAAGCAAAAACAGAGCCAGCACGTTATCCAGCGCCATAATAATTCCCGAAATCGTCTGGGACATACCGAATCTATCGGTAAGTACCTTGGGAATAATGGTATCGTACGCCTGCCAGAAGGCGGTTATGAGGAAAAATGCAAAGCCTACGCAAAGTGTGCGTTTATAATTAAGCTTCATCCAAAGTTCATCCTTTCATAGTGGTTGTGCCGCTGTATATTTTAACACAAGTGTTTTAATATTTCAATATCCTGCCGCACTTGATTTTCGGTGCTTCTTATAGTATAATTAAATAAATACTTTAAAAAGGGGTATTTCTTATGAAAAAAATAATCGCGGTTTGTCTTTTGACGTTACTCATACTCAGCTTTTCCGCTTGCGACAGCGGCGAAGCGCAGGATAATTCTTCCGCAAACGATGTAAGCGCAGAGCAAAGCGAGGAGGTATCTACAGACTATATGGAAAGTGCAAGCAGTATTATTTCCTCTCTCGATTACGAAAATACAGGCAAAATGGGAGATGTGGACGGTCCCGCCTTCGCCGTATATTCCAAC
>CAZAJX010000031.1:0-22247 GCA_964485815.1 uncultured Oscillospiraceae bacterium
CAAATGCTTTTCAAATATGCTTGCGGTTTCCGCCCGCAAAGCTGAGGAGGAGCGCGCCGAGGACGATACCCTCGTTCCCAAGGTGGAAAAAGCAATGGAAGAAAAGGGAATATATTTTGAAAAGGTGCGTGTAACCGGTGTAAGAAGCCGCCGTGTGGAGATATTCGGCGTGCATCCCGACAGTATCCGTATATCTTCGGGGGATTTTTCCCGTACCGTCGCCCGCGCCGTGGGCAGGTGTATGAGTCCCCCCGAATTCGTGTGCTGCGGTGAAAAGACCACGGCGGTCTTTGATACCGTCCCCGCCTTGCGCACCGAATCCGTAAAATTGGTGTCCGCAAGGGACGGGGAAACCCTTTCGGGAGATACGGTAAGTATGTTTGAAAACGGGGAAAACTGTTTTTATGCCTTGGTTGCCGACGGAATGGGATCGGGCAAGGAGGCAAATATGGTGTCCCGTCTTGCGGCGTTGTATCTTGAAAAGATCATCGGCGCAGGGGGCGATATGAATTCAGCTTTAATGCTGTTGGGAGATACTCTTTCCGTTTCCCCGGGGGAAACCTTTACCACCGTGGATATTCTGGAAGCAGACCGTGTCCTTGCACGGGGAAAGATCGTAAAAGCGGGGGCGGCGCCCAGCTTTTTGCTTCGGGGCGGGAAGCAGTACGCCATCCGTTCCAAGACACCGCCTCTGGGTATCATAAAAGAAGTCACGCCCCAGCAGACCGCCTTTAATCTGCGCAGAGGGGACATTATACTTATGGCATCCGACGGGGTAGACGTTTCTCCTCTGGCGGTGCAAAAAGCCTTTCTTTCGGGCAAGGATCTGCGCTCTGCCGCCGCAATCTTGACGGATATAAGCCGTAAAAACGGTTTTGATGACGATATGTCCGTTTGCGCCGTAAGATTTTATTGACATTTCCTTCAAAAAGGGGTAAAATCAAGGTGCAAATAATGATTGTCTGAAAGGATGCTTTGTTATGATCAGAATCGGCACCGTAAATATCGATACTTCTCACGCTCCTTCTTTTGCAGAGATATTGCTTAAAGAGGACAGAGCACGCTATACCGCCATATATAACGATTCCTTCCGTACCGAGGAGGAAGTAAACGCTTTCTATGAAAAATTCGGGCTCACTCACAAGTGCGCTACCTTGGAGGAAATGGTTCCTCTGGTAGACGTTGCCTTTATTCAGGGCTGTGATTGGGATAAGCATATAGAAAACTGCCGTCCCTTTGTGGAAGCAGGCGTTCCCGTGTTTGTGGATAAGCCTCTTTGCGGCAATAAAAAGGATATCGACGTATTCCGCGCCTGGGCAAAAGAGGGCAAGGTAATTCTGGGCACCTCCGCTATGCGCTATACATACGAGCATCAGTCCTTCTTCGCCATTCCCGCAGAGGAGAGAGGGGAGATATGCCATATCACCGCCACCGTGGGTGTGGACGAATTCAATTACGCTATCCACGCGGTGGAGAGCATTACGGGACTTTTAAACGGAGTAAAGGCAAAGTCCGTAAAGTTCGTAGGCAACGGCACTACCGACGGCGCGCCTACCGAAACCTTCTTCGTGCTGTTTGAAAACGGCGTTTCCGCCACATATCACGTTCGTATGAAGGGCTGGCAGCCTTCCACCCTTACCATCGTAACCACCAAGACCACATACGTGTATAAGATAGATTCCAACAAGGTTTACGAAGCTATGCTCAACCAGTTCTGCAACTATATGGAGGGCAAGGAAAGTATGCTTGCTTCCGTAGAGGATATGCTCACCTCCATCGAAATTATGCTTGCAGGCAGACTCTCCCGTGAAAACGGCGGCGTTGAGGTAGATCCCAATAATATTCCTACCGAAGATGCGGGATTTGATGGATATGAATTCTGGGTTGGCTATGCTACAGCACAAAAGAAATAAACGTATTAAAATAAGACGAGAGATTCTTTATCTCTCGTCTTTTGTTGTCGGGGTCCCCGAGAAAACGGAGTTTTCTTGGGGTGGTTTTTACCATCGCTCATTCCAAACCACGGCTATTACAGACATTACATATCAATAATATTAATTAGTAGTTTTTTGCATCCTTGCAAAAAACTACCGAAACGCCGTGTTGCAAACACGGCATATCACGTGCGTGAAACGCACATATCACGCATCCGCAGGATGCAGAGTTCCATATTATTCCCTAACAAACTCGGCAATATCTTCCAAACCGCAATCCAACGCCTTGCACAGCTTATCCAGCGTTTTGGTTTCGATATTTTCGTTGGCTCGGAGTCGGCGCACGGTTTTACTGTCTATTCCGCACTCCTCACGAAGCATATAGGTGGACACACCCTTTTTCTCCATAGTTTTCCACAATCTGTCGAATATGATCATAACAAATCCCCCTTGACATACAATATTATGGGGGTTATAATCATATTTATTAAGGGGATATAATCCCCATACAAGGGGTATCAAATGAAAACCTGTACTTTTTTCGGACACAGCGATGCGCCGAGCGATATTCTGGATACGCTGTATTTCACTTTAGAAAATTTGATCGTAAACGAAGACGTTGGGGATTTTCTTGTAGGAAGCCAAGGGGCGTTTGATAAAACCGTCTTGCGGGTATTGCGGCTGCTCAAAGTCGATTATCCTCATATTCTGTATTCGGTGGTGCTCCCATACCTTACGTCAAAAGAAGACGAATATTATTCGGAAAACGAAACTGTGTTTCCGGGTATATTGGATTCCTGCCCCGAAAAATTCTCTATAGACAGGCGCAACCGCTGGATGTTAAAGGAATTCCAGTACGTGGTGTGTTACGTAAAATACGATTTTTCCCGCTCCGCAAAATATATGGAAATTGCAAAACGCAGAAAAAAGACGGTCATAAACCTGGCACCTTCCGCATTTGATTAATTGTTTTTTGCATCCTTGCAAAAAACATACCGAAGTTCATCGTTGCGGGGTCCCCAAAAACGCTTGCATTTTAGGGGTGCTCCTCGTTCATCGTTCATAGTTTCATTGACAAATCCCGTCTGTTGCTGTATAATAGTAAAGATTTTCCCGAAAGGAACGGTGATTTTATGAACGGTTCTGCAAAAGAGAACAAAATGGGCGTAATGCCTGTCGGAAAATTGTTGTTTTCCATGTCTGTACCTATGATGCTTTCGATGCTTATGCAGGCGTTTTATAATATAGTAGACAGTATTTTCGTAGCCCAGATAAGCGAAACGGGCAACGAGCTGGCGGCTTTAACCTTTGCTTTCCCCCTGCAAAGCCTTATGATCGCCTTCGGCGGCGGCACTATGCTGGGTATGAACACCCTCATCTCCAAATCCCTCGGCAGAAAGGATACCGACAGCGCCGATAAAGCCGCAGGTACGGGACTTTTCCTCACCGTATGCACGTCACTGGTGTTTACGCTTATCGGCATTTTTCTTTCCCGCCCGTTTTTTGAAACCCAGACCGGGGTGCAGGAGATCATCGATTACGGCACGGTGTACACCGCTATCTGTCTGGGCGGAAGTATCGGCTTGTTCGGTCAGTTCTGCTTTGAGCGTATGCTCCAGAGTACGGGCAGAACTATGCTTTCCACCATCACCCAGTTTACCGGCGCGATTATAAATATCATTCTCGACCCTATCTTTATCTTCAATAAGGGGGACATGCTGTTCGGCACTTTTGAAATGCCCTTCGGCTTGGGTCTGGGCGTTGCGGGCGCGGCTATCGCCACCATTGCGGGACAGATAATCGCCGCTTTGATGGGACTTGTCTTCAACATCTGCTTTAATCACGACGTAAGACTTCACATTAAAAACATACGTCCTCATTTCCCCTCCGTAAAGGAGATCTACAAGGTAGGCGCACCCTCCATTATAATGCAGTCTGTGGGCTCTCTTACCACCTTTACACTTAACCAGATACTCACCCGCGGATTTACCGAGGTTGCCGTCAACGTTTACGGCATATACTTTAAGCTCCAGAGCTTCATCTTTATGCCCGTGTTCGGTCTTAACAACGGTATGATACCTATCATATCCTATAACTACGGCGCAAAACAGCCCGCCCGCGTAAAAAAGACCATAACCTTATCCATCATAACGGCAGTATCTATAATGGCTGTGGGCTACGCGGTGTTCCTGCTCGCTCCCGATACCTTGCTTAATATGTTCAATCCCACCGAGGATATGCTGGTAATGGGCAGAAGCTGTCTGCGTCTTATCGGGCTTTCCTTTATTCCCGCAGGCTTTTGCATTATCACCATAAGCGTAACTCAGGCGATCGGAAACCCCTTCTTCTCTCTTATCACCTCCGCTTGCCGTCAGCTCGTGGTATTGCTCCCCGTTGCGTGGATACTTTCCCTTACGGGCAAGCTGTGGGCAGTATGGCTGGCATTCCCCACCGCAGAAGTGGTTTCTCTGGCGTTGAGTATAGTGTTTTTAATTTCGACAATGAAGAAAGCAAACAAAGAAATGGCTAAATAAAACTATAAACGAGAAACGAAGAAAATGATGAATGATGAATGCGACGCATCGCGAACGCGATGCTAAATGATGAATGACCCACCCCAAAAACGCACAGCGTTTTCGGGGAACCCCGGGATGGTTGATTTTTGTTCGCAGAACAAAAATCTTCCGTAATTTCTCATTCCTCATTTCTCATTTCTCATTTCTCATTGTGTTCAGGAGAGTATATTATGATCAAACTCGCAGTTATCTTGGTCGCCCTCATCACCTTCATATACCATCTTATTCTCGGTATTGTTCAGTACCGTTCCGCAAACAACCCCACTCCCGCCTCTGTTTCCGACGTATACGATACCGAAACCTATCTTAAATGGAAAAAATACAGCGGCGAAAACTGCGTGCTTTCCCTTGCTTCCACGGCGGCATCCTTCGTTGCAACCGTGTGTCTGCTGTTTACAAACGCATATGCTTCCTTTGCGTCCCTTTTTCCCGATACAGTCTTTTGGGGACTTTTTGCGGTAGTCCTTTTGGAAACTATAGCAGATACGGTTTTTTCTGTAATAAAAAGCTATATTTCCACAATGATAATCGAAGAAAAGTACGGCTTCAACCGCTCTTCCGCCAAAACCTTTGTGTTTGATATTATACGAAACACTCTTCTCGGCTTCGGGCTTTCCTTGGGTATGGTGTGCGCCCTTTGGGGTATACACGCCGCCTTCGGAGATTGGCTCATTCTGCTGTTTGCCGCCGTGCTGTTTGTGTTCACGCTGGTAGTTTCCTTTTTATATCCCATATTCAGCCGTATCGGCAACAAGTTTACTCCTCTTGAGGAGGGTGAATTAAAGGACCGTCTTATGTCCCTCCTTACCGACCACGGCTACAAGGTAAAAGCCATTGAGGTTATGGACGCATCCCGCCGTACCACCAAGCTCAACGCGTATTTTACGGGCTTTGGCAAAATGAAAACTATCGTTTTGTACGATAACCTTGTAAATTCCATGACACCGGACGAGATCTGTGCAGTTTTCGCCCACGAGCTGGGACACGGTCTGCACAAGGATGTCCTTAAAAGACAGATAATGAATTTCGGCAACCTGCTTATTATGGCTTGCGCGGTCTGGTTTGCCGTAAGAGAGCCCGCCTTGCATACTGCTTTCGGATTCGATACCGTAAACTACGGCTTTGCATATATCCTTTTAGGGCTTGGATTGGGGCTCATACAGCCTCTTACGGGCCTTGTTACCAACGCATACAGCCGCAAAGCGGAATTCCGCGCAGACAGACAGTCTGTAAAAGAGGGCTACGGCGAAGCGATGATAACCGCACTCAAAAAGCTCGCCCGTGAAAACTTCGCACACCTTTCTCCCTCAAAGCTTAACGTGGTAATGGATTACAGCCATCCCCCTCTGGCACAGAGGATAGAAGCAGTTGAAAAAGAAATAACAAAAAATCCCGCATAAAGCGGGATTTTTTTAATGAGGAATGAGAAACGAGAAATGAGAAATGATGGAAACCTTTTTTCGCTTAATGCGAAAAAAGCTACCGAAATTCCTGATTCATCATTCCTCATTACATTTACAGTTCTATTATCTTAATATCTCCCTTATTTGCCGACACTCCGTTAACGGTCACAGCCGTATCCGTATCATTCCACAGGGTGAGTATGCTTTTGCCGTCCAGAGTATATTTTGCCGCCCAGACACCTGCAGGGAAGGTCTGATCGGGCAGGTCAAACTTACCGTCGGTAAAGAAAGCTCTGTAAGGCTCGCGCAGGTCGATGATCTTTTTTACGTACTCCGCGTAATCGTGGCAGACCTCAATAGTCTTTGCGCGGCAACGGTAAAGACCGATATCGAAAAGAAGCCCGAACACAAAAGCATAGTTAAGATGCTTTTCCCAGCCCCAAACCTGATCGTGCAAATAACGGTTTGTTACGGGGATATCGGGGAAAATATAGCGGAAAATATAAGGATACGCATCGGGAGTATAGGTCATACCCACGCCGCAGCCGTGAACGAAATCCACCTGCACGCTTACTCTGTCCATAACGCCCTCTGTGCCGAAGATGTGACCCTCCCCGTCCACCATTTTGCGCATTTCCGCAACGGTTTCGGTACGGAGCTGTCCGTCAAGGTCAATGCGTTTTCCGTGGGTGTGTGTAGAATCAAAGCACAGACGGAACGCACAGCAAAGCTGGTCAAAGAATGTGCCGTTAGAGCCCAAGTCAAGGTGTCTTTGCTCCAGCTCGTACAGCTTTTCACGCCATTCCTCGGTGCCGTGGCAGGCGTTTACAAAGCATTTGTGTCCGTGGGAAAGAAGGGTGCCGTTATCCGTGAACATATAAAATTCACGGTATTCGTTTTGCTCAAAATCCTTCATGGTGTATTTGTAGCCCTCGGTCTTGTAATAATCGGTGGCTACGTCGATAATATGTCCGTTGGCGTACAGCACCACTCTGCCGCCCATATCGTTGATCTCTTTTATGGCTTTGCGCAGTTCCGCTTCGCCGCCCAGCATTTCGTCGGGCATATAATTGGGGTAACCGTTATCCATACCCTCCTGCCACCAGGCGAAGAGAAGTATCATATCAATTCCGTATTTTTGTCCCTCTTTAAATACGCGGGGCAGATCGCAGTAGCGGTGGAAAAGCTCCCCGTGCTGGTGCTTCATTATAATTCTCTGCCAGCCGTTAAGTTTTTTCACGCTTTCGCTTCTGGTTACGGGCTTTAAGTAACGGGAAGCGCTTTCTTTGTAAATATCCGCACCCTTTCTCCAGTCACCGTCGCACACAGCAAGGGTAAAATCACCGTATGTAACCCTTTCACCGGGGTTTACCACAGGGTAAGAGGATATGCAGGCGCACATATAGGGTTTGTCCGCTTCTTCTCTCGGCTCGGTATACAGAGTAAAGGTCGCCCAGCGGCAAGTTTCGCTGTGGCAACCCATATAAAGGGATTTGTTTCCGCTTTCCATTACCAGCCAAGGCATAGAGAGGGCTGCGGGATATTCAAAAAGCGCTTTAATATTTTTGTAATCCGCGCCCATATATTCGCTGTGGCAAAAGCCAACGTGGCGGTGAGGGTTGGGAATACGTCTGCCCAGCCCGTTGGGGAGGTACAGCACGTCTTCCTTTAACGCTCCGTTAAGGGAAACGTAATCCAAAAACGGGTACTGCAGTTCGTTTAACCGCACACTTGATCGGTTTTCCATAGCAGCGGAAAAAGACAGCATATCGCCTACACTTTTCACTTCAAGCGTAAGGGTTATGTCGTGCTCGCTTCCGTCCTCGGCGGTAAGGGAATCATATATAATACGCAGTCCGTCCGAAAGTTTTTCGGTTACGGGCTCTTTTTGGCTGTGGGAATATACGCCCAGCTCACGGGGGTATCCCGCCTTGCCGTAATCAAGGTGCAAACGCCAAAAGTCCCCGTTTTCTCTGTAAACGGGGTTAAATCCTTCGGCAAATATTTTTAAGGTTTTATCAAAAGTAAAGTATGCTTTGGACATTTTATTTAAGCTCCTCGTCACACCATACGCAACGTCCGTTTTTGTTATATACGGTAAGCTCCTGCTCGGTATGGGTTATACAGCGTCCGTTGGGGCACACCTTATCCGTAACGGTTGCGCCCTCAAGCAGATCTGCACCCTTATGCTCGCCGGAAAGAAGCAAAAGTATAAGCGCCATACGCATATATTTGCCCCACATTACCTGCTTGAAATAGCAAGCGCGCTTATCCTTATCCACGCCTACGGAAATCTCGTTTACTCTGGGCAGGGGATGGAGGATTATCATATCCTCTTTTGCGTTTTTCATCTTTTCGGTGTCAAGGATATACACGTCCTTAAGACGCTCGTACTGGGCACGGTCCGCAAAACGCTCCTGCTGAACGCGGGTCATATACAGTACGTCCAGAGAGGGAAGCGCTGTTTCCAGATTATCCGTTTCGGAAAACTCCATATTTTCAAGTGGACCTTCCTTAACGTAATCGGGAATTTTAAGTTCATCGGGAGAGATCAGTACGATCTTTACGTTTTCGTATCTCGCCAAAGCGTTTATAAGGGAATGTACGGTTCTGCCGTACTTAAGGTCGCCGCAAAATCCTACGGTAAGACCGTTAATAACACCTTTTTCGCTCTTTATGGTGCAAAGGTCGGTAAGTGTCTGGGTGGGGTGGCAATGACCGCCGTCCCCTGCGTTTATAACGGGAATGGATGCGCTTACAGCCGCAACGGCAGGGGCACCCTCAAGAGGATGGCGCATAGCCATAATGTCCGCATAGCAGGACACGACCTTGGAGGTATCGTTTATACTCTCGCCCTTGGATGCGGAGGAGGTGGCGGAGGAATGTACGGAAAGCACGTTTCCGCCCAGCTCCATCATAGCCGCCTCAAAGGAAAGACGGGTGCGGGTGGAGGGCTCGAAAAACATTGCCGCCAGCTTTTTGCCCTTGCAGGCAGAAGAGTATTTCTCGGGGTGAGCGTGAATATCCACCGCCGTGTTTATGAGTGAATCTATCTCTTTAAGAGAAAGATCGGTTATATCAATAACGCTGTTCATTATTTCGCTCCGTTTATAGCAAGATAATTCTTGATTCTGTCTACGTTTTCTCTGTTGCTCTCGTCCTCTTCGAGGTACTCGATAATATCGTAAACGTCAACTATGGAATATACGGGGAAGCCGAAGGTGTCCTCAATTTCCTGCATTGCGCCCTTTTCGCCCTGTCCCTTTTCTTTTCTGTCAACCATAATAAAGGTTGCCGCAACCTTTACGCCTTCCAGATGGGAAAGAATTTCCATACTCTCGCGTATAGCGGTGCCTGCGGTGATAACGTCCTCGATAATCACCACTTCTTCGCCTGCGGTGGGAACGTAGCCTACGAAAACTCCGCCCTCGCCGTGGTCTTTAATTTCTTTTCTGTTAAAGAAGAAGGGCAGGTTAAGTCCGTTTTTGGAAAGTGCAACGGAAGCGGAAACCGCAAGGGAAATCCCCTTGTATGCGGGTCCGTAAAGCACAGCCTTCTTTGCGCCGACCTTTTCAAAATATGCCTTTGCGTAAAATTCGCCCAAAGTGGCAATATCTTCGCCGGTCTTTATCATACCCGCGTTAATGAAATAGGGTATCTTTCTTCCGCTTTTTGCGGTGAAATCACCGAATTTGAGTACGCCTGCTTTTTGCAAAAACTGTATAAACTCTCTCTTGTAGCCTTCCATTTGCTTTCTCCTTTTATCCAATAAATTCGGTAACGCATCTGTTATATGCGGCAACGGGGTCTGCGGCGGCGGTAATGGGTCTGCCCACAACGATGTAATCGGAGCCGATCTCTTTCGCCTGAGCGGGAGTCATAACACGCTTCTGATCGCCGATATCGCCGTCTGCAAAGCGCACACCGGGGGTAACGGTAACGAAATCCTTACCGCAGGAGGAGTGCACCTTTTCAGCCTCCAGAGGGGAGCAAACAACGCCGTCAAGTCCCGCATTCTTTGCGGTGAGTGCGTAGTGCATAACCACGTCTGCGATGGGCTCTTTTATAAGCATATCCTTTTCCATACTCTCCTGATCGGTGGAGGTAAGCTGTGTAACCGCAATAAGTATGGGACGGGTTCCGTCGGGACGGGTAAGACCCTCCAGCGCGCCCTCCATCATACGGGTGGTTCCTGCGGCGTGAAGGTTGCACATATCCACGTCAAGACGGGAAAGTACAGCCATCGCCTTCTTTACGGTGTTGGGGATATCGTGAAGCTTAAGATCAAGGAATATCTTGTGTCCGCGGCGCTTAATTTCCTTTACAATAGAAGGTCCTTCCGCATAGTAAAGCTCCATACCGATCTTAACAAAAGGCTTTACATCGGTAAACTTATCTAAAAACGCAAAGGTCTTTTCCGCGCTGTCAAAATCACATGCAATAATTACGTCTTTTCCCATTTTTACTTAACTCCTCCGATAATATCTTTTAAATTTTCTATTCCGTATTTGTCCATAGTTTTGGGCAAATCTTCAATTATTTTTTTGCAGGCATAAGGGTCAATAAGGTTTGCGCTTCCCACCTCAACTGCGGTTGCGCCTGCCATCATCATTTCAATTACGTCCTCGGCGGTGGAAATTCCTCCCAAGCCGATAACGGGTATATTTACAGCCTTCGCAACCTGATACACCATTCTCACCGCTACGGGAAACAGAGCGTCACCCGAGTAACCGCCCATAGTGTTTGCGATTATTGGCTTGCGGTTACGCAGATTTATTCTCATTCCCAGCAGGGTGTTAATAAGGCTGACACCGTCCGCCCCCGCATCCTCGCAGGCTTTCGCTATGGAAACAATGTCGGTTACGTTGGGGGTAAGCTTTGCGATAACGGGCTTGCCCACCTCTTTTTTAACTGCGCTTATAACGTCATATGCGCCTTTCGGGTCGGAACCGAAGTTCACACCCCCTGCGTGCACGTTGGGACAGCTTATGTTTACTTCCAGCCAGCCCACCTGTTCCTCGTTATCAAGACGCTTGCACACCGTAACGTAATCGGAAACGGAAAAACCACCAACGTTTGCCATTACAGGCTTGTTAAATACCTTTTTCAGTTTGGGCAGTTCTTCGGAAACAACCTTGTCGATTCCCGGATTTTGCAGTCCCACCGCGTTAATAAGCCCTGCTTTGCATTCCGCAATACGGGGTGTGGGGTTGCCGAATCGGGGTTCAAGGGTAGTTCCCTTAAAGGAAAATGTGCCCAGCACGTTAATATCGTAATACTGTGCAAATTCATAGCCGAACCCAAAGGTTCCCGAAGCGGGTATAACGGGATTATCCAGCTCTGTTCCGCAAAGGTTAACGCTTAATTTTCCCATAATATCTCCTCCTTTTTCATAACGGGGCCTTCCTTGCATATACGCTTGTAGCCCGTTATGGTCTTGCAGGAACAGCCCATACACGCGCCGAATCCGCATCCCATACGCTCTTCAAAGCTGAAGTATCCGTGGGTGAGGGATGCGCGGTAAACCGCTTTAAGCATAGGCTCGGGTCCGCAGGTGTAAAAGCAGGTGTAGTCAATATCCTTCATAGCTTCGGTTACAAAGCCTTTAATTCCGTAGCTTCCGTCGGCGGTGGTCACCGTTACCTTACAGCCAAGGTCCAAGAAATCCTTTTCGCAAAAGACCTCTTTTTCGGTGTTGAAGCCGAGAATTACCGAAACCTCTTTGCCCTCACTTATAAGCTGCTTCGCCAGCATATAAAGGGGAGGCACACCCACACCGCCGCCGATAAGCAGAGGTTTTTCGCCGCTGTCAGATGTGGTGTAGCCGTTGCCCAGACCTGTCATAACGTCCAGCTCTCCCTTTTGCATACGGGAGAGGGCTTCCGTGCCCTTGCCCACTACCTTGTAGATAATGGTTACGGTGTCCTCCGTCATATCGTGAACGGATATGGGACGGCGCAGGTACAGACCGTCTATTTTAATATTTATAAACTGTCCGGGTGCGGTTATGTGGCTTACGTCCCCGTACAGTACCATTTTGTATACGTTTTCCGTAAGGGGAAGATTGCTTATGATACGAAATATTCCCGTTTTCATAAAGATTTCCTCTCTTGTTTTGCTTTTATCTATATAAAATAAAATCCGATGGTTGCGGAGCATTTGGATGCAGAAGGAATTTTCGTTAGCGGTAGCTGTAGTAAACTACAGCGAGCGACACGAAAATTTCTACAAAAACGCAAAATAGATTAAATTTAAGGAAATTCTGTAAGAATTTCTACCTCTGAACCGTTAGAGGCGGCGGGGGCAAGCCTCCCGCCCTACGGTTTTCGAAACATTCAAGTGCATTTTGCGTTTTTGGTTCTGCGCCGAATGAACGCGACCCTATGCGTCGATTGTAGATATTGTCAAAGTTATATCTTCCAACACATCCAGCAGCACACCCACGGTATCAAGGGAGGTAAACATAGTTACGTTGTTCTCTACTGCCAGACGGCGGATCTCGTGTCCGTCGCTTGCCTCTCCCATACTGCCGGGATCACGGGTGGAGATAACGTACGCAATGTGTCCCTGACGAATGGAATTGGGGATTTCATCGCTGTTTTCGCTTATCTTTTTAAGCACTCTGGTGCGTATGCCGTTTTCCTTAAGGAACTTTGCCGTGCCCTTGGTAGCCTCGATGTTGAAGCCCAGGTTATAGAAACGGCGGATAAGGGGAAGAGCCTCTTCCTTGTCCTTATCGGAAATGGTGGCAAATACGGTGCCGTAGTTTTGCAGGTGCATACCGCTTGCCTGCAAAGCCTTGTAAAGTGCGCGGTGGAAGTTATCATCGTAGCCGATAGCTTCGCCGGTAGACTTCATTTCAGGGGAAAGGTATGCGTCAATTCCGTGTATCTTGTTAAAGGAGAATACGGGCGCTTTAACGTAGTGGCGCTTCTTTTCATCGGGATAAATTCCGAATATTCCCTGCTCCTTAAGGCTTACGCCCAGAATAACCTCGGTTGCGATATCCGCCAGGGAATATCCCGTTGCCTTGGAAAGGAAGGGAACGGTACGGGAGGAACGGGGGTTAACCTCGATAATATATACGTTTTCGTCCTTATCAACGATAAACTGAATATTGAACAGACCAACAATTCCTATTCCCAATCCCAGCATCTTGGAATAGCGGAGAATGGTGGCTTTAACCTTATCGGAAATGCTGTATGCGGGATATACGCTTATAGAGTCGCCGGAGTGGATACCCGTTCTCTCAACCAGCTCCATAATACCGGGTACGAATACGTCGATACCGTCGCAGATAGCGTCAACCTCAACCTCTTTACCCTGAATATATTTATCAACCAGTACGGGCTTGTCCTCGTCTATTTCAACTGCGCTCTTAAGATACTGGCGGAGCTGCTGCTCGTTTGCAACTATCTGCATAGCTCTTCCGCCCAGAACGAAGGAGGGACGTACCAGCACGGGGTAGCCTATCTCTGCGGCGGTCTTAACGCCGTCCTCGATATTGGTTACCGCCTTGCCCTGAGGCTGGGGAATGTTAAGCTCTACAAGTATTTTCTCAAAGCTGTCGCGGTTTTCGGCGCGCTCGATAGCGGCGCAGTCGGTACCGATAATGTTTACACCGCGGTCAACCAGAGGCTGTGCAAGGTTTATTGCGGTCTGTCCGCCAAGAGAAGCGATAACACCCATAGGCTTCTCGAACTCGATAATATTCATTACGTCCTCGGGAGTGAGAGGCTCGAAGTACAGCTTGTCCGCCGTGGTGTAATCGGTGGAAACGGTTTCTGGGTTGTTGTTAATAATAATTGCCTCGTAGCCGCTGTTTTTAATGGTGGTTACCGCGTGTACGGTAGAGTAATCGAATTCAACGCCCTGACCGATACGGATAGGACCTGCGCCCAGAACCACTACCTTCTTTCTGTCGGTAAGAACGGATTTGTTTTCGCCGGTGTAGGAGGAGTAGAAATAGGGGATATACGCATTTGTGTGGCAGGTGTCCACCATACGGTAAACGGGGAATATATTTTCTTCTTTACGCTTGTTGAATACTTCGATTTCGCTTACGCCCCAGATAATGGATATCTGCTTGTCGCCGAATCCCATCTTCTTTGCGGCTTTAAGGGTTTCTATGTCCCATTTGTTTGCTTTGAGGCAGGCTTCCATATCCACGATATTTTTAAGGGCGTTAAGGAAGTAAACGTCTATTTTTGTAATACCGCTTAATTTTTCGGTGTCTTCGCCCTTGCGGATAAGCTCGGTTATAGCAAAAATGTTGTCATCTCTGAACTTGGAGATATATTCGTATATCTCTTCAACGCTCATAGCCGCAAATTTGGGCATACTGAAGTGGCATACGCCCGTTTCAAGGGAGCGCACGGATTTAAGCAGACATTCTTCAAGATTTTCTCCGATTCCCATTACCTCGCCCGTAGCCTTCATCTGGGTGCCGAGAGTGTTGGGAACGGTATTGAATTTATCAAAGGGGAAGCGGGGAAGCTTTGCTACAACGTAATCCAGTCTGGGCTCAAATGCCGCGTTGGTGTTGGCAATGGAGATCTCCTCCAAGGACATACCCACAGCGATCTTTGCGGTTACGCGGGCGATGGGATATCCGCTTGCCTTGGAAGCCAGAGCGGAAGAACGGGAAACTCTGGGGTTTACCTCAATAAGGTAATATTCGCCGGTTTCGGGGTTGAACGCATACTGTACGTTACAGCCGCCCTCTATTTTAAGCTCGCGGATTATCTTTATTGCGCTTTCGTTAAGCATTTTGTGATGCTCGGGAGAGAGGGTGAGTATGGGCGCAACAACTATAGAGTCGCCGGTGTGAACGCCGACGGGGTCGATATTTTCCATACCGCAAATGGTAATGGCTTTATCGTTTGAGTCGCGCATAACCTCAAATTCTATTTCCTTGTAGCCCTTAACGCTCTTTTCAATAAGAACCTGATGCACGGGGGAAAGCTTGAATGCGTTTGTGCCTATTTCAACAAGCTCTGCTTCGTTGTATGCAAATCCGCCGCCCGTACCGCCGAGGGTGAAAGCGGGACGAAGTACAACGGGGTAGCCGATCTCTGCGGCTGCTTTTTTCGCCTGCTCAAGATCATAGGTTATCTCGGAGGGGATAACGGGCTCACCTATAGACTGGCACAGCTCCTTGAACAGCTCTCTGTCCTCTGCACGCTCAATACTCTCGCTGCCGGTGCCCAGCAGTTCAACTCCGCATTCCTTCAGAACGCCTTTTTTCTCAAGCTGCATTGCAAGGTTAAGTCCGGTCTGTCCGCCGATACCGGGAACGATAGCGTCGGGACGCTCATAACGGAGTATTTTAGCCACGTATTCAAGAGTAAGGGGCTCCATATACACCTTGTCCGCAATGGTGGTGTCTGTCATAATGGTTGCGGGGTTGGAGTTGACCAGCACTACCTCGTAGCCCTCTTCCTTAAGGGCAAGACACGCCTGAGTGCCCGCATAGTCAAACTCCGCCGCCTGACCGATAACGATAGGGCCGGAGCCTATTATAAGAATTTTTTTAAGGTCTGTTCTCTTTGCCATTTTTATATCCTCCGTTATATTTCGTAAACTGCTTTGTCGTTAAGTACGGTAAGCACACACTCGCCGTACAGGGTTTCTCCCTCAAAGGGAGTGGCTTTTCCCATAGAAACAAGGTCTTCTTTTTTTACCGTAAAACACTTTTCCGTGTCCCATACGGTAAAGCCCGCGTCGGCGGTTATGCCGAAACGCTTTCTCGGGTTTATACACAAAAGCTCCGTCAGCCTTTCAAGGCTTATTATACCCGTTTTCACCAAATGGGTGTAAAGGATGGGGAACGCAAGCTCAATTCCCGTTATGCCGAACGGGCTTTTTTCAAGCCCTCTTGCTTTTTCTTCCTCGCTGTGTGGTGCGTGGTCGGTGGCGATACAGTCTATAGTTCCGTCCAGTATTCCCTCAAGCAGCGCTTGTCTGTCCCCTTCACTGCGCAGGGGCGGGTTCATTTTAAATCTGCCCTCTTCTTTAAGGTCTGCGTCTGTAAGCACAAGGTAGTGGGGCGCGGTTTCGCAGGTTATATCAAGCCCTTCCGCCTTTGCCTTGCGTATAAGTTCCACACTTTCCTTGGCGGATATGTGGCAGACGTGGTAAGAAACTCCCGTTTCCCGCACCAGAGCGATATCTCTTTCTATCTGCTTCCACTCGCTCTCACTGCATATACCCTTATGCCCGTGGGAAGCCGCATACTCTCCGTCGTGTATATAACCGCCGCGGAGAAGCTCGTTTACCTCGCAGTGGGCAACTATCATTTTTCCAAGTGATTTTGCTTTTTTCATTGCCGCCCGCATCATATCGTCGGACTGTACTCCTCGTCCGTCATCGGAAAAGGCAATAACGTTTTCCGCCATATCCTCCATATCGGAAAGCTCTTTTCCCGCTTCGCACTTTGTTATGGCGCCGTAAGGATATACGTTTATGCAGGCATCGGAATTAATTATATCAAGCTGTAGCTTTAACGTTTCCGCGCTGTCGGGCACGGGGTTAAGGTTTGGCATGGTGCAAACCGCGGTGTAACCGCCTCTTGCCGCCGCCAACGAGCCCGTTTTTATGGTTTCTTTGTACGAAAAACCCGGCTCACGAAAATGCACGTGCACGTCGCAAAAGCCGGGGAAAATAACATATCTTTGGTTGTTAAAATGGGAATACTTCACCGCGGAAAGAAAGCGGCTTACGTTCATAGCGTATTCTTGTGTAAAAGGCATTACCTTTGCTTTAAGTTCCATAAATATTCCCCTCGCAAATCAACAAAAAATCCTTGCCGTTCGGCAAGGATTACGCATACTTTTTCCGTGCTTTTGCGCGCGCAAAGACAAAGCCTCCGCCCGCATAAAAACCACTATAAACGCACCTTGCCGATCTCTCGTATCGGCTTAAAGATCCAATTCGAGTTATTATAGCATAGCAAAGGGGATTTGTCAACAGCTACTTAGCATAAATTTTTGGGGGACTTGCTCATTTGCCGCAGAACCAAAAACGCAAAAAAGTTTAACGTGAAGTAAGGTTCTTCACCGATTGTAGGGGCGTATCACGATGCGCCCGCACCCCACAGCACAATTTTAAAGGTAAAAATTTTTCCGACGAAAATCGTCTTCAAAATTTTATTTTATTTGCGTTTTTGTAGAAATTTTAACTTCGCTGGCTGTAGGTTACTACAGCTACCGCTCGTTAAAATTCCTTCTGCATCCAAATGACCTGCGTCCTTCAGACTTTGAGAACTACAGCCAATAGATATCAAAAACAATTACTTAAATTTTTCGAAATCTTCCGTCTGTAGTAGCGAGAGTCAGGTGAAGTCGGGGGACTGTATAAACAAAGCAGAAAACGTCTTTTACGAGCGTGCTGTAGTAATCTACAGCTAGCGAAGTAAAAGCGTTTAGAAACGCAAATTTAATGAAATCTGTTTACAGATTTCTACCTATAAAGAAAACAAAAATGCGAGAGATAAGCTACAATCTCTCGCATTTGTTGTTACGGTATATATTTTTTTGCGTTTCGGTGTGCGAAGTTTAGACAGTTCCAATCAAGTGTTCTTCAACACAATAGATCCGACGCAATCACTCACATGCTCACACGCATCCGCACACGCTTCGAAACAGCCGTATATCTTATACCACTGAACGGTTGCCAGCACGTCGGTAGAATTCTTGGTAAGGTTGTGCATTGTGGTGAGGTAAAGCTTGTCGCACTCCTCCTCCACGTCGTTTGCGCGGATAATAAGATCGCGTAACTTTTTGGATTTTTTGAAATTCTCAAATTCGCCGATAACCTCGCAGAGGATTTCGGAGGATTCAACCAGCTTTTTCGCATAATCTATAGCGGCGGGCTCGATAGTCTTTACGTTGTAAATATACAGCTTTTGCAGTACTTCCTCGATAAGGTCCACCGTAGTATCAAGCTGATGGCTCAGCATATCCAGATCCTCGCGGTCAACGGGGGTAACGAACGCCTTTGCCAGCGCTTCGTTCATTTCGTGCTTCTTTACGTCTGCGGCGTGCTCAAATCCGTGCATTTTCTCAAGCATTTCTTCCAGCTTGGAAGCATCGTAATTTTCAAGACATTCAACAAGATATTCCGCCGCTTTCTTTGCCAGAGCGGTACACTCCGCGAAGTTTTCGTAATAGAATTTATCACCTTTAGCCATTTTACAGTATTCCTTTCGATTTAATTAAAAATGAGCAAGAACAGCTTGGTTACCAAAAACGCAAGCAGTCCGCATCCGGGGAAGGTAAGGATCCAGGTCATAACCATTTCCTTTACCACGCCGAAGTTTATGGCAGATACTCTCTTTACCGCGCCTACACCCATAATAGAGGTGGTCTTAACGTGGGTGGTGGAAACGGGAAGTCCGAATACCGAGCAAAACACCAGAGAAAGCGTTGATGCAATATCTGCCGAAAATCCTTGGTGTTTCTCAAGCTTAACCATATCCATACCAACGGATTTAATAATCTTTTTACCGCCGATCGCGGTTCCTGCCGCCATAACGAGGGAGCATACTACCATAAGCCAAGCGGGAATATGGAAGGTCGATCCCGCGCCGGTGCCCTGCAGGGTGAATACGCACAGCAAAAGGATCGCCATAAATTTCTGACCGTCCTGTGCGCCGTGCATAAACGCCATCGAAGCCGCGCCTGCGATCTGCGCGTATTTAAAGAAGGGCTCGGTTTTGGGTCTGTTCATTTTATAGCATATCAGCGTAACCAGCTTTCCGATTATCCAAGCCAATCCGAAGCCCAGCACAACGGAGATCACGATACCGATCAGCACCTTGCTCCACTGGCTCCAGACTACCGCCTCAACTCCGTTAAGCGCCATAGCGCCGCCGGTAAGACCTGCGATAAGCGCGTGGCTTTCACTGGTGGGGATGCCGAATACCCAAGCGAGGGTTGCCCATATAACTATGGCAAGCATCGCCGCGCACAAAACGATAATTATGGTTTTTCCGTCGTTTTCGCCGAAGTTTACCATCTTCGTAACGGTTTCGGTAACCTCGCTGCTTATCTGCGTCATTACGAAAACGCCCAGGAAATTAAACACCGCCGCCATAAGTATTGCCGCCTTGGGAGGCATACATCGCGTTACCACGCAGGTAGCGATAGCGTTGGGAGCGTCCGTCCATCCGTTAACCAATATAACGCCGAGGGTAAGCACTACTGCCACGAACAACAGCGGGTTTGTAGTCATCTGACCCCAAAACTCTAAAAATTCCATAGGTTCCCTTTCTTTCGTTTTTGCAAGCGTTTAAACAAAACTTTGTTTTATTATATCAAACGCATTTTGATTTTGCAACATATTGCGGAAAAATATCACTGCGCTTTTTCTTGTTGCTCTCCCACTATTGCCCACAGTTCTGCTTCTGTTTCTTCCACGTCCGATGAAGCATACCTCACGTGGAGAATATCTCCGGGGAGAATATGGTTTTCCCCGTGCTCGTCCACGCGGGAACCGCTTTTTTCGCCGTGGTTTACCGAAAGCACGAACAGATTATTGGGCCAGAAAATATCTCTCACCTGCTTGCCCACTGCGAAAGCGCCCTCCGCCACGGTTACGTGGGTGTCTTTTACAACGGGACGGCGGGAACGGAAAATCTCCTCGTTACGGGCTTCTATAACGCTGTCGTTAACAGAGCTGAGTCCCAGTACCTCGGGTATGGAATACGCCGCCGCGGCAACGATTATTATGGGAATTATATTTTCATAGCAGGAAAGGGCTTCCACCCCGAAAAATACGGCGGTAAGGGGCATTTTCATCATTCCCGAAATGCAGGCGCATATTCCCAGCGCCAGAATTACGGTGTAATATTCCTCGCTCAACCCGAAACATTTTATGCAGATATTGCCGAAAATACTGCTCACCACACCGCCCAGCGCGATAATGGGCAGGAATATACCGCCGGTAATACCGTTGGTGTTCGCAAAAAGGGTCAAAAACCACCGAACGAGCAATATTCCCACAAGCAAAAGTATGCTTTTATCAAAGGCAAACAGGCTCAAGGTAAGCTCGTGTCCCGTGGAGATAAGGTCATAGGAAACGATACCCAAAACCAGAGTAACCGTAAGTATTACAGCTATCCGCACATAAAAGGGCACCTTTGCAAAAAGATTTTTTGAAAAACGGTTTATATACTGGTAGGATTTCAAAAACGCCGCCGCAAACAAGCCCAATGTCAGTCCCACCGCAAGGGGAATCCACATATCCTTTAAGGAAAGCACCTTCAAAGCCTCTTCAAAGGCAAAAAGGCTTGTGCTTACTCCCAGCAGAGGGGATAATACCGATGCGGTAAGGGCTGCGGACAGCACGGATATGGCGGAAACCATAATTATCATAGGAGAAATTCTGTGGTGGGCTTCCTCCACCGCAAACATCATACCGCTTATGGGCGCACCCGTCGCCACGGAAAATCCCGCGCAGGCGCCGCCCGTCATAGAATAGCGGGAATAGGCTTTTTGCTTTTTCGCAAAAAGGTCTATAACCCCTTTTCCCACGGCAGTACCCATCTGCACCGAAGGTCCTTCGTTGCCCAAGGGCACGCCTACAAAGAAGGAAACCAGAGAAAGTATAAATACCCACACAAGGTTTGCCGCCCAGCGGAAGGATATTATTCCTCTCAGCAGGGCAATAGAGGTGGGAATACCGCCGCCCCGCACGTTGGGGTGCTTTGTAAGCACCGCTTTGTAAAGATATGCCGCCACGGCAATTACAGCCAAAGCGGGAAGCACCGCCCAAAGGTTTGCCCGCATAAATCCGTATGCGCCCTCGGAAAAATGTATTATCTTCCCTGCGCAGAACTTGTATAACATTACCACCGTTGCGGTTATCACGCCCGTAAGAGAGCCGAATACCACCGCAGGCATTATTAAATTTATAATTCTTCTTTTAATACGCTTTCTGTTTTTCTGCATTTCCTTTTCTCCGAAAAACCGTTTTTCATATTGTGTACGGATATATATTTTAATACAAATAAAACCAAAATGCAATAAAAAATCAAAATCCGCCCCACGCGGATTTTTACCTTCATTCCTCGTTCCTCATTTATCGTTTCTCATTTTAAAAAGCACCCCGCAGGGTGCTTTTTTAGATCGATTATTATTCAACTACTACCGTTCCGTCTTTTTTCACGGTTATCTTCATACCGTCCTTGACGTAATTCAAAAATTCATCGCCCAGGCAATCAATAACGGGCATAGACGTATTTTCCACCCACACGTCCGCAAGCACAGCGCCTGCGGCGGCAAGGGAATCTATATGGCTTGAAAACAGCATACAAGCGGGGTTTTTACCCATAGAGCAAGCGCAGTAAAGCACCAATCCGCCTGTGGTGGAGCCTATGGTCTGGGGCAGACAAAGGGCTTTCCCGAAAAGGGGCTTTCCGTAAAGCTCCTTGTTGCTCTGGTCGCCGCATTTGACTTCTTTATCCCCAAACTGCAACGCCATCTGAAGCGAAGCAAGGGTGTTGAATCCTTCGGTGGTAACTACAGCTTCCGCCGTTACTTCACCGGGAGTAATAACTCTGCCTTTAAATTCTTTCATCAGTTTTTACCTCCCGTAATGGTACTGAGAATTTCAGCATCGGTATAATATCTTGCGCTGGTGTAGGTTCTCAGCTTGTTGGACGATGTGATAACAGGCATCTTCTTGCAAAGAGGGTTGTTCATATACATAAGGGGGCATATATAAGAGGTAATAACGCCCGTGGCTTTAAGGCGGGAAAAGTATTCGGTCTTTTCAAACGCCTCCAGCACGCCGGGAGAGGCGGTGAACACGGTGTTTATAACCACCTTCTTTTTGCCCGTCCGGTTTAAGCCTTCCTCTATTTTTACGGTCCAATCCTTAAGCTGTTCAAGAGAGAGGTGCGGACATCCCACAAAGCAAAGCTTGGGGCTGGCATCGGGATTTTTCCATATAACGGGATATTCGTTCTTTACACGCTCCAGCTCCGCATCGTCTATAACGTAAACTCGCGCGCCCTCTTTTATAAGGCTTTCTCCCTGCTCAACCGCTTCGGGAGTAAGGTTTTCTATATGGTACAGTCCCACCGCGCCGTTGGATGCGGTTGCCGCGCCGAAATCCTTGAGATATGCGCAAGCGGAATCGTTAAGTTCGGTTCCCAGCCATTTATCCAGACCTTTTACAAAGGGAACGTCCTCCATTACCTTCATACCGATAGCGGAACCCAGTAATTGGGCTTCGGGCTTTTTGGTGGTCTTTATCTCTACTATCCAAGTGGCTTTTCTGCCCTCGTCGGTAAGCAGACCGAAATAGGGAACGCAACCTACGATGGAGCC
>CAZAJX010000032.1:0-21000 GCA_964485815.1 uncultured Oscillospiraceae bacterium
GCGACTTTTGCAAAAAAAAATAACCGCTGACTTTATCTTTGTCAGCGGTCTGAAGCACCTCGATGAGGTGCTTTTTTATGTTTTGTTTTAAATTACTTCTTAACTACGGAAGTGATGTGGGTGTTTACGCCGTTGTACCAGTAGAGGAAGCCTTCAACATCAACAACGTCGCCCTGCTTAAGATCAGCAAATGCCTTGTAAACGTCGGTATCAGTACCGGTAAGGTATACTTCTACGCAGAAATCATAGCTTGCGCCGTCCTTGGAAACGGTTACGTAGATATCATCGCCGGGTTCGCCGTTCTTGTACTCGATCTTTTCGATAGTAAGACCGCTGAAGGAAACGAGCATATTCTGCTTTTCGATAAGCTCATCCTTGCCGAGAAGTGCGGTAACGTCTACGGGTTCTGCAACGTAGTTGCCTTCGAGAATTTCGTAGGTAGCGTCAACGATCTCAACTTCGCCGGACCATTCAGCCTTTGTGCCGGTAACCTTTATCTTGGTACCAACGGTAAGCTTGTTGTACTCTTCTTCGGTGCAAGCCATTTCGTAAAGGAAGTAGCCGCCTTCGGAATCCTGGGTATAGAAGGTGCCCTTGCCGTCCCACCAGGACTGCTTGCCCTGTACGTAGGTTTCAACAACAACTTCGGTATCGAGATCTGCTGCAGCGTATTCTGCATAAGTCATAACGCCTTCGCCCTTAACGGAAGGATCTTCTGTAGTACAGCTTGCACAAGCAACTACCATAATAAGAGCCAATGCCAGAACAATAATCTTTTTCATTTTTCCACGCCTCTTTTTAATATTTTTTAGTTTTGGAAACTATAAGCAATTATACACATTTTTTGATAATAAGTCAATACCCGTGTCTATTTTTTGCATTTTTTCACAACCGAGTACAGATAAAACGCTCCGATACACAACCATATTACCGAAATGCTGACGATAAGTCCCACCGCCATTACGGGCATTCCCCCGAAATCCTGCTTTTCCACAGAATTACTTGCGGTCTGGTCCAATCTGTAAAGGGAGGTAACGTCCTTATACAGATTTGCTATATACGCTTCGTCCACCGTTTCTTTTCTTCTGGTGGATTTTGCGGTGTTTTCGATAAGTTGTCCCGCCGCATTACGCAGAGATGCGCTTCCGTTGAATACGGGGGTTATAAAAGTATTGTCAATATTATCCAAAAGCAGCTTCGCCGCATCCAGCTTTACGAAGTAATACATATCGTCATCTTCTCCTGCGCGGGAGAGATAATCCTTGTATTCATCGCTTTCCTGCGCCTTGGAGGTTACGGGAACGTATCCCTCGGTTTGAGAATATGCTATCTGCACCTCGTTGGTGAGAAGAAATTGGGTAAACAGCCAGGACGCCAGAACCTCCTGAGGATCGGTTTTGTTAAACACGCAGATGGAGGGACCTTGCGATATCATCTGAGGATTTTCCGTATCCACCTGAGGTATCTCCATAACCACGGTTTCAAATTCAACCTTATTTTCCTCGGCTATGTCCGAATGAGGGGATTTTGATCCCATCCAAGTAGCGCCTGCAGTGGAATCTATAGCGAATATACACTGACCTGCGTTAAAATAATTTCCGGGATAGCTGGAAATTTTGAAGGTGGAAAACGCGCCCAAAGCAACGTTTTCGGATACCTCATACAGCAGTTCCTTGGTGGTATCGTTAAATATAAGAATATTTCCCTGATCATCGGAATATCCTGCGCTGGATTGCTTAAGGTACTGTATCATCATATTATCCGTAGATTTGTATATGAAGGGAATAAGCACCTTCTGACCGTTTATTTTGTAGTTGCCGTCAGCGTCCTTTTCCATAGCCGCTTGGGAAACCTCCCACACGAAATCCCAGGTAAGCTTTTCGGGAAGCTCATATCCCAAAGCCTCAACGTAGGTCTTGTTAACATAGCAAGCCTCGGTAGAGCGCATATAAGGGAGCGCATAGGTAATTCCGTCGATCTTACCCTCTGCCAAAAACTTGGGGATCACCTCGGAAGCGGTCGGCGCATCAAAATTCACCTTGCTTCCGCCCAGACCGTATTTTTCGTTATAAAGCAGATCGTCCAACGGTACCACGATATTCGTGCCCGTGATATAGGTTGCTATATGGTCGGGATAAGTTATACACACGTTGGGAGTGGTCTGTGTGGAAATGTTTGTAATAACGTCGTTATAAATTCTGCCGTAATCGGTGTACCATTTTATTTCCACCGTAACGTTGGGATAACATTTTTCGAAATCCTCAACCGCCTTTTTGTATATGGCGACCTGAGTATTGTTGGTATCGTTTTTAGCCCAGAAGGAGATGGTAAATTCCCTTGAAGTATCAAATTCCTCGGGCAAAACGAATTCGTCCAACCCCTTTGAGCCGTGGCATGATGCCAGCAGGGGCAGACAGATTACAAGTAAAAGCAAAAAGGCAAATACTTTTTTCATCCCTTTGTGCCTCCTCTCGCCACGCCCTCCATTATCTTGTTTCTGAAAACGAGGAACAAAACTATGAGAGGAACGGATATAGCCACTACCGCCGCCATCATTGCGGGGATATTCTCTCTGCCGAATCCGGATTCCCGTATCGCCTGAATACCGTTGGAAACGAGAAAATGACTTTCTTTATCCGTTACCAATCTGGGCCATACATAGGAGTTCCAGCATTCGATAACCTTAAGAATTGTTATGGTTACGATAGTGGGCTTGCATATAGGTATCATTACCTTGAACAAATATTTGAGATCCGTAGTGCCGTCCACCTTGGCGGCGTAATACAGCTCATCGGGAACCTGTGCAAAGTTTTCTTTAAGCAAGTAAATATAAAATACCGAAGCCACCGAAGGCAATATAAGGCCCGCAAAGGTATTGCGCATATCCATATTGGTAACGGTGGTGTAATTGGTGATCACTACCAATTCGCCGGGGATCATCATAAGGGACAAAAACAAGGTGAAAACCAGATTTTTGCCCTTGAACTCAAGGCGTGAAAACGCAAACGCCGAGGGAATGGTTATAAACAGCATAAGCAGCGTTGTAACGATGGTGAAAATAAGGGTGTTCAGGAAATATCTTCCCAAGGATACCATCGTAAACGCATCTATATAGTTTTGAAAGGTAGGAGCAAGGGTAAAAAACTTGGGTATGAATTCCGAGCTGTAGGAAGCATAGCTTTTTACGGAGGTAAGCACCATCCAATAAAAAGGAAACAGCACCACTACCGCCCATATCGCCAGAAAGGTGTATATAACGGTTTTGGCGGCGATGCGCTTTACGTTTGCTCTTTTTTCCACACGGGAGTAATCTGTCATATAAAACGCACCTCCCTTAATAGTGAACGTGCTTTTTGCTTACCAGCAGGTTTATGCAGGTAATTGTAAGCACAACCACAAACAGTATTATAGCCGCGGCAGATGCAAAGGAGGGATATCCGCCGCTGTCGCCGTACAGCATATCGTAAACGTAGCCGACGATGGTATTCATCTCTGCGGAATTAAGGTTTGTTCCGAACAAAGCCACCGCATCGCTGTACGCCTTGAACGCGCCGATAAACCCGGTTATAACCAGATAAAACAGCATGGGAGATATCATAGGCACGGTTATACGGGTGAATACTCTGAATTTGGATGTGCCATCCACCTTGGCGGAATCGTAATAATCCTGCTTGACCGATGCCAGCGCGCTGGTGAGCACAAGGATTTTAAAGGGCATTACCACCCAAACGGTATATATGCAAAGCACCAGCATTTTTGCCCAGTACGGACCTTCAATAAAATCCACGGAATTAAAGCCGAAAAGGTTTATTACAAGGTTGGCAAGACCGTCCGTATACGCGGTTTTCTTAAACAATATCATAAACACCAGACCGACTGCCAGGGTGTTTGTGACGTAAGGAAGAAAATATATGGTCTGAAACGCATTGCGCAAGGGCTTTATGGAGCTGAGCGCAACGGAAATAAGCAGAGCGAGTCCCGTGGATACGGGAACGGTTATAAACACCAGTATGAGGGTGTTTTGCACCGCCTGTAAAAAGTACGGGTCGTGCAATACGTAGGAATAATTGTAAAATCCTATTCCAAAGAAGGTCTGGGAAGCGTAGTTGTATCCCTCTTCAAAAGAATAAACGAAAACATCAATGAGAGGATATACCAGAAATACGCCCAAAAACAATGCCGCGGGAAGTAAATACAGCCACGCTTTAAAGTTTTTGCTTTCCATATTATTCTCCTTTCTGCTTAAATTAACCAATTAATAATATTAAATGGATTATAGCACAAAAGTATTTAATTTTCAATATGATAATGTTTTTGTATCCCGAAAACTTGACATTTGTTTGACAGTATGTCATAATTTACTAAACGAAAGGCGGAATTTCGTAAAATCAACGAAAACGGTATGTAAATATGAGAAAAACTGTAAAAAAGCGCGGTTTCACCATTGTTGAACTGGTTATTGTCATCGCGGTAATCGCAATTCTGGCGGCGGTTTTGATACCCGCCTTCGGGAATATTATAGATAAAGCGAAGGAAAGCGCCGCCAAGCAAGAAGCGTTGGGCGCATACACCGAATATCTGATCGAACACGCGGCAGAAGCAGATGATGCGGAATACTTGTTTTATAAAACCGAAAACAAGGTGGTAGTGCTTCAAAACGGCGGTACTCTCGGAGTTTATGAAACCGAGGAGGATGCTTTGAAGGCGGCGTATGATAACCCCGAAACAACGGAGGATGAATCCGCAGGCTGTACCCTGGCAACCTTGGAAATAGACGGTCTGTATTTTATGCAAAGCTCGGAGCAAACGGAATGCGGACATTCGTATGATTCCGTCGTTACCCCGCCCACTTGCGTAAACGGAGGATACACCACCCACACCTGCTCTCTTTGCGGAGATAATTACACGGACAGCGAAACTCCTGCCACCGGCGAACATAATTACACCGACGGAGTGTGCGCTTGCGGAGCAGAAGAGCCGATAGTAGTAGTGGCTCAAATAGGAAATTCCACAAAACTTTTTGATCTTGTTGCTACAGACATTGACGGCGTGTATGAAGCTGTAATTAGCAGTAACAGTAACACTTCAAACTCTCTTTTCTTTTATAATACATCTCAATTTATCACTGACAATATTCCTGAAACAGCAAACCTTAAGGGCATTGAGTTAGAAACCACCGACGGAACTATTGATACAACCGCCAGAGCCAATAATGAAAAAAACATAAATTTGGAGCCTTGGCACGATCATATACTTACGCTGGATTTCAATACAAACACATGGAGCTTGGAGATCATTCCGAACGATTAACGTAAAAATCACCTCATTATGAGGTGATTTTTTGTGATTTGATCAGACTTTTTTGAGTTTATTCGATATATACGACGGCAGGTAGGGCAATGCGTGGATAAACAGGTATATAAGGTATACCAATACTACCGTAAGTCCATCGGACAGAGCGGCGCCAATAGGCGCAAAAAAGAACGAATTGAGCTTGAAAAACATATAATCCGAGCCGATGGGAGAGAAATTGACCGCATTTGCCGCTATGGAAAGGACAAGAAACGGAACCGCAGGCAGTAAAAGCTGATACCACTTTTTTATACCCTTATAGCTGTGGTAGCCGCTTAAAAGCATGGTTGCGGCGCAGAATACGATTACACCGTGATAAAACAGCGTGTGGAAGCCCGCAAAGGAAATGCAGGAATAATTTGAAATAACGTTGGCGGGATAAACAAAGTTGATCATACCGCCCAAAGCGCCAAGACTGCACACGTATCCGCAGGCGGCAAACCTTACCTTTTCCCCTCCCCAAATTGCAAAAGGAAGAGCATACATAAATATACTGCAGGGATACAGAGGTAATACTCCGCCCAATTCAAATTCCGCTTCCGCACCGCTAAAGGTTTCCCACAAAATCTTTGTAATTTCCGAAACCACAGCGGAAATCCAGATGACAGTATATGTAGTCTTTAATGTCTTTACGGATCTTTTTGAAAAATAAACGGACAAGACTACTACAAGCGCCAGGCAAAAAATCGAAAATACAATATGAAGGGGCGTAAACAACGTTCCCGCAAGGGTATCTGCCGACGGCAAAAAATCCTTGTGGGTAAAGAAATTCTTTAATAAAAACTTCAAAGTATCCATTATACGACACTACCTCGTTTTATATCAAAATTCTGAAAACCGCATATTTTTAATAAAGCTTTGGTTGAAATCCTTACTTCCGCCCAAAAACAGCGTTTTTGCCTTAGCGGCAAGGTCTTTTGCAAGAGCCAAAGACGAATCATCAAGCAGTATTTTTTCCGCACCGTTTAAAGCACCGTTTCCGATAAAACGCACTTTATTCTTGAGTTCATTCGGAAAAAGTCCGATATTTACCGCGCTTTGCGTATTCGTCTTAACTCCGAATGCGCCGCTTAAATACAAGGTCTTGATATCTGCGGCATCCGTCCCCGTGCGGGAAAGCATACATTCTATTCCCGCCGCCACGGCGGATTTCGCAAGCTGCAGCGCCCGTATATCCTTTTGATTAAGGAAAATATTTTTTCCGCTTGCTTTTATAACGAGGGGATGCAAGGCAGTACCCTCGTTATCTATATACCCTTCCTCAAGAAATGCGCTTACCGCATCTATAAGCCCCGAACCGCATATGCCCGTTGCAGGCTTATTGCCTATTGTATGGGAATATACCTCCCCCTCCTCTGCCCAGACACGGTAAACGGCGCCTTCCGTTCCAGCGCATCCGCAGGAAATATCGCCGCCCTCAAAGGCAGGACCGGCGGCTACCGAGGTTACGTAAAGATTGCCGTCTTTATACAAAGCGATCTCACCGTTAGTTCCTATATCGCAGAGAAGTGCGGTTTCCGATTTACGAAGAATATCCGCAGAGAGCAAAGCGGAAACGGTATCTCCCCCAACGAAAGCGGAAATACAAGGGGTGAGATAGGTTTTTATTCCCAAAAATTCTACCCATTCACCAAACAGATGATCTGCCTTAAAGGGAAAACGGGAAATGGAAACGGGGTTTTTGCCCGTAAGCAGATACAGCATAGCGGTGTTTCCCGTTATTACCATACGGTCCACGTCGGTATTATGTATACCTGCAAAAGCACACGCTTCTGTTAAAAGACTTAAGATGCAATCCGTTATACTTTTTTGAAGTTTCTCCCCTTCCCCGTGCAACGCTTTGGAAATTCTGCCGATAACATCTGCAGAAAAATCACGCTGAGGGTTAAGAGCAGCCGCTTCGCCCACACATATTCCCTCGCCGGAATACAATTTAAGCACTACCGTTGTGGTGCCCAGATCCACCGCCGCACCGAAATTCAAGAGAACGGGTATTTTATAGTTTTCTTCCATAACAGTTAAAACAGACATATATTTTTCCAACCTCTGCTTAATGCCCAAACATAACGGAACAACCGATAACATTATACTAAAAGACAAACAAAAAATCAACAGTTAGCTTTAATCAGGTTTGACACACGGTGAATGTCAACTTTTTTCTAACAATCGGTATAATGTTAAGCGGAGGTGATAATTTTGAAAACCGTTCTTGAAGAATTGTGGCATTTTTACTTGGAAGATGATGACCCGAGCCAAAGTCTTGATGAAAAGATTGCCTTAAATATGATTGCAGAAACAGATAAAGAATTGCGTAAAGGGTTAAATGAAGAGCAGATAAAGCTTCTTGACGAATACGTTGAATTATGGGGTGATATGTGCAACGTACATCGAAAAGAAAGCTTTATTAAAGGTGTGCGTTTTGCCACAAAATATCTGTTGGAAGCAACCGAATAACATAGCACCCCAAGAAGGTATCTTGGGGTGTTTTTCGGGGTCCCCGCAAAACGAAGTTTTGTGGGGTATCTTTTTATTCATCCTTCGGAAGCTTTTTTAAAAACCGCAACGTCATTGGGAGAGATACGAGTGATGTAAAGAAATATGCCAGAGGCTGTGATACTTGTATGCCGAGAACGCCGAAAAAGCGGGGCAAGACAAGGCACAAGGGTATAAAGATCAATCGGTGTATCCGGGATGAATGGTTACGATCTCACCGCCCAAAGAAGAGTCAACGCCCTCGTAAGACACGGTGAAATACTTGCTCTCGGGTGCGGCTGTGGTGCCTCGGCGGGATTCGTTCATGGGAACTCTGTATAAAACGCCGTCGATAACACGGTAAAGATAGGTTTCGTGCCAGATAATGCCTTCTACCTTGGTATCGGTAGGAATGGCGGTGCCGCCCTCGTTGCCGGATTGGTCAATAGCGTTTACACGCTTGAACTCGGCGTCCATTCCCGTGCCGTGGCCGGGAGAGGTGAACACGGGGCTTAAAAAGTCCGCAGGGTCCTTCCAGCCGTATTTTTCACGAATTTCCACGGATTCGGGCAGGGTGGATTTTTCCAGAACCTCTATCTGAAGTTGCATCTTGTTTTCTTCGGGAATATAAACGACTATACGGAGCTTATCTCCGGGGAGATAATAATATTCCGTATATTTCCAATGGTAATTTGCAAAGCAGTTGTTGCCGTTGGCGGAAACGGAATATTTTCCGTCGTGAGCATCGTAACCGCCTAAATCCTGATCCTCGCTCGTTATGTATCGCCAGAAGGGGCGGAAGGCTACGCTTCCTTTGCTTATCTCGTTGGTCCTCGTATTTATAACGCCAAGGGACATGGAAAGTCCCACGTCGGATTCAGAGAGTGCGTTTCCACCCAGATAAACCGAGGGATTATCAAGGTTTTTCACTCCGGGATCAAAATCCAATGTGCTGTCAAATTCGCTTTTATAACGTCTTATTTCAACCTCGGGCAAGGTAACCACGACCTCTATTCCCACCCATTTATCCTTGGAGGAAACTACCTTGTAATACCACGCGCCGCCGAACACCTCTGGGTCTGCGGGGTTAAGCTTTTCCCCTTGTATCGTTCCGTCCCATACGGGAGGGGCTTTAAGGATTCCGCCGTTTTCTACTGTTATCTGTTTTGTTTTGGAATCTGCAGTGTTGCCTGCGTTATCTGTAAGTGTAAAAATCACGGTGTATTCTCCGGAAATATCCGGATCAAAGCCTCCCTTGTCGATTTGTATTTTATCGGTTATATCGCCGTCAACGTCATCATATCCGCTAACGCCTGCCAAAAAATCATATTTTTCACCTGCTTTTATCGTTACGGTTATATGCGCCGAATCTATTTTTATCTCGGGCTTTACGGTATCGGTAAAAGCAGTGCTTTCTTCGCTGCTGTTTTCACAAGAAAAAGCGCAAAAACAGGTAGTAATGACAAGTATTAACGCAATTATCTTTTTTGACATACAGGATAATCTCCTTTCATCCGCATAATTATAACACTTTTTTACGGGTATGGCAACAAAAAACTCCCGTTTCTTTGCGAAAACGGGAGTTTTTTCAGTGAAATATTACTTTGTGCCGAAGAGTCTGTCGCCTGCATCGCCCAAGCCGGGGAGGATGTAGCCGTGTTCGTTAAGGCATCTGTCAAGGGTGGAAACGTAAATATCCACATCGGGATGAGTTTCCGCAACCTTGGAAACGCCCTCGGGCGCGCCGATTATAGCCATAAACTTTATGTGCTTGCATCCGTGCCTTTTAAGCAGGTTGATAGCATCGCAAGCGCTGCCGCCTGTTGCCAGCATAGGGTCAACGAGAAGCACAAGCTTGTCTTCTATATCCTTGGGAAGCTTGCAGTAGTATTCGCAAGGCTCAAGGGTTTCCTCGTTGCGGTACATACCGATATGCCCCACACGGGCGGAGGGGAACAGAACGTGAATACCGTTTACCATACCAAGACCTGCGCGGAGAATGGGAACGATAACAATGGAATTATCCGTTACCATACGCTGTGTGCAGGTTTCAAGAGGAGTTTTCACCTCTACCTCGTTGGTGGGAACGCCGTCCTTAAGGCTTTCGTATGTCATAAGGGTGGTGATCTCCTCAACCAGTTCGCGGAATTCCTTCATACTGGTTCTTTCATCACGGAGGATGGCGATTTTATGTCTTATGAGGGGATGGTCAAAAATGACCACGTTATCGTATTTTTTCATTATTTATTCTTCCTGCCCTTGTTAAGAATGATATTTACGATTATACCGAGTATAAGCGCGCAAGCAGTGGAGGAAATGGCCACCTTGCCGATTGCCATTGCCATACCGCCGATACCCGTAATAAGTATTGCGGAAACGGTAAAGAGATTTGCATTGTTCTCAAGGTCTACCTTCTGGATCATCTTAAGACCGGAAACAGCGATAAAGCCGTAAAGAGTGATGCAGACGCCGCCCATTACACAGCCGGGGATGGAATCTAAAAATGCTACGAAGGGAGAGAGGAACGCAATGAGAACCGATATAATTGCAGTAGTGGTGATGGTAGCCACGGATGCATTGCGGGTAATGGCTACACAGCCAACGGATTCGCCGTAAGTGGTGTTGGGGCATCCGCCGAAGAATGCGCCTGCGATGGAACCTACACCGTCACCGAGAAGGGTGCGGTGCAGACCGGGATCCTCAAGAAGCTCTTTATCGATTATAGAGGAAAGGTTCTTGTGGTCTGCAATATGCTCTGCAAATACTACGAAAGCAACGGGAATATACGCAACTGCGATAGTTGCAAGATAGCTCCATTCAAAATCCTTTGCGCCGTTTATAGCGTTGATAAAGGTGAATTCAGGCACAGCAAGGAAGGTCTTTAAGCCTACACCGTCTGCAACCAGTGCCCGGAAGGGAGCGAAATCTATAACCTTAATGGCATCTATACCTGCGGCATAGCCGATAACCGTAAAGATCAGAGCAACTGCATATCCTGCAAGGATACCGATGATAAAGGGGATAAGCTTTGTCATCTTTTTGCCGTAAGTAGAGCAAAGTATTACAACGAAAAACGTTACGAGAGCACAGATTACCGATACCCAGATATTGGTGCTCATAATAAACTCGCCGTTATCCGTCTGAGGACCGTAAGAAAATACGTCCTTTACAGCCGCACCGGAAAGGGACAAGCCGATAAGCGCAACAGTGGGACCGATAACTGCGGCGGGCATAAGCTTGTTGATCCAGTTTACACCGACCAATTTAACGACGATAGCGATAACAACGTAAACCAGACCGGCAAACGTCGCACCGATAACCAAGCCAAGATATCCCAGATTCATAGAAACTGCGCCTGCGAATGCCGCAAGCATTGAAGGGATAAACGCAAAAGAGGAACCGAGGAACACGGGACTGCGGAATTTGGTGAACAGCTGATATACCAGCGTACCGATACCTGCACCGAAAAGCGCCGCAGAAGCAGACATTCCGTTACCCACTATAGCGGGGACAGCGATTGTCGCTGCCATTATAGCAAGAAGCTGCTGAATGGCGAAAACAATGAGTTTGCCGAATTGGGGCCGTTCATGTACATCATAAACAAGCTTTTTTTCCATAACTTTTACTTCCTTTGAATTTATTTTACATAGGACTGAAAAGATATTTGCTGAAGCCATTCTACCACAACATATATGCATTTGTAAACAATTTATTGCAAATTTCTTCAAAATATAGCATTTTACACAAAGATGCAAAAAATGACAAGCTCCGTCCGTGTTAAGCGGGCGGAGCTGATTGTCGGGGTCCCCGAGAAGCCGCAGGGCTTCTTGGGGTGTTTTTTCGTATATTGGGTTTACTTGTTTTTATTCTTGTTTTTCTTCTTGCCGCTTTGTTCGGACTGAGTATTCACGCTGTTCTGTGCGGAAGCGTTGTTCTGGCTGTTCTGCGCATTTGCATTGGTCTGATTCTTATCCATTCCTTTCACCCCCTAAACGGTTTTACGTATATATTCTTTCCCCGTTAAGGCGGTAAATATGCAAAAAATAAAGTTGACACGGAGTAGCAGTTATGCTACAATATTAATGCAAACAACAGAAAAGGAGTATGGCTGTGATTTGTAAAAGATGTAATAACGTAGTACCCGACGATTCCCACCAATGCCCTGCTTGCGGAAATGTCATTAAGGTTATAAAAAGCAAGCCGCTCAGTATGTTTCTTTTTACTATAACCGCCGCAGACGTGTTGGCTGTAATAATGAGTTTTATAAACGCAGCTCTTCTTATCACCGCGGCACATTACGCAACCGACCTTCACAACGGTATCGTGTACGCTTCCCGTGTGGCGTATTTCTCTAATCCGTTGCTGGCAATTCTCGATATACTGTATATACTCATACTTCTGCCTGCTCCGGTGGTTTCTGCCGCTGCAAGATATAAAATTCGAAGAGCAAACGTATCCGGACTGATTATGATGACGGCTATCCATTTTACGTTATTTGTCTGGAGTATAACATATCCCCTGCTTTCTTATTTTATAACAAATACAGTTTCCCCCGTTTTGAATTTCACTATATGGCAAATTGCAATTTTCACACTGCTTTCCGCGCCTATGCTTGTATATATGTGGCGTTCAAAGCGCACTATGTTTTAACATTATATCAACAACACAAAAACTGCCGATATTTCGTTTGAAGTATCGGCAGTTTTTTGATTACAGTTTATTTATTACAAACTCAAGCGTAAGGGGTTTATCCGAAGGGATAAGATATTCGGAATGGACGGGAGCGCCCCAGGAATCGTCGCCTCCCACGCCCATTTGCTTTGCGGCAATACGCACCCAAGTGTATGCGGGAACGGGAAGTTCGTGAAGATGAAGTGCGTCCTCCAGCCGGTATGCGCTGTAAGGAAGCACGCTCATTTCAAAGGGGGAATCCGTTTTACTGAAGGAAAGTCCCTTACCGTCCGAATCGTACACGTTAAGATACCTTACTCCCGTGCGGTTTCCGCATTCCTGAGGGTTAAGATAGCCCGAAAGGTTATCCATAGCGGTGCTTTCAAACACGCCCAGACGGGCACCAAAGGCACGGTCGGAATAATTTTCCTCCGGTCCCATACCGTAATAGGTGAAATTACAGTACTCCTTTTTAAGACGCATATCCAGAGCAAACACGGGAAGTATGGGCATATTTTCAGCTCCCGGATATTCCGCGCGCACGCCTAATCTGCCGTCAAAAAACGCGGTATATATCACCTTATATTCAAAATACGGAGTGGAGAACACAAAGGTGAGCAGGTAGGAATCCTCCCTTTCTTCCACGGCAAATTTCCACGGGAGATGGGAAGCATAACGGCTGCAAAGATTCCACACGGCGGTCTTTACGGGGGTGGCGGCGCCGTTATCATTATCCGTAGGTGCGCGCCAAAAGCTTATTTTAGGTGCGCGGACCATATATTCCCTGCCGCCGTACGTAAGGGAAACGATGCCTCCCTGCCGTTTATCAAACAGCATTGAAAAATCTTTTCCGTGAACGCCGACACAGCAATTATCCTTTACAAGTACGGGCTTTTCGAAAGCGACAGAGGGCTTTTCACCAAGGATAGTAACAATCTCTTGGGCAAAAGCGATCTCGTGTCCCTCTTCCGCCCACAGACAATCCTCTTTAAACACGGCGGAAACGGTGTATGCGTACTCCCCTGCTTTATCGGGAACGGGAATACCTATATCGAAGGTATCGGTTTCCCCTGCCGTAACGGACAAGCCGTGTACTTCTTCTGCTACGATTTTGCCCTCTCTTGCAAGGGTAACCTTAAATTCAAGATTATCGGTAGAAACAAACAGGTTTTGGTTTTTAACGGTAACGGTACCGCTTTGAACACTCAATTTAATATTGGAATACAGCGCCTTTGCTTCCTGCGCCTTGGGAGAAGGCTTGCGATCGGCATAAACTATACCGTTGGTGCAAAATCCGTAATCGGTGGCGCGGTCATCAAAATCGCCGCCGTACGCCAGGTTGCCGTCAAGATACAACGCCTGGTCTATATAGTCCCAGATAAATCCGCCCTGATACGCGGGGTATTTTCCCTCAAGGTCGGTATAATGCTTCATTCCGCCGAGAGAATTTCCCATAGCGTGCATATATTCACAGCTTATGTAAGGCTTGCCCGTGTCCTTTTTAAGATATTCCTCTATTTCAAAGGGCTTTGCATACATACGGCTCTCCATATCCGTGATATGATCGTATTTTCGGTTTACGAACACACCCTCGTAATGCACCAAGCGGGTGCTGTCCGATTTGTGGAAAAATTCCGACATTGCCTGAATATTATCGCCGCAATGGGATTCGTTACCGCAGGACCAGATAAGGACGGAAGGGTGGTTTTTGTCCCTCTCATACACAGAGCGGGCTCTGTCCACAACCGCATCTCTCCAATAAGGCTGTGAGCCGGGAACCGCGTATTTGGAACCATCCATATTTCCCCACGTTCCGTGGGTTTCAAGGTTGGATTCATCGATAAGATATATTCCGTATTCGTCGCACAGCCCGTACCAATAGCTGTTGTTGGGATAGTGACTGGTGCGGACTGCATTTATATTGTTTTGCTTTAAAAAGCGTATATCCCAAAGCATATCCTCTTTGGTTACGCTTCTTCCCGTATGAGGGTTGAATTCGTGGCGGTTAACGCCCTTGAAGATTATTCGCTTTCCGTTAAGACACATCAGCCCGTCCTTTAATTCAAAGGTACGGAAACCTACCTTAACGGAAGAGATTTCGGTGTTTTTTCCGTCTTTGGCGGAAAGGGTTACGGTAAGGGTGTAAAGGTCAGGTTCTTCTGCGCTCCAAGGCAAAACGGAATCTAAAACGGCGTTTTCGGGAGCGGTGTCGCTTACGTATACCTGATTTGAAAAGGGGTCTGTAAGAGAATATGAAACCCGATATTCCCCATCCGAAATTATATCGGAAAAAACGGAAAAAATTCCTTTTTTGTTTGTATAATCGTAATCCGCCGTAACCTTAATATCTCTCAAATGAGCATCGGTCACGGAATACAGATATACGTCCCTGAAAATTCCCGAAAAACGCCAGAAGTCCTGATCCTCCAGCCAGCTTGCGGTACTGAAGCGGTATACCTCTACCGCAAGACGGTTGTTCTTTTCTTTAAGATAAGGCGTAATATCAAATTCGGCAGGTGTAAAGCTGTCTTCGCTATAACCCACAAAATGTCCGTTAAGCCAAACGTAAAAAGCAGTTTCCACCCCTTGAAAAGATATGTATGTTCTTTTGTATGCGGTGTCCTTTTCGAAATCAAAGAACCTGACATAAGAGCCCACGGGATTGAATGCCTTTGGTATCTGAGGCGGCACGAGAGCTTCCTTACCTTCCCAAGGATATGGGATGTTGGTATACTGAGGAACCCCGTAGCCCTGAAGCTGAATATGACCGGGAACGTTAATATCATCCCAGCCGTCCACGGAAAAGTCTTCGTTATAAAAATCCGCAGGACGGTTTTGGGGCAATTCCTCATACCAAAACTTCCATTTGCCGTTAAGAGTCTTTACGGAAGACACGCCGTTTACCGAAAAAACGTGATCGGAATGGGCTTTTTCTCTGTTAACTTCAAAGGTTTGCGGGTCTTCAAGCCAAAAAAGTTCGGGCTTCATAAGCATATCTCCTGCGTTTTTATTTACGGTATACACCGATCTTAAGGGTTTCCAGTTCCTCGTCCCTGCAGTTGCCTGCGGCGAAGAATGCCACGCCCTTTGCACCTGCTCTGCGGCAAGCCTCCACCTGCTTTGTGGTTTCAACGATGGGAAGCTTGGTATACATAGGCGCAATTCCCGAAATGTTGGGAACGGATGCGTATTTTTGAACCATTGCGGCAACCTCTTTTTCCACCTCGCAGGCATCGCTGTAATACGCCATAGGATAGATAGCGTCCAGCCAGCCCTGCTCTATCCAATTCTGCCAATCCTGAGATTTGCTGTAAAGCGCCGCCACGGGATCGCCGAAAACGGCGGTGGAAAGGCATATATCCCTGCCCGATTTTTTATATTCGTCCACAAGCCCGCGCACCGAACGAACGTATTCGGTAACGTGGTCCGCGCACCAACGGACGAAGGTTTTCCAGTCCTCCTCGTCTGTAGATGCTATGTTTCTAATATCTATTCCCTTTTCTTCAAGGAAGGTGTTTACGGTATAATCGTCAAATCCCGCCGCACGGTCGATACCGTGAATGAGAGGATAACGAATATAATCCAACTGAAGTCCGTCGAAATCGTAATTATCCAGTATATCCTTACAGCAGGAAAGCAAAAATTCCTTTACCTCGCTCAAAACGGGATTGAGGAAATAAAAGGTATCGTAAGCATCGTGGAAAAGTCCCCCGTCCTTGCGCTTTGCCATCCATTCGGGGTGAGCATCCGCAACTGCGCAGGGTGAGCCCTTTGAGCCGAAGAAATAAT
Source organism: uncultured Oscillospiraceae bacterium (assembly GCA_964485815.1). GTDB lineage: Bacteria > Bacillota > Clostridia > Oscillospirales > CAG-382 > SFLA01. The sequence goes on from CAZAJX010000032.1 coordinate 16,285, forward strand.
CCTCGAACCAAGCGTGTACCTGCATTCCGTACTTTTTGCCGTAACGGATGTAAGAGTCTATAACGTCAAATCCGTTTTCATATTCCTTTTGAGGAGGCAGACAATCGTTTACGCAGCGCAAAGCGTTTGCATATCCGCCGTAATTGGTTTCCACAAGAATTAAGTTTATGCCCGCATCCGCAAGACGGGCAACGGCGCGCTCAACCTCTTCGTCGTTTTTTTCGTAAGGACGGAGCCAAGCACCGCGAACCTCGTTTTGCGCGGGAGAAGCGGTATAATAATATGCTTCGGTAGTCAAACGCTCGACTTCATCGAAGTTTCCTTCTGCCAAAGCAGATTCGGATCCTTTTATAAGCTCTTGTGCGAAAACACGGTTATATTGGATATTTTTCTGTTCCAATTCAGCCGCTCTGCTTTTAATAAGATCAATTTTTGCGCGGGCGGAAACAGTTTCCGCGTGGGCATCTCTCTCGATAACCAGCACGCTTCCGTCTTCGATATTGACTTTTGCGCCTATACATATCTCCTTGGCGAGAAGGACAGCCATTTTGCCGTGGCCGGAAACTACGTATCCCCCTTCGGGAATAAGGTTATCGTTCCCTCCGCACAGCACTGCTCTTCCGTCCTGTATGCAGGCTTCCCAGCCGAATCTGTTGGTTTTTGTCCGCTCTCCGTAATTATATACTACAAGCTCGTCCGCACCGCGGGCTCCTCCGAAATGAGAAATGTTGACCTTGACCATAATACTGCTCCTTTTTTGTTTTTAACATTATACCATAATGAGATAAATTTTTCAACTTTATTGACGGGAAGAAAGGAAAATTTCCTTTTTGCGGCAAACCTGTAAAAGACAGCTGAAGCAGGCTGAGTTTCGAAAGAAAAAAATACAAAATTTTTCACTGCGAAAAACCGATAAATTTATAAAAAAATATTGCAATATACGACGGAACTTGATATAATGGCTAATAATGATTATAATAATAATGAAGGGAGGTACTCTTGTGAACATACTTCATATGAAATATGCCGTGGAGGTGGCAAAGCACGGATCGCTGAACAAGGCGTCCGAGGTATTGCTTATCGCACAGCCCAATCTCAGCCGTTCCATTAAGGAGCTTGAAGCGGATCTGGGGATAGTTATTTTCGACCGAACCTCAAGAGGTATGACATTGACTCCCGAGGGACAGGAATTCATAGGATTCGCAAAGGGTATCCTTTCCCAGATCGAGCAGGTGGAAAAGTATTACAAGGATACTTCGTCAAGCAAGCAAAGCTTTTCGGTATCGGCCCCCCGCGCCGAATATGTATCCGAAGCGTTTGCGGAATTTTCCAAAAGCCTTACAAAAGAGCCTGCGGAGATATTTTACAAAGAAACCAACTCCCAAGGAACCATACGTGATATTCTGGAAAACAATTATCACTTAGGGATCATCCGCTATGCGGACGAATACGATAAATATTTTAAAAACCTGCTGGAGGAAAAAGATATCTGCTATGAATTGATCACGGAATTCCGCTACAGTATTCTTGTGAACAGCGAAAGCCCTCTGGCAAAAAAAGAAAAAATTGAATTTGAAGATCTTAAGGATATGATAGAGATCGCTCTGGCTGAACCGTACGCACCCTCCACACCCATTTCCAAGATAATGAAGGAGGATACGGCGGACAATATCAGCCGCCGTATATTCACATACGAGCGGGGCAGCCAATACGACGTTCTGTCCGCCAACTCCGAAGCCTTTATGTGGGTTTCACTTGTTCCCCGCGGTATTCTCGAAAAACACGATTTGACCGAAATAGAGTGTGTTGACAATACAAAAGTATACAAAGATGTTTTGATATATCGAAACGGGTACAAATTATCGACGCTTGACAAACAGTTTATCACCTCTTTGTGTGAAGCAAAACGAAAAAACACATAAACGCCCAATGATAACTGCAAACGCCTGTAAACACCTGCCCGTTCAGGTACACGCAGGCGTTTTGTTTTGTATTCTCACCTTATATTATCGATATATATATGACCGATATAACATTTTAAGAATTCCTTTCAAGAACAAAGTCTGCTATAATAGCTTAACAAATGATATTATGGGGGGATACTGTGGAAAACAATAAAGTAACAAAGGCAGTGCTGGGACGTTTGCCGCAGTATCTGTCATTTCTGGAACGAATTTCCGCCCAAAACGCACCTTATATTTCGGCAACCCGAATCGCAAAGGAGCTTTCTTTGGGAGAGGTGCTGGTGCGAAAGGATCTGAGCGCCGTGTGCGGAAAAGGAAAGCCTAAATTAGGCTACCGTACAGCCGACCTGCTTAAAAGCATACGGGCATATCTCGGACAAGGTGAATGCACCCATGCCGTGCTCGTGGGAGCAGGCAGACTGGGCAAAGCTTTGCTGGAGTATGACGGCTTTGAGGAATACGGAATTCGTATCGTTGCAGGATTCGATTGCAACGAGCAGGTTTTGAAGCTTAACGGCTCTCTTGAGATACTGCCCATGTCCGAATTCGGTGAATTCTGTCGGAATAACGAAGTTCAGATCGGTATCATCACCGTAGGCGAAGGCTCTGCTCAAACCGTATGCGATCAAATGCTGGAAAGCGGAATTACGGCAATATGGAATTTTGCTCCCTGCAAGCTAAACGTGCCCGAGGGAATACTGTTCAGGCAGGAAAATCTGGCGGTATCCCTGGCATATCTGAACAACCAGTTGTTAAACAAAAGTCGCAAGGAGAGCAAGGTATAATGAAATTGGACCGTGTTATTGCGGTACGGACGAAAAAGACCGTATACCGCGACGGTGACCGTTGCATAAAGGTATTCAATACGCCTTACAGCAAGACGGCTATTTTCGATGAAGCTCACAATCACGTAATGGCAGAGGAAGCGGGAATACGGGTTCCCAAGGTCCTGGAGGTTACGTCCATGGACGGAAAGTGGGCAATAGTTACGGAATATATCCACGGTAAGACGTTGGAGCGTCTTATGGCGGAGCATCCCGAGAATAAAAACGAATATTACCGTATACTTGCGGAATTGCAAAAAGATATACACCGAAGAGAATGCCCATATCTGTACCGACTGAAGGACGAGCTTAACAAAAAAATAAGCGTATCCGAATTGGATGCCACTACCCGCTTCGACCTTCACGACAGACTGGAGAATATGGCAAAGGGAATGGCAGTATGCCACGGAGATTTCTGCCCGTCCAACGTCATATTGTCGGAAAACGGCGGCTACTGTATCATAGACTGGACTCTGGCTTCCTACGGCAACCCTTTGGCGGACGTGGCGCAGACATATATTCTGCTCTGCCTTAACAACGGCTGCGAGGATGCGGAAGTGTATCTTGACCTGTATTGCGGAGAAAACGGCCCTAAAAAAGAAAAGGTATATTCCTGGCTTCCCGTAATCGGCGCGGCGATGTCAGTGCGCCGCCCTCTCCGAGAGCGCACTATACTTCTGGATTGCGTAAATTCCCGTGATTTTAAAGAACAAATAAAAAAAATATTAATATACAAGGAGATTATATTATGAAAATTACAGTATGCATCGGCAGTTCCTGCCACCTCAAGGGCTCTCGCCAGGTAGTTGAACAGCTTCAGAATCTTATTGCGGAGCACAACCTGGGCGACAAAGTAGATCTTGGCGCAACCTTTTGTCTGGGTCAATGCCAGCAGGGCGTTTGCGTAAACGTGGACGAGGAATTCCACTCCGTATCCCCCGACACGGTAGACACCTTCTTTAAGGAAGCGGTGCTTGCAAAGGTATAAAACAATGGTAATTAAGATTTGCGTAGGAAGTTCCTGTTATCTCAAGGGCTCTCCCGAGATCGTGGAGCTCCTCCAAAAAGCGATAGAAGAAGAAAATCTTACGGATAAGATCACGCTGACCGGCAGCTTTTGTGTCGGAAAGTGCAACCGCGTGGGAGTAACCGTGCTGGTTGACGATGAGGTACACACCGGTATCACGAAAGAGAACTTCAAAGAATTTTTCAAAGAACATATCGTAAACAAACTCTGAACGAAAGGTCGATATAACGTATGCCCAATTGCTTGACGTTTAAAAAATCGAACTGCCAAAACTGCTATAAATGTATTCGCCATTGCCCGGTAAAGGCAATACGCTTTTCCGGCAACCAGGCACATATCATAGGAAACGAATGTATCCTATGCGGACAATGCTTTGTCGTATGTCCTCAAAACGCAAAGGAGATAACAAGCGAGCTTGAGAAGGTAAAGGTATTGCTTCAGACCGGCGAGCCGGTAATTGTAAGCCTTGCACCTTCCTTTGTTGCGAATTACCACGGTATCGGCATAGACTCTATGCGTGAAGCGCTGAAGAAGCTTGGCTTTTACGACGTAGAGGAAACCGCTGTCGGTGCGACTATCGTAAAAAAAGAATACGAGCGTATGCTTAGGGAAGACGAACGGGACATCATAATCTCCTCCTGTTGTCATTCCATAAATCTGCTTATACAAAAGCATTTTCCCAAATCTCTTGAATATCTTGCTGATATAGTTTCTCCCATGCAGGCCCATTGCAAGGATATCAAAAAGCGTATACCCGATGCAAAGACAGTATTTATCGGTCCCTGCGTGGCGAAAAAAGACGAAGCTGAGCATTACGAGGGAATCGTTGATGCGGTCCTCACATATGACGAATTGTCAAATTGGCTGAAGCAGGAAAACATTGAGCTGCACAAGGAAATGG
>CAZAJX010000033.1:0-20956 GCA_964485815.1 uncultured Oscillospiraceae bacterium
ACGCTCGTAAAGAACGTTTTCTACAGCGTTTTACCATCGCTCACTTCAAACTTTCAGTTCTACAGACGGCACATTTCAAAAACAATTACACGGTTTTTTGCGTCACGCAAAAAACTACCGAAATTTCTCATTCCGCATTCCGCATTTCTCATTCTTATTATCACTTGCATTTCAAAACATTGTGTGCTATAATATACTGATTAACTTTGTAATATTCGGAGAAAAAATGACATACACTCAGGCAAAACGAAAATTATTTGATCGGTTATACAGAAACCTTAACGGTAAACAAAAGGAAGCGGTGTTTACCGTAAACGGTCCCGTTTTGGTGCTTGCGGGTGCGGGAAGCGGAAAGACCACCGTGCTGGTAAACCGAATTTCCCATATAATAAATTACGGCGATGCATATTACCGCGAAACCCAAGCTCCCGATGGGATCAATATGGGGTATATGCAGTACCTTGTGGATTACGGCGATAATATCCAGATACGGGATTTTTTAAAGCAGACAGCAGTCGATCCCGCGTTTCCCTCACAGGTGCTTTGCGTTACCTTTACCAATAAGGCGGCGGAGGAATTCCGTACCCGTCTTAAATCCTCTCTCGGGGACAGCGCAGGGGAGATATGGGCAGGCACCTTCCATTCCATTTGCGTGCGCATACTCCGCAGACATATTCATCTGCTTGATTTTGACAACAGCTTTACCATTTACGATAGCGACGATAGCAAAAAAACTATCACCGCCTGCCTTAAAAAGCTGAATTTGAGCGACGATATTATGACTCCCGCCGTGCTTCAGAACGAAATTTCCCGTCTTAAGGAAAAAGGCTACACGGCAGAAGAATATGCCCGGACCGCGACCGATTTCAGGGAAAGACATATTTCCTCGGTCTACACCGAGTATTCAAAAGCATTAAAGCAGGCATCCGCTCTGGATTTTGACGATATTATTCTCTATACCAACATACTGTTCGATGCTTATCCCGATATACTTGAAAAATATCAAAAGCAGTTCAAATATATTCTTGTGGACGAATATCAGGATACCAATCCTTCCCAAAGCCGGCTTATAGAAGCTCTGGCAGGGGACAGACAGAACGTGTGCGTGGTGGGAGATGACGACCAGTCCATATACTCCTTCCGCGGCGCAACTGTGGAAAATATACTCGATTTCGATAAAACCTTCCCCTCCGCCAAGGTTATCCGCCTTGAGCAAAACTACCGCTCCACCCAGAATATCCTTAACGCCGCCAACGAGGTTATTGCAAACAACACGGGCAGAAAAGGAAAAACTCTGTGGACAGATGCAGGGGACGGGGAAAAGATAACCCTTAAAAAGCTTCCCACCCAGCTTGAGGAAGCGGCGTACATTGTAAATTATATTGATGATAAGGTGCGCACCCGCATGAACGGTTACGGCGATTTCGCCGTGCTTTACCGCGTAAATGCCCAGTCAAACGCTATAGAAAACGCACTTTCCCACGCTCATATTCCATACCGCGTTTACGGCGGCATCCGCTTTTTTGAGCGTAAGGAGATAAAGGATGCGGTGGCATACCTTTCCCTTATACTTAATCCCCGTGACGATATCCGCGCAAAGCGTATTATCAACGTGCCTGCCAGAGGTATCGGAAAAACCACCCTGGACGGGCTTGAAGCCCTTTCGGGCAGAGAGGGAATAAGCCTTCTGGAGGCGGCTTCCCGCGCGGACGAATTCCCCGGTCTTTCAAGAGCATACCCCAAGCTTAACGCTTTTTGTATGCTTATCGAGGAATTGCGTGAATTTTCCCAAAAGCACACCCTGGGCGAATTGGTGGATAAGGTTATGGAGCTTACCCAGTACAAGCAGTACCTTATCTCCGGCGAGGACGGGGAGGACAAGCTGAGGAATATCGAAGAATTTATTTCCTCTGCCAGACTTTTCGAGGAAACTGCGGAAGATCCCTCCTTACGTGCGTTTTTGGAGGATATCTCCCTGGTTTCGGATACCGACGATTACGAATCCGACGCACCCCGCGTCACCTTAATGACAGTTCATTCCGCAAAGGGATTGGAATTCAACACCGTGTTCCTGCCGGGATTTGAGGAAGGGCTGTTCCCTTCATCCCGCTCTATGGGTGAAAGGAAGGAGCTGGAGGAGGAGCGCAGACTTGCTTACGTGGCTATGACCAGAGCGAGAAAACAGCTTATCATTCTTCACACCGCCACCCGTATGATGTACGGTCAGACCAACGTAAACCGTATTTCCCGCTTTGCGGAGGAAATTCCCGAAGAATGCATAAAAGCGGAAAAAACGGTGCGTAATTACGGCGCATCCCGCCCCGCGGCAGAGCCTACTTACACTTCAAAAACCACCCTCATAAGCGATAAACCCAAAAATTCCGCTCCCATTCTTTGCGCGGGCACAAGAGTAAAACACAATTTCTTCGGCGAAGGCGAAATAATCTCCGCCGAGGCTATGGGCGGCGACGCGCTGTATGAGATACAGTTCGATAACGGAACGGTGAAGAAGTTGCTGGGAGCATACGCGAAACTTACTGTGTTAGAATGAGGAACGAGGAATGCGAAATGACGGAAACCTTTTTTCGCGTTTTTGCGCGAAAAAAGCTACCGAAATTCCTTATTTAGCATCGCGTTCGCGATGCGTCGCATTCATCATTAAAAAGGAGAACTACTATGGCACAAATCTACCCATTTAAAGCTTTAAGATACACCAAAAAAGCAGGCAAATTAAAAAACAACATATGCCCTCCTTATGATATCATCTCTCCCGAGGAGAGATACGCGCTTACACAAAAGAGCGTGTTTAATCTTGTTTCTTTGGAAAAGCCGGAGGGCGAAAACAAATACATAGAGGCCCGCCATACTCTTGAAAGCTGGATAAAAAACGGCGTTGTGGCTTATGATGACAGCGACAGCATCTATCTTTACCGAGTGGCGTTTAACTACGGCGGAAAGGATTATCATTACGATGGAATTATAGCGCTTTGCAAAGCATATAATTTCGAGGAAAAGGTTGTCCTCCCCCACGAAAACACCCTTAAAGGCGCAAAGGAGGACAGATTCCGTCTGCTTCTTGCCACCAGAACATCCTTTTCTTCCGTATATTCTCTTTACGAGGATAAAGACGGCAGAGTGAAAACAGCCCTTAACGGCGTTACGGAAACCGACCCCGTTTCCCGGGTTACGGACGGGGAAGGAGTTACCCACACGCTGTGGAGAATTTCCGATGAAAACGTTATAAATGCCGTTGCCCAAGGTATGGCGGACAAAAAGCTGTATATCGCAGACGGACACCACCGCTACGAAACCGCTTTGCGCTACCGCGATTTTACGGGCTATCCCGAAGCGGGAGCTACGCTTATGACAATGGTGGATATGGATTCCGAGGGACTTTTGGTGCTTCCCACCCACCGTATTCTTAAAAAAGAAGCAAATTTACAAAAGATTTTTGCGGATATGGAAGAGGATTTCGATATAATAACCCTTGAAAGCAAGGAAGAAACCGAAAAATTCCTCGAAGAAAACAAGCATTTACACGCTTTCGGTATTTACGCGGGCGGCATTTACAGAGGTGTGACCCTTAAATGGGCGCTGGATTGTCAGTCCCCCGTAAAGGATCTGGACGTTTCCGTTTTACACGATATAATCTTAGAAAAGCGGTTTGGGGTGACAAGGGAGGATCTCGCCTCCCAGACCTGCCTTGAATATACCCGCGATATTGACGAAGCGGTGCAAGCCGTGGAAAACGGCGCAACTGCGGCGTTCATACTCAACGCCACCAAGGTCACCCAGATACGTGACGTTGCGGACGCAGGTGAAAAAATGCCCCAAAAGAGCACATATTTCCACCCCAAGCTTATTTCGGGACTTATTATGAGAAGATTATTCTGATATAAAGGATGATATAAAATGAAAAAAGAACTTGCTACAAAATACGATCCCTCGTCCTTTGAGGACAGATTGTACGCAATGTGGAGCGAAAACGGATATTTCACTCCCCTGCGTGACGACACAAAAACTCCCTTCACAATGGTTATTCCCCCTCCCAACATTACGGGACAGCTTCATATGGGACACGCACTGGATAACACTCTGCAGGATATCCTTGCCCGCTATAAGCGTATGTGCGGATATTCCACCCTCTGGCTTCCCGGTACCGATCACGCATCCATCGCAACAGAGGCAAAAATCGTTGAGCAGATGCGCAAAGAGGGCGTTACCAAGGAAGATATCGGCAGAGATGGATTCCTTGAGCGCGCTTGGGATTGGAACGCCAAATACGGCGGAAGAATTATAGAACAGCTTAAAAAGCTTGGCTCTTCCTGTGACTGGACCCGCACCCGCTTCACTCTTGACGAAGGCTGTTCCGAAGCGGTTAAGGAAGTATTCGTACGTCTTTACGAAAAAGGACTTATCTACCGCGGTGAGCGTATTATAAACTGGTGTCCTCACTGCCTTACCTCTATTTCCGATGCAGAGGTTGAATACGAGGACCAGGCAGGACATTTCTGGCACATCCGCTATCCCGTTAAGGACAGTGATGAATTCGTAGAGCTTGCCACCACCAGACCCGAAACCCTTTTGGGCGATACTGCCGTTGCTGTTAACCCGAGTGACGAAAGATACCGGCACCTTATCGGAAAAACTCTTATTCTCCCCTTGGTTGGCAGAGAAATTCCCGTTGTTGCGGACGAATACGTTGAAAAGGACTTCGGTACCGGCGTTGTAAAGATCACCCCCGCACACGACCCCAACGACTTCGAGGTAGGCGCACGCCACAATCTTCCCCTTATAAACGTAATGACAGACGATGCCCATATCACCGAGGATTACCCCGCGTATGCCGGTATGGACAGATACGAAGCCCGCAAGGCTATCGTTAAAGACCTTGAAGAGGGCGGATACCTTGTTTCCGTAGAGGACCACGCCCACAACGTAGGCACCTGCTACCGTTGCGGCACTACTATCGAACCCCGCGCAAGCAAGCAGTGGTTCGTTGCTATGAAAACTCTTGCAGAGCCCGCTATAAAGGCAGTAAGAGAGGGCGATATCCGCTTCATTCCCGAAAGATTCGATAAAAACTATTTCCACTGGATGGAAAATATCCGCGATTGGTGTATCTCCCGTCAGCTTTGGTGGGGACACAGAATTCCCGCTTTCTATTGCGATGATTGCGGCGAATTGGTTGTTACCAAGGACGCGGAAGCATATTGCCCCAAGTGCGGCAAGGCTATGCGTCAGGACGAAGATACTCTTGATACCTGGTTCTCCTCCGCTCTTTGGCCCTTCTCCACTCTGGGTTGGCCCAACGAAACCGAGGATTACAAATACTTCTTCCCCACAAATACGTTGGTTACCGGTTATGATATCATCACCTTCTGGGTTTCCCGTATGATATTCTCTTCTCTTGAGTACACGGGTGTTTCCCCCTTCAACACCGTGCTTATTCACGGTCTTGTAAGAGATGCTCAGGGCAGAAAAATGTCCAAATCCCTCGGAAACGGTATAGATCCTCTGGAGATAATCTCCACCTACGGCGCAGACGCGCTCCGCTTCACTCTGGCAACGGGCAACTCCCCCGGAAACGATATGCGTTTCTCCTCCGAGCGTGTTGAAGCAAGCCGTAACTTTGCAAACAAGATATGGAACGCCGCAAGATTTACTTTAATGAATCTTACCGACGATACCGATTTTACCTCTCTCGATCTTGCTACCCTCCGTCCCGAGGACAAATGGGTACTGTCCCTTTACAACCGCGTTGTTAAGGAAACAAGAGAAAATCTTGATAAATTCGAGATCGGCATAGCTGTGGGCGGTATATACGATTTCCTTTGGGATATTCTGTGCGATTGGTATATCGAGCTTATCAAGCCCCGCCTCTTCGCAAAAGAGGGTGAAAGCAATAAAGCGGCACAGCAGACACTTAATTACGTGCTTTCGGGCACGCTTAAGCTGCTCCATCCCTTTATGCCCTTTATTACCGAGGAGATCTGGCAGGCGCTTCCCCACGTGGGCGACAGCATAATGGTATCCGATTACCCTGCGTATGACGAATCCCTCAACTTCCCCGCAGACGAAAAGTATATGTCGGGCGTTATCGAGGCTATAAAGGCAGTTCGTAACCGCCGTGCGGAAATGAACGTACCCCCCTCCAGAAAGGCTCATATTTTCATAAAGACTCCCGATCGTTCTTCCTTTGAGGGCAGCGAGATATTCTTTGAAAAACTGGCTTCCGCCGCAGGCGTTTCTTACCTTGAGGGCGAGGAGCCCGAAAACGCCGTAAGTATCGTTTCGGGCGAGAGCGTGCTTTACCTCCCCGTAAACGAAATGGTGGATACCGAAGCAGAGCGTGCCCGCCTTAACAAGGAGCTGGAGAATGCGGAAAAGATGATCGCCTCCGCAAACGCAAAGTTAGGTAACGCAGATTTCGTTTCCCGCGCCCCCGAAAAGGTAGTAAATATCGAAAAAGATAAGCTGGAGAAGTTCACTTCTCTCAAAGCAAGTATACTTGCGGAATTAGAAAGATTAGGCTAAATCAAAAGCACCCGAAAGGGTGCTTTTTTAATGAGGAATGATAAATGATGAATGATGAATGAAGGAAAGCTTTTTTCGCACATATGCGAAAAAGCTACCGAAATTCCTCATTTAGCGGCGCATAGCGTCGCGTCGCATTCATCATTTATCATTCAAAAAACGCCCGATTACTCGGGCGTTTTTTATATGTATTTTACTTGAGTATTCTCATCTTTCCGATAAAGGGAAGTTCACTTGCTTTGCCCTGGAAAGCGTTGATAACGCCGATAACAGCCAGAACGAGAGCCAGCATACCTGCGGCAAGACCGATAAGGCTTATAACTCCGCCGATAAGTGCGGGAATGAAGCTGAGCCAATTCCAGAACAGCGAAATGTTACCGAATATAAATCCGTTGAGCCAATCAAGCGCCTTAAGGGGAAGAGCGATGATTATTTCTGCAAGGAACAGCACAAGACCCTGGTTAGCGTGGAAGCGTGCGTACTTGGACTTGGGAGCAGCCAGCACGGGAACGAGGAAGAGAGGACCGATATAGGAAAGAAGAGCGAATATCTTGTTATCCTTAATATCGTTTTCGCAGTAGCCCTCAGCCTTGGGAGCGTCCTTTACCTCTGTGCCGCAAGCGGGGCAGAAGTTGCTGTCTTCAAAGGTCTTTGCACATTTGGGACAAGTTTTCATAAATATTTATCTCCTTTAATTTAAATTCACGTAATTATATTAATACTTTTTTTCGCGTTTTGCAACAGAAAAGTAAAAATTTCTCCTTAAAACGGAGCGCGTTTTCCCAAAATGGGCACCATTTTGTTCTTCCATTCGGTAAAATCGCCTTTTTCGATATGCTCCCGTATCTGCGCCATAAGCTCGTTGTAGAAATGCAGATTATGCAAAACGCAAAGGCGCATACCCAAAAGCTCTCTCGCTTTAAACAGATGTCGTATATATGCGCGGGAGTACCGCTTGCACACGTCGCATTCGCAGTGCTCGTCAATAGGTCTTTCGTCCAAAAGGTACTTGTTGTTGTTAAGGTTCATCATACCTGCCCAAGTGAACAGATTACCGTGGCGGGCGTTACGGGAAGGCATTACGCAATCAAAGAAATCCACGCCTCTCTCCACCGCTTCAAGAATATTCACGGGTGTGCCCACGCCCATAAGATATCTGGGCTTGTCCTTGGGCATATGAGGCTCAACCGCTTCGATCACACGGTACATAGTGTCCGCATCCTCGCCCACAGCAAGACCGCCTATGGCGTATCCGGGCAGGTCAAGCTCACGTATCTGCTTCATATGCTCAATGCGCAGGTCGGCGTACACACCGCCTTGGTTTATACCGAACAGAAGCTGATTGGGGTTTATGGTTTCCTCCAAGGAATTCAGCCTGTCCATCTCGTCCTTACAGCGGTAAAGCCAGCGAACGGTACGGTCGCAGGAATTTTTAATATATCTTTTGTCCGCCACAGAGGAGGGACATTCATCAAACGCCATTGCGATGGTGGAAGCAAGGCGGGACTGAATACGCATAGAGGTTTCGGGGGACATAAATATCTTCGCGCCGTCCATATGGGACTGGAACGCAACGCCCTCTTCCTTTATACTTCTTAAATTTGCCAGAGAAAACACCTGAAATCCGCCGCTGTCCGTAAGCACGGGCTTATCCCAGTTGAAAAACTTGTGTATTCCTCCAAGCTGATAAATTACGTCCTCACCGGGACGGACGTGCAGGTGGTAGGTGTTGGAAAGCTCCACCTGACAGTTAATATTACGCAGGTCAAAGGTGGAAATTCCTCCCTTTATCGCCGCGGACGTGCCAACGTTCATAAACACGGGGGTCTGAATATCACCGTGTACCGTGGAGAACACGCCTCTGCGGGCGTTGCCTTCGGTTGCAAGTATTTTAAACTGTGACATACGCCTCTCCTATCTGTCAAAAAACTTGTTAATATCTGTTTTATTAAAAATATGCATTACGGGTCTTCCGTGGGGGCAGTACCGTATTTCGGGACGGGAAAGAAGCTGTTTTGCCAATTCCTCGTTTTCCTCTCTCGTGGTATGCTCATGGGCACGGACAGCCGCTTTGCAGGCGGCGGTGTATACCGCTTTTTCGCATTTTTCGGTTAAGGGAACAGCCGTGCCCTCCGCCATGGCGGCGCAAAGGTCCAAAAACAATCCCGTTTCCTGCTTTGTTCCGAAGAGGGCGCTGGGCACAGCGCGGATAAGCAGAGTATCCGTACCGAACTCCTCAAAGGAATATCCGTACTGCTCAAAAAGGGATTTGTTTTCCAGTGCGGCGGCAAATTCCTCCGCTCCCAAGGTTACGGGAACTCCCGTCAACAGTTCTTGGGAATAATTTTTACGGGAATTTCGTATCTGCTCGTAAAGAATACGCTCGTGAAGGGCGTGTTTATCAAAAAGTATAAGCCCTTCATCGGTGGTAACGGCAACGTATGTGCTCCACAGCTCGCCGATATACGCAAATTCGGGGGTAGTATCCTCTAAAACTTCCTGCACGGGGGACGCCACGTAAGCCGAGCTTACGCTGTTTTCCGTAACCGTTTCGGGTTCAAAGGGAGCATACTGTCTGCTTTCCTCTGTGCTTTCATAGCGGAAAGGGGTTGCCTTTATCACCTCCGCGTGGGTGAGGGGCTCTTCCGCCACCGAGGATACGCTGTAAGCGGGAGCGGAGGAGGGAGTTTCCGTCTGAACGAAAATATCCTCTTCCGTTACGTTAAGCTTAAAAGCGTTTCTCACACAGCAGTACACGCTTTCGAATATCTTTCTTTCGTCCGCAAACTTCACTTCCAGCTTTGCGGGGTGAACGTTAACGTCTACGGACAGCGGGTCGATCTGTATATTAAGCACGCAGGCGGGGTATTTTCCGCGGGGGATGTAGCTTTCAAACCCTCTTTCCAGCGCGGCTTGCATGGTTTTGTTTTGTACGCACCGTCCGTTAAGCAAAAACACCTGTCCTCTGCGGGAACCTCTGGGGTATTCGGGGGAGGAAACGTATCCCCAAACCTTTATTTTATCGTTCTCATACTCTGCGGGGATAAAGGTCTTTGCCGTATCCTTGCCGTAAACTGCGTATATCGCATTGTATAGATCCCCGTCACCGGGGGTAACAAACCGTTTTTCCCCGTCGGTTATAAGGGTAAATGAAATCTCGGGGTGGGCAAGAGCCAGCTTTTCCACTGCGGGAACGCACGCCGCCGTTTCGGATACGTCCTTTTTAAGGAATTTCCGTCTTGCGGGCTGGTTGTAAAATAATTCGCTTGCGGTTATCACCGTTCCGTCGGGAGAGGGATGCTCGTCCAGCTCCACGCCGTTTTCATCGCAGTAAAGACGGTATCCCGCCTCCGCGTCCGCTTGCTTTGAAACTATCTCCGTCTTTGCTACGGAGGAAAGTGCGGCAAGGGCTTCACCTCGGAAACCGAGAGTTAACACTCCGTCAAGGTCGGATGCGGTTTTTATCTTGCTGGTAGCGTGGCGTAGTATGGCTTTTGGCAGGTCCTCCCGGGAAATACCTACGCCGTTGTCCGTAACACGCATCATCAGCACGCCGCCGCCCCGAATTTCTGCGGTTATCTTGGTAGCGTGAGCATCTATGGAATTTTCTATAAGCTCCTTCAGGGCAGAGGCAGGTCTGTCCACAACCTCCCCTGCGGCTATCATATTGGAGGTTTGGGTATCAAGTGTATTTATTATCCCCATTTATTCCACCAGCTTCTTAATTTCGTAAAGTATTCCCATCGCTTCGATAGGGGTAATGGTATTTATATCCGTGTTCTTTAATTTTTCCTTCATATTTTCCCAGGACATATCAAAAAGGGTGATCTCTTCTTCCTCTTCCGCCGTTTTTACGGTCTTGGGCAGGGAAGTATGCTCTACTATATCCTTGAGTATGGCTTTTGCGCGGTTTACCACGGTGTTGGGTACACCCGCAAGGGACGCAACCTCGATACCGTAGCTGTCCGAAGCGTGGCCGCGGACTATCCTGCGCAGGAAAATAATATCGTTGCCTCTCTTTTTTGCGGCGATATTGTAGTTTACCACGCCCTCCTGCGTTCCCTCAAGCTCGGTAAGCTCGTGGTAGTGGGTGGCGAAAAGTGTGCGGGCTTTTATCTTTTCCGCAGTATGCTCCACCACCGCGCGGGCTATGGACATACCGTCGTATGTAGAGGTGCCTCTGCCTATCTCATCGTAAACAATAAGGCTCTTTTTGGTGGCGTTTGCCAGAATGTTTGCCACCTCACGCATTTCCATCATAAAGGTGGAGGTGCCGCCGGAAAGATCGTCGGATGCGCCTACACGGGTGAAAATTCTGTCCACCACGCCGATGCGGGCGCTCTCCGCAGGGACAAAGCACCCTGCCTGCGCCATAAGCACGATATCCGCTACCTGACGCATATATGTGGATTTACCTGCCATATTGGGACCCGTTATAATGTGCAGACGGGATGACGAGGTATTAAGCAGGCAATCGTTGGGAACGAAATAGCTGTCCCCGCAAAGCTTTTCCACCACGGGATGTCTGCCTGCTTTAATATCGATAATATCGGAAACGTCCACCTCGGGACGGGTGTAACCGTTTTCCTCCGCCACCTTCGCCAGAGTGGAGTAAACGTCCGCTTCAGCAATGGCTTCCGCAGTTTTCCGCAGGAAATTAAGGGATGCGTTAACGTATGTAACCAATCCCGTAAACAATTCCGCCTCCAATGCGTAAAGTCTGCCCTTGGCGTTAATTACCCTGCTTTCCATTTCCTTAAGCTCTTGGGTAACGTATCTTTCCTTGTCCGCCAGAGTCTGTCTGCGGATATACCCTTCGGGCACGCTTTCCGCCGCAGACTTGGGAACCTCTATGTAATATCCGAAAACTCGGTTGTAGCCGACTTTAAGTGTTTTTATCCCCGTTTGCTCCCGCTCGTTGCGTTCAATTCGGGCAAGCCAGTTTTTACCGCCGTCAAGAATTTCACGCAGCTCGTCCACGTCCTTGTGGGCGCCCTTGCGTATAACTCCGCCCTCCTTGTAAACTACGGGAGGATCATCATCTATATATTTGCCGATACTCTCGCACACGTCGGTAAGAGGGTTTATCTCCTTTTGCAGTCTTTCTAATTCGGGAGAAGAATATGCAGATAATATCTGCTTAATTTCGGGGAAACGGCGCATAGACATTTCCAGCGCCTTTAAATCTCTGGGGTTTGCGCTTCCGTACGCCACGCGGGAGGAAAGGCGTTCAAGGTCGGAAACCTTGGCAAGCTCATCCCGCAGGTTATCTCTGCCGGCACGGTCCTTCACAAGCTCCGCCACGCCGTCAAGACGGGCGTTTATCATATTGGGGTCCAGCAGGGGAGCTTCAATTCTTCTGCGCAAAGCACGGGCGCCCATAGCCGTTTTGGTATCGTCCAAAACCCACAAAAGAGAGCCTCTCTTTTCACGGCTGTAGGCGGATTCCGTAAGCTCCAGATTTCTTCTTGAAAAAGAATCAAGCTGGAGATACAGTGTGGGATCGTAAAAATTAATATCCTTTACAAATTTAAGGTCAAGTTTTTGGGAAAGGCGCAAATGCTTGAGCAGTGCTCCCGCCGCCGTGCAGGCGAGGGGGAAACTTTTGCCCGTGTCCGTACCCGTAACGGCAAAGACCTCCTCAAAGGCTGTGTCGAACTTGAAAAGGGATACGTCAATAGCGGAAATTCTTGCGCCGAATCTGTCCGCCAACGCTTGCTTTATATCGGATGCGCCGTAAACCAGCGCTTCCGTAGGGAAATATGCGGCGGTTTCCGAAAGCAGGAGTGCCTTTGCATCTCTGCCCGTAAACTGGCAGGCGGAAAAGGTACCGGTAGAAACGTCCGCATAAGCGGCGCCGCAGCCCTCGTCCGTGTTGTATACGGAAAGAATGTAATTGTTCTTTTCCTTGGGGAGATATTCCCCGTCTGTAACCGTACCGGGGGAGATTACCCGTATTACCTCGCGCTTTACAATTCCCTTAACGCTTTTGGGGTCTTCCATCTGCTCTGCCACGGCAACTCTGTATCCCGCCTTAATAAGACGGTGAATATAGCTGTCCGCCGCGTGGAAGGGAATACCGCACATAGGCGCTCTCTGCTCCTCACCGCAATCTCTGCCGGTAAGCACAATATCCAATACCTTGGACGCAGTTATAGCGTCCTCGTAAAACATTTCATAAAAATCCCCAAGGCGGAACATAAGTATGCAATCGGGATTTTCTTGTTTTACCTGTAAATATTGTTTCATCATGGGTGAAAGAGCCATAGTAGTCATCTCCTCAACAAAGGTAATGGGTTTTGATTTTTAAATGAGAAATGATAAATGAGTTTCCACCCCAAAAACGCATAGCGTTTTCGGGGAACCCCGGGAATGAGAAATGATGGTTGATTTTTGTTCTGCGAACAAAAATCTTCCGAAATTCCTCATTTAGCATCGCATTTGCGATGCGTCGCATTCCTCATTCCTCATTTTTTGGTTCATGGGGTTCCTGCAAACCCGCAGGTTTTGAGGGGTGCTTTCTGCGCCGAATGAACGCGCTCCTAGTGACATCCTCCACAGCTGCTGCAATCTCCTCCGCAGGAATGCTGGGATTCGGGAATAACTCTGGACTGGATCTCGGAATTAAGCACGTTAAGAAGCTCGTTAAGTGCGTTTTCCGCATCTGCGAGAGCCACCATAACGGGGTTAGCCATAACCTCTTCGTAAAGCTCCTTCATACGGTTATCGATCTGCTTAAGCAGTTCTTCGTCCTTGTTTTCGTCTGCTGCCGCTTTTTCGAATATCATACGCTGTACGGTGTATTCGTTGATCTTGGTGGAGAGGGTATCGTCGTTATCAAAGTTTTCCTTTGCGGCTTTGTAGTTAATAACTACCTCGTCCTGCTCAATAGCGTCTGCCAATGCGATAATGGCGTTTCTGGTTGTTTCGTTCATTTTTTATATTTCCTTTCAGTTTATTACTTTTCCTTTTAATCCGTATGCCTTGGTTTCGGTAATCTCCACGGTAACGAACTGTCCTGCGGGGATATCCGTATCAAGGGTTATAATTTTATTCTGGCTGTTTCTGCCTTCAAAGTTTCCGTCGGAAAGCACTTTTATCCGTTTTCCCAAATAGCTTTTGCTCTTTTCGGCGGATATTTCGTCCTGCACCTTGGAAAGGCGCTGAAATCTTCTCACCTGCTCATCGTGGTCGATATGTCCCTCCATCTTCGCCGCCACCGTTCCGGGACGGGGAGAATAAATAAAGGTGTATATCATATCGTAGCCCACTTCCTTTATGAGGGAAACGGTATCCTCGAATTCCTCTGCCGTTTCTGTGGGGAACCCGCAGATAATATCCGTGGTTATGGCGGTTTCGGGCATTGCTTCCTTTATCTTACGCACCGTTTCAAGATATTTTTCACGGGTGTATTTTCTGTTCATCGCCTTAAGCACTCTGTCGTTGCCTGCCTGTGCGGGAAGATGAAAATGTCTGGCAATGGTTTCGGGGTGCTTTTTCATAACCTCGATCAGCTTGTCCGATGCGTCTTTCGGGTGGCTTGTCATAAACCGAATACGGTAATCTCCTTCAAAGGATGCCGCCGCATCCAACAGATCGGGAAAATCCATATCCCCTTTATAGCTGTTTACGTTTTGCCCCAGCAGGGTAATATCCTTGTACCCTGCGTCGATAAGCGCTTTTACCTCTTTAAGTATCTCCGCGCTGTTTCTGCTTCTTTCTCTGCCCCGCACGTAAGGCACTACGCAGTAGGAGCAAAAGTTGTTGCATCCGTACATAATAGATACCCACGCCTTGTAGCCCGAGGAACGCAAAACGGGCACGTCCTCCGCAATTACGCCCAGTTCATCGTGGGGAGTACCGGATACGAAATACTGTCTTTTTCCCGTTTTCAAAACGGTATACAGCATCTGGGCAAGGAGGTGGTTTTTATCCGTGCCGAAGACGAGGTCTACGTAGGGATAACTGTTTTTTATCTGGTCCTTGCGGTACTCCTGCTGTGCCATACATCCGCAAACGGCAATAACCGTATTAGGACGGTCTTTTTTTATCTTTTTAAACTGTCCCGCACCGGAAAGCGCCCGCTTTTCCGCGTGCTCACGTATAGCGCAGGTGTTTATTATTATCAGGTCAGCACTCTGCTCGTCGTCGGTAACCGTGTATCCGCATTCTGCGGCAATACCTGCAAGCCGCTCGGTGTCCGCTTCGTTCTGCTGGCAGCCGAAGGTGCGCAAAAACACGGTGGGATGTGCATATTTTTCTTTTATTATCTCTCTCACTCTGCAGGCGTATTCCTTTTGCTCGGACATAACCTCAGGTAAAACGTAAATATCTGTCATTTTAAAGTTCCTATTGCAATAATATTATTTTTCATATTCGGTTGTGCTTCAAAAGTGCTTTCGCACACACCGTGAGAACCGCAGGAATGAATAAATTCCCCGTTTCCTTTGTATATGGCAACGTGTCCCTTGTAAAACAGCAGGTCGCCTTTGTCGGCTTCCTCAAGGGAAATCTTTTTCAAGGCGGGGCTTCGATCAATATCCGCATCTCTCCAAATGGTTATTCCCGCCATTTGGTATGCCATAAACGCCAGTCCCGAGCAATCTATGCCCATAGGGCTCTTTCCGCCCCAACGGTACTGTACGCCAAGATAGCTTTTTGCGGTTTCAACTATAACGTCGCGGTAATTTTCCGTCTTCTGGGGGTAGGGTGCAACCCATTCCTTGTGCATATATCCTCCCGTTTTATCGGGCAATATCACCATACCGTATCTTTCCTCCGCGTGGGGCACGCCGTAATCCACTCTGCTTCCCTTGGGGAAGGTTATAATTGGCGCACGGCAATTCTCGGGGGAGGGAAGCAGGTCTGCAAACAGCTTTTTAACCACAAATCCGCCCCCTACCAACACGGGGCAAATATCGGTCTTCTCCACCCAGCCTACGTATTCGTAATCTGTTTTTATTTTATAAAATCCTAAAAAATCATCTAAAATTTCACATTCCGTGCCGAAAAGCGCTTCGTCGGTATGCTCACTGGTTTTATCGGGAGATTTGTAGAGGTGAGATATAGGTACTTGAACAGTATACATAACGACTCCTTATGTTGGTAATGAGGAATGAGGAATGAGAAATGATAAATTATGGTTGATTTTTGTTCTGCGAACAAAAATCTTCATTCCTTATTTTTCTTCGTTTGTTCGTAAGATATCCGTAAAAAATATTTTCGGAAAGGAATGATGTTTTATTAAAAAATATATAGCTTTATTTTTGCTAATACTCGCTTTTCCTCTTTCCGCTTTTGGGGGAACGGGATGGTATTTTAAAAGCGGTGAGGGACAGCCTCTTTGCTTCGGCGGCGAAAAATGGGTTACCGAAAAAGGAGCTTTGTTTATGGGTGCAGACGGGGACAAAACCGTATATCTCACCTTTGATGCGGGCTACGGTAACGAGAATGTGCGCTCTATTGCCCAAACGCTTATGGAAACAAACACCACGGCGGCGTTTTTTATCCTTCCCGCCTTTGCGAACACGGACGGGGAGCTTGTAAAGACCCTTGATGAAAAGGGATATTTTATCTGCAACCACTCATATTCCCACAAGGATATGTCGGTTCTTTCCAAAAGCGAGCTTGAAAAAGAATTAACAAAAGCAGAAAACTACGTTTTTGAAAAAACGGGAGTTCAGATGAAAAAATACTTCCGCCCGCCCGAAGGCACCTTTTCCAAAGAAATGCTGGATAATTGTAACGCTTTGGGATATAAAACCGTCTTTTGGTCCTTTGCCTATGCGGATTGGGATAATAACGACCAAAAGGACCCGGAATGGGCGTATAACAAGATAATGTCATCACTTCACGACGGTATGGTGCTTTTACTCCACCCAAATTCGGTTACAAACGCCGCCATTCTTGAACGGCTTATAACCGATATCCGCGCCTGCGGCTATAAATTCGGCAATCTTGATGAGCTTTATTCTTCCCAGTACGGAGAAGAATCCTTCGGGTATATCCGCGATAACAAGGAAGCAGGCAAATGTGTGGCTTTAACCTTTGATGACGGTCCGCACCCCGAATATACTCCCGAAATTTTGGATATTTTAGATGAATTCGGGGTAAAAGCCACCTTTTTCGTGGTGGGTGAGAACGCGGCGCAGTATCCCGAGATCGTGAAGCGCATTATCGCTTCGGGACACGAGGTGGGCAACCACACCTGGTCCCACAAGGGAATGGGCAGTATAACAAGAGAGCAGGCAGAAAGGGAAATTTTAAATACCCACACCTTTTTAAAGGAAACCTTTAATTACTCTCCCGTGCTTTTCCGCCCGCCCGGAGGGGGCGAATTTTCTCTGGCAAGGTCAGTTGCGGAGGAACACGGCTATAAATACGTTTTGTGGGCGTGGCGCACCGATTCAAAGGATTGGTCGGGCGTGGACGCACAGACCATATCCCAAACCGTGCTGTCCACCGTCTGTGAAGGGGATATAGTCCTGCTTCACGATTATGTCAGCGGTAAAAGCTCTACTCCAAAGGCGCTTCGGCAGATAATTCCGGCTCTTCTTGAGCAGGGATACTTGCTTGACACGGTTTCCGGCCTTTTATCCCGCGGGAGTACAGAATCCACCCGCCAAGACAAAGGACTGCAATAATATTTACCCAAAAGGATATATGCTGTATGGCGGTGCCGCTGTAGGTTACGTACACGGTGCCGTCTGTTTTTATATCCTCAAGATACAAGCGCAGTACGTTGTTTTCGCCGTAAAAGGGGACAAGGTTGGTTTCGTTTCCGTCCTTATCCGTAAACACGGCGGTGTAGCCTTTATATTTTATAAGGGGCAGGTCTATATAAGTTCCCATATTTTCGCTGTATTCAATGGGAACGTAAATATCACCGTTTTTCTCCTGAGTGAAGGTTTTGTTGGTTCCGTCGGTCTTGATAACGCTTCCTCTGTACATCAGAGAACCCCGCTTCGTGCCCGTGGGGAGATATTCGCCCGTACCGATATTGTATCCGATATTTTTATCCTTGTAATAGGTTACCTTCGTTCCCGTTTCCTCGTAGGACGCATAGGTATTGTAGCGGGGCATATATACGCTTCCGAATGCGCACACTCCCGCAATACAGGCAAAGCAGGTAAAGGTTGTAACGTCGGTCTTTTCCATACGGGAGCAGTAGTCTGCGGCGGCAAGCGCCAAAAACAGCGTGGCAAACAGCATTATACGCCAAGGGAACTGTATGGTACCGAAAAGATTCTGGAAAAACTCTTTTTCCCAAGGGAACAGACTGCTTATCATAAACAGACAGACGTTTGCGGTTATAAAATACCCGTCCCCCATACAAAAGCGGGTTTTACGCAATACCACTATTCTGAACACCAGCAGTATTATGGGCAGGTAGCCGATACCGTTTGGTATCCAATATTCGTGATCTTCGTTAAGGTTAAACAGAGAGAAAAGCTGTTTTACCGTCATTGACCTTTGCTCCATAGTGCCGAACACGGTGGCGGAGGAGCCGTCCGTGGACAAAAACTCCGTGTCCGCAAGCTGCTCCAGCAGAGGGAACATAAAGGATGCGGTTATAAGCAAAAACACCAAAGCGCACAAAGCGATAGCACCGATCTTTTTTGGTGCTTTTACAAGCTTTACGCTGTGGATAAGGGCGTATACCAAAAGGAACGCCGCTGTCATAACGCTGGTTATAAGATGGCTGAACAGCACACATCCCAAGCCGATGGGCAGATAATACCAGTATTTGCCCTCTTCGTTGATAATGCTGTGCAGTCCCAGGAACGCAAGGGGTACGAAAACGAACGCCTGCATCTCGCCTATTGCGGCGCGGGTGAAAACGTCCACCGCGAAATAAGAGGACACCGCATAGGTAAAAGCAAAGCACACAGCGGAGGAACGTTTTTTAAACATCTTCTTTCCGCAGTAATATGCCATAAGCAGGCAGGCGCAAACACAGATTATCATAAACGCCTTGTATGCAAGGGGCATAGGTACGCCCGCAAGTATAAGCAGTGCGGGGATGATCAGGAACAGATCTCCGTAAAACATAGGGGATGCGTAGCCGTATCCTTCGTATATAAAGTAATACAGCCGTGCGGGAACGTTGCCCGCCTCAATCTCCTGCGCCAACGCTTCCATTCTGGTCATATGAAAATATACGTCGTGTCCCAAAAATGTCTGCACACCGCAAAGGGGAATAACTATTCCCAAAAGCAGTAAAAGACACAAAAGAAGTATAACGTAATGGTTTTTTACAAAGCTTTGAATTTTTGCCATTTTGTTTTTTCCTCATTAAGTAACGGGCGTTTCCCGTTTGCAAGCCAAAAGTCCCGTCCTTCCGCAAAGGCGTTTTGCAAGAGATTTATCGTAATTGTGTGTAAGCACTCCCGCAAACATTTTGCTTCCCTCGGGATTTATAATAATGCCCACGTCATTGTATACGTCGTTAAGATCCCCCGCCTTGGTATACAAAGTTACGTTTCTGTAAATATATCTTCCCAGCCTTTCAAGGCACTTTTGGGTGGATAGTATTTCCATAGCGGTATCAAAACGGGATAACCTTTCCATAACTATATAGCAATCCTCAAGGGAGGTCATATTCTCGTTTCCTTCCTCGCGGGCTTTAAAATCCATCATTTTTCGGGCAAGAACGGTGTTTTTACAGCCAAGCTCCTTTATGTGCTTGTTTATCTCGTCCATTCCCGCATGCTTTATAAGCAGGTTCGTGGCGGTGTTATCGGAAAAAGATATCATAAATGTCAGCGCATCGTAAAGAGAAACCTCTTTTAATTTAAGCTCGCTTATAATGCTGGTGCCAACCATATCTTTCCGTGTAACGGGGAGCAAAATATTTTCCTTTTCGGCGTAATAAGACAGAATAAACAGTTTTATCACGCTGGCGGAGGGGAAGGGGAGGGAAACGTTGTGCTCGGCAAGCACTTCGCCCGTATCCATATCTTTTACAAAAACGGCATTTTGTGAACAAAGGTAGTTATTTATCATTGTTATTTTCCCGCCTTTTCGTAAATAGAATATTTTTACCCATTATCTGTATTATTATATCATTTTTGATAAATAAATCAACATAAATATTTGAATTTTGCGCCTTTTTTTCACTCTTTTTTGCTTATATGCCCGTTGTATAATCACCCTACTAAACGTAAAGGGAAAAAGAAGTATGAAAAAGTATTTAAGTTTTGACGTTTTACGCTCTCTTCTTATGGGTGCCGTTATGGGCGCATCCCCGCTGGCTATGGGAGTATACCCTTTCGGCGTGGCGTATCTGTGCGGAACGGACGGTAACACCACCGCGTTTGCCTTGGGGGCTTTGGTGTCGAGCGCGTTGTTCGGCGCATTCCGTCCCGTTACGGCGGTGTCACTTATATATACCGCCGCCATACGCCTTCTCTTTGCAAAGCGAAAGCCCTCTTTTTGGCGTACCCTTTTGCTTTCCGCCGCATATTCTCTGCTGCTGGGAATAACTATGCTTTCAAAGGAAATGTTCACGGCGGACAAGCTGGTGTCCTCGGTGTGTATAGTCACCGTGCCAGTGTTATATGGGATCATAGTGTTTTTCCGCAACAAAAACCGCTTTTTCGAAACCGTCTTTATACTGCTTACGGGCTTGATAATCTGCCGTGCCTTTTCGGGCGTGAATATATACGGATATCCCCTTTCCGTGGCGGCGGCGATCCTGCTTACCGCCCTTACAGGCAAGGAAAAAGGATTTCCCGTTTCCGCGGCGGCAGGGTTTGTATACGGTATTGCGGGAGGACTTTCCGCTATACCCGTGGTGGGAATTTTCGGGCTTATCCACGGGCTTTTCGTTTACGATACCCCCGTGTTTGCGCTTGTCCTCGGCTATATGCTTTCCGTAACCGCGGGGGCGTATATTCTCTCCTTTGATACTGTCATTCCCATCGCCGCCGCTTCTCTGGGAGGAATAATTTTGTTTTTGCCTTTTTTATACAAAAAGAAGCCGTCCCCTTCGGCTGTTCCCGCGCCTGCGGCTGACAGGGGCATGGCGGCTCTGGCGGCAGGGTTTTCCTCTCTTTCGGGCCTGTTTTTCGCCGTTTCGGATACCTCCGTTTCTCCACCTCGGGACAAAGCGTATACCGCGGTAAAGGAAAAATTGGATACCCTTTGCGATTCCTGCGGCGGATGCCGTCTTGATAAAGGGGATATAGCCTCTTATCTTACCACCACCTGCGTGGCAAACCGCCCGTTGCTTCCCGATGACCTGCCCGCCTCTGTTCGGGACGTGTGCCCGAATTACAAGGATATCGCCTTAATTCCCTCTGCCTGCGCACAAGAAAACATAAACGAGATAAAGGATACCTTTTCCCGCTTCGGCACGGAATACAAATGCTTTTCAAATATGCTTGCGGTTTCCGCCCGCAAAGCTGAGGAGGAGCGC
>CAZAJX010000034.1:0-19621 GCA_964485815.1 uncultured Oscillospiraceae bacterium
TACCACACATTTATTTTACCATAGCACAAGGCTTATTTCAACTGTATGATGTGTAGAAATTCTCACATCGGTTTTGTATATTAAAAACAAAAGAGCTTTTTGCTTTTTGTAGGTATAAATTCTTTCCAAAAAGGTTGTATTTTTATTCCTTTTGTGCTAAACTCAAAGCGTAAAAAACAATATATTTTTCTTATATAAAAAGGAGATTATGTATTATGAAATTCCCCGTTGCGCTTCAGCTTTATTCCATAAGAACAGATATGGAAAAGGACGTGCTTTCCACCCTTAAGGCGGTAAAGGATATGGGCTATGACGGCGTAGAGCTGGCAGGTCTTTACGGTCACGCACCCGAGCAGATGAAGGCTTGGCTTGATGAAGTTGGGCTCATCCCCGTTTCCGCTCACGTTCCTCTGGCAGAGATGCTGGCGGACGCGGACAAGGTTATTGCGGATTACAAGACCGTGGGCGTTCAGTACATAGTAGTTCCTTATCTTGAGGAAGAGCGCCGTCCCGGTAACGCAGGCTTTGCAAAATGCGTAGAGGACGTTAAAAACCTCGCCAAAAAATGTGCGGAAAACGGACTTCCTCTCCAGTACCACAATCACGATTTTGAATTCAAGACCGTAGACAGCGAGTACGGCTTGGATATTTTCCTTTCTTCCGCCCCCGAACTTGGCTTGGAGCTGGATACCTGCTGGGCGGCTGTTGCAGGGGTTAACGTAGGTAAGTACCTCCGTTCCTACAAGGGCAGAACTCCCGTATTGCACCTTAAGGATTATTATAAATCCGAGGGCAAGGCAGGCAAATTGTATAACCTTATCGGCATTGACGACAACGACAAACCCGATGAGGAAAGCGCCTTTGAATTCCGTCCTCTGGGCAAGGGTATGCAGGATGTGGACGCACTCCTTTGCGCCGCAAGACACAGCGACGTTAAGTGGGTGGTTATCGAGCAGGATGAGCCTTCTATGGGACTTTCCCGCCTTGAATGTGCAAAGCAGAGCATAGAATATTTAAAGACTCTCAACCCTCAGACAACCCTTCGTATGGGTGTTGTAGGCGCAGGTAATATATACACCAACGGCCACGCAGGCGGATACGCAAAGATAAAGAATGCCCGCGTTGTGGCAGTTGCGGATATTAACGAAGAGAGAGCCCGCATAGCCGCAGAAAAGCTGGGTGTGCCTTACTTTACCTCTGTAGAAGAGATGTGCGCCGAAGCAGAGATCGATGCAGTAGACATCTGCACCTGGAACAACGGCCACGCTCCCGTGTGCATCGCCGCCGCAAACGCAGGCAAGCACATTCTGTGCGAAAAGCCTATGGCACGCAGTGCGGACGAAGCAAGAGCTATGGAAAAGGCTGTTAAGGATGCAGGCGTAAGATTTATGCTGGCAGTTCCCGGCAGATTCGGCAACGCAAACTGCTATATCCGCGAGCTGTACGAAAAAGGCGAGCTGGGCGACGTTTACTACGGCAAGACCGCGTACGTTCGCCGCAGAGGAACTCCCACCGGCTGGTTTACCGACCTTGAGCACGCAGGCGGCGGTCCCGTTTATGATATCGGCATCCACGGTATAGATGCAGCTTGGTATCTTATGGGCACTCCCAAGCCTACCCGTGTAAGCGCTATTGTAAACACCAAGATCGGCGATTACCGGACCAAGGGCGTAACCAAGTGGCAGGGCACTCCTTGTCCCAACAATCAGTTTAACGTAGAAGATTCCGGTATGGGTGTTATTCACTTCGAAAACGGCGCAATGCTGTCCTTTGAGGCGACTTGGGCTATTAACGCTCCCGATGGAAGCGCTACTCAGGTTTGCGGTACAAAGGCAGGCGCAACCGTAAGCCCCCTCACCATTTACGGTGAGCGCGAGGGCTATCTTTCCACCGACAGCATAAAGGTTTTGGATAACGACCGTTTCGCTGCCGAGATCGAGCATTTTGCAGACAAGGTGCTTAACGGCGGCGAGGTAAGATATCCTATCGAGCAGGCTATCCAGATGCAGGAAATGCTGGATGCTATATATCTTTCCGGTAAGGAAGGCAGAGAGGTTATTATATGAAAACAGCTATAAGCTCCTGGAGCTATCACAGATTACTTGATACGGGCGCACTTTCCTGGGAAGGCGCCGTTGACCACGCGGCATCTATCGGCGCGACGGGCTTTGAATGCGTGCTTAACGATCTCAACCCCGAATTTGCGGCGCATATATTCAAATATATAAGAGAAAAAGGGCTCGAAGCCCCCATATACACCACAGGCGCGAACTTCCTCGTTCCCAATCCCGAAGCAGAGGTTGAGCGTGTAAAGAAGCATATCGACGTTGCCGCCGAAAACGGCGTTACTATGATGCGCCATGACGTTGCTTGGGGCTTTTACGAAGGCTACGAGGGCGAAAAGACTATTGAAGCCGCAGTTGAAATTATGGCACCCGCCATCCGCGAAGTCGCTTCCTACGGCGAAAGCAAGGGCGTTATCACCTGCAGCGAAAATCACGGCAGACTGTTTCAGGACAGCGACCGTGTCCGCAAGGTATATAACGCCGTAAACCACAAAAACTACCGCTTCCTTTGCGATATCGGCAATTTTGGCGGAGTGGATGAAAACTGCGCCAACGCAACCGCCGCCCTTTCCGATCTTATCTGCCACGTGCATTGTAAGGACAGCTTGTTCAGAAGCGGTATGGCTCGTAACCCCGGCGCGTTCTGGGGACTTACGCGGGGCGGAAACTACCGCCGTGCCACCATCTTCGGTCAGGGCGATAACCCCACCTTCCAGTGCCTTAACGTTATCGTTTCCACGGGATACGACGGATACTATTCCATCGAATTCGAGGGTATAGAGGACGTGCTTCCCGCAATTCAGGCAAGCCACGATAACCTTGTAAAAATGTTAGCGGAACTGGGCAAATGAAGATAATCGGCGGAGCAGTTTTCTGCTCGGACAAAACCTTAAAAACAAAAGACCTTTGCTTTGAAAACGGCGTTATTACCGACCACAGCGAAAGCGGCGAGTTTGATGCAACAGAGTGTTACGTTCTTCCCGGGTTTATAGATACCCACAACCACGGCTGTTTCGGTACGGAGTTTTCTTCGCCCGATGAAGAGCTTTCCTCGGGGCTGGATAAGCTTTGTACCCTCGGCGTTACTGCCGTGCTGGCGACCACCCGCTCCCTGCTTGAAGAAGAACTGTACGCGGCGGCGCGGAATATCGCACGGCAAAAGGACGATCGTATTCTGGGAATACATATGGAGGGGCCCTTTGTAAACCCCGCCCGTATCGGAGCCATGAACAGACACAAGCTCCGCAATCCCGATATAGATATTATTAAACGCTTCCAAAAAGAGAGCGGAGGAATGTTAAAGATCGTTTCCTTCGCTCCCGAACTGGAAAACGGGTATGAAACCGTGAAATACTGCGCCGAAAACGGCATAACCCCTTCTATGGCGCATACGGATGCTACCTTGGAGCAGGCGGAAAAGGCGCACCTTCTGGGAGCGACCCGCCTTACCCACACCTATAACGGTATGCGGCCCTTTACCCACCGCGATCCGGGCGTGCTGGGATATGCCCTCACCACTGACGATATTCAGTGCGAGCTTATATGTGATCTTTACCACGTTTCCGCCGCCGCAATAAAAATGGCGGTAGGTTGCAAGGGAACGGATAACATCACTATGATAAGCGACAGCGGCGTGTTTGCGGGACTGGGGGACGGCGTGTACGTGGTGGACGGCAGGACCCGTTACGTAAAGGACGGTCTGTGCCTTGCGGACGATAAAAAGACTATAGCGGGCAGCACCAAAACCTTGTACGACGGAGTCAAAAATATGTATTCATTGGGCTTTTCTCCTGCAGAGATAGCCGTTATGGCATCTGTAAATCCTGCGCGGGATTGCGGAGATAATACCCGCGGTTCTTTGGAAACGGGCAAGCGGGCGGATGTCGTCGTGCTTGATAAAAACTTTGATATTACCGCTGTTTTTTGCGGCGGCGAAAGGATAGTTTAGTAAAAATGGCAAACTTTTTGGGAATAGATATCGGCGGTACGGGTGTAAAGCTCGGCATAGTCGATAGTGAAAAAAGAGAAATTATATACGATACCTCGGTGCGCACCCGCGTAACCGCAGGTCAGGACGCTATTGTGGAGGATATTATTGCCGCCGCAAAGGAAATAATGGAAAAATACCCTATCGAGCGTGTGGGCATCGGCTCTGCAGGACGTATTGACCGTGAAAACGGTATCGTTGTTACCGCAGGCAACCTGCCTTTCCGCGACCTGCCTCTGGCACAGCGTATATCAGATGCTCTGGGTGTACCTGCAATGCTGGATAACGACGGCAACTGCGCCGTTATCGGCGAATATCTTGCAGGTGTTGCCAGAGGAAAAAAGGACGTTGTAATGATCACCGTCGGCACGGGCGTGGGCGGCGGTATTATATGCAACGGAAAATTGCTTACCGGCAAAAACGGCAGAGCAGGTGAACTGGGACATTTTGTAATCAATATTTACGATCCCAAGCCTTGCGCTTGCGGACTTCACGGCTGTTTTGAGCAGTATTGCTCCACCAAGGCGCTTACCGCAAACACCGCAGAGGCTGTGGTGTTCCATCCCGCATCCATTCTTGCGGCTGTGGCAGATGAGCGGGGCGGCGTTGACGGACAGACCGCCTTTATCGCCGCTGAAAGAGGATGCCGCATAGCACAGCACCTCTTGGACGTTTATTTCGAAACCTTCGCGCTGGCGCTTGACAGCATAGTAAAGATCTTTATGCCCGAGCTGGTGATCATCGCAGGCGGTATCACCAACGAAGGCGAAGGCTTCCTTTCCCGCCTCCGTCCCCACCTCCTTCCCGAAGCGGAAGTGGTGATATCACCGCTCAAAGGTGATTGCGGGTTGTTCGGCGCCGCTTTACAATGGCTTCTTTAGCTCGGTAAAATAAAATCACCCCAAAAACGCTATTCGCGTTTTCAGGGACCCCGATTGACGCAGAACCAAAAACGCAAAAATTCTTTAGATGGTTTAGTGTAGTTATTTTCCGAATGTAGGGCGGGTGGCTTATCCGGGGTCCCCAAAAAATGCGGCAGCATTTTTCGGGGTGCCCCTTACCTCCGCCGCTACCCACATTAAAAGGAAAACTTCCGTAGAAAATAACTTCCGTAGAAAATATCTACGGAAGTTAGAAAATATCTACGGAAGTTCTTTTATTTTTACCTTGTTTTGTGATTAAAGCGGCAGGAGCAAGCCCCTGCCCTACATTGTGGAGATTTGCTAAATAGAACTATATATTATTTTTTGCGTTTCGTTGTGCAGTGCTTTTACCGAGCGACTACCAGACGGGTTTTTCGTTCTTATCGTGCTTTACGGGCTGCAACTCCTTAGGCTGAATATCGCCTGCCTTGGTAAGGGCGATCTTGGTCATAAGAGGACCGCAAAGCTCGTATACGAGAACCGCGAACAGAACTATGTTTCTTATTATCGCACCGTCTGCGCCCAATTCAGCGGCAACGGTTACGGACATACCCAATGCAACGCCCGCCTGAGGAAGGAGGGTGATACCCAGATATTTCTGAATACTGGGAACGCATTTCATAAACTTGGAGCTTACGGTTGCGCCGAATATCTTACCTGCACTTCTAAAGATAATGTATACCACGCCGATAACGATAACAGCCCATTCGGTAAATACGCTTAAGTCCAGCTCTGCGCCGGAGATAACGAAGAACAGCACGAAGAGGGGAGCAGTCCATCTGTCAACCTTAGCCATAAGCTCTTCGGAGAATTCGCACAGGTTGCAGAATATAGTACCCAGCATCATACATACCAGCAGAGAGGAGAAACCGATTCTTATCTCGGTGCCGGGGATGTTGAAGTGAAGCATAGAAATGGCAACTGCAAGGAAAACGTAGGTGATGGATATGCACATACGCTTGGAACGGGAGAAGAAGAACTTTTCGGAGAAATTGAAAAGAATTCCGATCACCGAGCCCAAAAGCAGAGAGCCAACGATCTCGATAAGAGGATTTATTGCAACGGTATAAATACTCAGTGCCTCGCCGGAGTTAAGTGCCTTTGCGATACCGAAGGATACTGCGAACACAACAAGACCTACAGCATCGTCCAAAGCAACGATGGGGAGGAGGATATCGGTAAGCTTACCCTTTGCCTTGTACTGGTTAACAACCATCAAGGTAGCGGCAGGTGCAGTTGCAGTAGCAATAGCGCCCAAGGTGATTGCGGTGGCGATAGAGAGCTTATCGGGCATAAGGAAGTGAAGTCCGATCAAAGCCGCATCAACGAATATGGTTGCGGTAACCGCCTGGAAAATGGCAATTACAGTTGCCTGCTTGCCTATCTGCTTAAGCTGGGAAACGCGGAATTCGTTACCGATAGCAAAAGCGATAAAGCCCAGCGCAACGTTGGAGATTATGCTAAGGCTTTCAACGTGCTCAAAGGAAACAAAGCCCAAGCCTTCAATACCGAGTCTGCCCAGAACGAAGGGACCTATAAGCAGACCTGCAATAAGATAACCGGTTACAGCGGGAAGACCGAGCTTCTTTGCGGGACGGGACATAAGAAGTCCTGCGAAAAGCGCGACCGCTATCTCAAACAAAACGATCATAATTTACACTCTTTTCATATTATTAATGCATTTTTTTCAAACCAAGCAATTATACTCTATATAAATGTGTTTTTCAACGGCAAAATACATAATAATAAAGAGTATTTTTCGGTTTTTTTATTTGTTTTTGCGTTTTTTTGCCTCCACTTGACATTTTGTTATGTGGGTTGTATAATACTGTGTAAGATTTTGGAATTAATAGGCATTTTCGTTTTTTAAAACGGAGGATTTTTCAGATGGAATATTATAACATCGATTCGAGGCAAGTGGTAGACACCCTGCAGACGGACGTTACAAACGGTCTTTCTTCAGGGGAGGTAGCCGCTCGTCAGGCGCAGTACGGCGCAAACGTCCTTAAAGGCAAAAAGAAAAAGGGTATGTTTTTAAAGTTCCTTGATCAGTTCAAGGACGTAATGATACTTATTCTCCTTGCCGCGGCGGCGGTGTCCTTTGTGGTCGCCATTCTTGAGGGAGAGGCAAAAGGATTTTTCGAGCCTGCCCTCATACTCGCCATTGTGGTCATAAACGCCATAATGGGCGTTATGCAGGAGAGCAAGGCGGAAAAAGCCTTGGAGGCTCTCAAGAGTATGTCCGCGCCGCACTCCCGCGTAATACGTGACGGCAAAGAGCAGATCGTAATGGCATCCGCTTTGGTGCCCGGCGACATTATAAAGCTGGAAGCAGGCGATTTCGTCCCCGCAGACGCACGTCTTATAACGAGCGCATCTCTTAAGAGCGAGGAATCCGCCCTCACGGGTGAATCCGTCCCCTCGGAAAAGGATGCGAACGCGGTTGTAGACGAAAACGCCCCCATCGGCGACAGAAGCAATATGGTCTATTCCGGCTGCAGTATTACTTACGGTACCGCCCTTGCGGTTGTAACCGCTATCGGTATGGATACGGAGATGGGCAAGATCGCCGCACTTCTCACCGGTGAAGAGGACGGTCAGACCCCCTTGCAGAAAAAGCTTGCAAAATTGGGCAAATACCTTGGTATCCTTGCCATCGGTATATGCGTGGTTATATTCGTTGTAGGTATTCTCAACGATCTCAAACCCCTTGAGATATTTATGACAGCAGTTTCCCTTGCGGTGTCTGCTATACCCGAGGGACTTCCCGCAATAGTTACTATCGTTCTTTCTATCGGCGTACAGCGCCTTGCAAAGAAAAACGCGGTTATCCGCCGTCTTCCCGCAGTAGAAACTCTGGGCGGCGCGTCTATTATCTGCTCGGATAAAACCGGCACTCTCACCCAAAACCGTATGACCCTTGTAAAGGGCTGGGTGGAAGGCGAAAAGGAAAGCGAAAATGTTTCCCACACCAATTCCGAGCAAATGAAAAAGCTCCTCGCATACGCCACCCTTTGCTCCGACGGTTCCATTCTGGTTGAAGCAGACAAGGTAACCCATATCGGTGACCCTACGGAAACCTCAATAGTCCTTGCGGCGTACAACAACGGTATGTCCAAAGCGGAGCTTAATACGGCTTATCCCCGCTTGGCGACTATTCCCTTCGATTCCGACAGAAAATTAATGACTTCCGTCAATAATATCGACGGAAAAATAACCGTTATCGTTAAAGGCGCATTCGACGTAATGGCGTCCCGCTGCGTTTCGGGCAACATCGCCGAAGCAAAGCGGTTTACCGAAGCGTTGAGCGAGGATGCTCTCCGTGTGCTTGCGGTAGGCTATAAGGTTATCGACGAGCTTCCTGCGGAAATAACTTCCGAAGAATTGGAAAACGGACTTACCTTTATGGGTATTCTGGGTATGATCGACCCGCCTCGACCCGAGGCGAAAGCGGCGGTTGCAACCTGCCTGCGTGCGGGAATACGCCCCGTTATGATCACGGGTGACCATATTATCACCGCATCCGCTATTGCGAGAGAATTGGGCATACTCCGTCCCGGTCAGCGTGCCATTACCGGCTCCCAGCTTGATGAAATGACGGAAGCCGAGCTTGATGCCTGCGTAGAGGACATCTCCGTTTACGCCCGCGTTTCTCCCGAAAACAAGATACGCATTGTAAAGGCTTGGCAAAAGAAGGGACACGTTGTTTCCATGACGGGCGACGGCGTAAACGATGCTCCCGCACTTAAAGCCGCCGATATCGGCTGTGCAATGGGTATTACGGGTACGGACGTTGCCAAGGGCGCATCCGACATGACCCTTTCCGACGATAACTTTGCCACCATCGTTGATGCGGTAAAAGAGGGAAGAGGTATATACACCAATATCAAAAAGGTTGTGGGCTTCCTTCTGGGCACCAACTTCGGCGAAGTGGTTTCCGTATTCGTGGCAATGCTTATATGGAATAGATCCCCCTTTATGTCTATACAGCTTCTCTGGATAAACCTTATTACCGATGGACTTCCCGCTATCGCTCTGGGTATGGAGCCTACGGAAAAGGATATTATGGACGTTCCGCCCAGACCCAAGACCGAAGGTCTGTTTGCCAACGGCTACGGAGTGCGTATCGTGCTTCAGGGTATAATGTTCGGTGTTCTTTCTCTGGTTGCGTACGGTATCGGTAATCACTACGTGGGCGAAAGCGCAGGACAGACAATGGCGTTTATGGTTCTTGCATTCTCCCAGATCGTTCAGGCGTTCAATATGCGTTCTGACAGATCTCTGTTCCGCATCGGCTTCTTCGGCAACAAAAAGCTTAATCAGGCGGCGGCTGTGGCTATCGTTTTAATGGCAATAGTTCTGTTCACTCCCGTTTCCGTTGCATTCAATCTGGTTATCCTGCCCTGGCATATGTATCTTATAGCCCTCGGCCTTATCCTCGTACCCCTCGTGGTAATGGAACTTGTAAAAGCAATGGGACTTCTTAAGAATCACAAATAACAAAACAAAGGCTCTGCACGTCGCAGAGCCTTAATTTTATTTTGCCAAAACCTCAAATATCTTTTCCCAGACCTTTTGGTCCTGCTCGGTTATTTTATCCCAGTCAAAAGAATTTTTAAAATCTTCCTTTTGCTCTGCCGTTTGAAGAGCATCTTTCTCTATTGCCCGTCTTTTTGCATCTGCATATTCGCCCAAAAGCTTTACGGCGTTATGGGTGTAATTGGGGTTGTGTCCTTTGCCGTCCGCCAAAAGAAACTCTATATTTTCTTTTTCCGCAAGACCGTTTTTAAGTGCATCAAAGTGGATATCCTTTTTTACCAACCCATCGTTGGTAGAATATATAAGCAAAACCTTTGCATCTGTTTTTGAAAGAGTCTTTACGCCGTTAAAATCCACGTAATCGGGATTTGCTTTTTGTTCAATGCCGAAAATGTGCTTTCTGTAGCCTTTGAGCAGACCCGAAAAATTCTGCTTTACCATTTCCTCCACAGAAACAAAGCCGCTTATTACAATTATATGAGTAATATCGGGGTGCAACGCAGCTATATTCATAGTGGAAAAACCGCCCCAGCTATGACCGATAACGGAAATATCGTCGGCATTCACGCTATCGTCCTTTTTCAAAGCGGTGATGCAATCGTCAAGATCATGTAAGGACTGGGCAAATCCGTTTGCGTTTTCTCCCTCGGATTCCATACAGCCCGTGTGGTCATAGGAAAACACCTTGTAGCCCCGTCTGCACAGCATCTCAATTTCCTTCATATAAGCGCGGTGCCCGCCGCCGAATCCGTGGTCAAATACAATAAGCCTGCTGTCATCGGCATTTTCATAAGAATAAAAATACCCCTTCAAGGTGTTTCCCATAGAGGAAACGAAGGTATAAGGTGTCGCGTTCAGCCCCTCGAAATCCCACGGAGAAAAATAAAAGGTTATCCCGTCCTCGTCGCATCTGCGGTAAAGGGTGGAACGGTATACTTTTTCTATCTGTTTTTCAAAAATCATTTTTTGCACTTCCTTTTCACTCGTAACGATTATATACTAATTTCCCACAAAATTCAAGTGGTTACAATAGGCAGTCGATCACAGTCATTAAAGTGATCCCCGCGGCGAAAAACACCGTGCCCGTATGGGAGTTTTCTTTTAATAATTCCTCTGCCACCACGTAAAACATCGCCCCTGCGGCAAAAGACAAAAAGTAGGGGATAAGCGGAGTTACCGTCCCTGCAAGCAAAAGGGTTATTACCGCCGCTATCGGCTCTGCCAAGCCGGAAAGCGCGCCCCATAAAAAAGATTTTCCTTTTCCCGTTCCTCCTGCGCGCAAGGGGAGGGAGATTATTGCCCCTTCGGGGAAATTCTGAAACGCTATCCCCAGCGAAAGCGCCAGTGCGGATGCGGCGGTTATGTCGGGATTATGGGCTTCCAGCCCCGCCAGCACCACGCCTACCGCCATTCCCTCGGGCACGTTGTGGAGGGTTACCGCCAAAAACAGCATTGAGGGATGACGGGAAGCGTCCTTTGTTAAGCGGGGTATAATAATATCAAGTAAAAGTAAAAAGATAAATCCAAGCCAAAGTCCTGCCACTGCAGGCAAAAAGCAAAGGGATCCCAAATGTCGGGATTGTTCTATTGAGGGTACCAAAAGACTCCAGAAGGACGCCGCCACCATAACTCCTGCGGCAAATCCCGTAAACGCCCTTCGCACGCTTTCTTTCAGCTCGCCTTTTAAAAAGAATACGCACGCACTTCCCAGCGCCGTGCCCAGAAATGGTATAAACAACCCGTTTATTATCTCTGCCAAAAAATATCAACCTCCGTAATATCAATATATTACTCGGTTCGACAATCGGCTACAACAAAACGCGCCCGTAATGAGCGCGTTTATTTTGTGGGGAGAATTTATGAAAGTAAAAGTTTATCGTTTGCGATC
This sequence comes from uncultured Oscillospiraceae bacterium, assembly GCA_964485815.1. Lineage (GTDB taxonomy): Bacteria > Bacillota > Clostridia > Oscillospirales > CAG-382 > SFLA01. Next base: position 11,404 of record CAZAJX010000034.1, read on the forward strand.
TCGCTTCCGCTGGTCTTTGAGAAAAGTCCCATAAGTTGTTCAACGGTAAGATTTTTCTTTTCCTCGCCGCTTACGTCAACCACAATTCTGCCCTCGTGCATCATTATAAGTCTGTTGCCGTATGCAATGGCATCACGCATATTGTGGGTTATCATAAGGGTGGTCAAGTTACTCTTGCTTACTATCTTTTCGGTAGTTTCCAAAACCTTTGCGGCGGTCTTGGGGTCAAGGGCTGCGGTGTGCTCGTCAAGAAGCAAAAGCTTGGGCTGCTGAAGAGTTGCCATAAGCAAAGTAAGCGCCTGTCTTTGTCCGCCGGAGAGAAGTCCTACCTTTGCGGTCATACGGTCTTCCAAGCCCAGATCCAAAATCTTTAACTGCTCACGGTAGTTTTCTCTTTCCTTTTTGGTAATACCGGGTCCAAGCAATCTCATTTTACCTCTGCGGGCGGCAAGGGCAAGGTTTTCTTCTATCTGCATTGTTGCGGCAGTTCCCATCATAGGGTCCTGAAATACTCTGCCGATATATTTTGCTCTCTTGTGCTCGGGCAGACGGGTAACGTCCGTGCCGTCAATAACGATACTGCCCGCCTCAACGTTATAAACGCCTGCAACGCAGTTGAGCAGGGTACTTTTTCCTGCGCCGTTACCGCCGATAACGGTTACGAAATCACCGCTTTTAAGCTCAAGATCCACGCCCTGCAAAGCGATCTTCTCGTTTACCGTGCCGGGGTTGAATACCTTTACAATATTATTAACCTTTAACATTGGTATTCTCCTTTCCCGCCTTAACATGTGCGTTACGGCCGCCGAATATTTTTGCGCGGAGATGAGGAACTGCAAGGAATATTGCAACTATAACTGCGGAAATAAGCTTCATATAGTTGGAGTTGATATCCAGCATACTTATTACCGCCTGAATAACAACGTAATAAATTACCGCGCCGATACTTACGGAAAGCAGCTTAAGAGCAAAGTTGCGGAACAGCTTGCCGAACAGCACTTCGCCGATAATAACAGCCGCAAGACCGATAACGATGGCGCCGCGTCCCATATTAATATCCGCAAAGCTCTGGTACTGTGCAAGCAGCGCTCCGGAAAGAGCAACAAGACCGTTGGAGATCATAAGCCCCAAAACCTTGTTCACGTTGGTGTTTATGCCTTGCGCACGAGCCATATTTCCGTTTGCGCCGGTAGCGCGGAGAGATGCGCCCAGCTCGGTTCCGAAGAACCAATATAAAACGAGTACTATACCTACAGTAAACAAGCCTACCGTAAGGAGAGGATACATATAGAAGGGACGGGTGCCCTTAACAACGTCCTGCAGATAACGGAGAGATACCAACAGATTATAATTATTTACGTTAAGGGGTTGGTTTGCCTTCATATCCATTATCGCCAGATTTACAGACCACAGACCGAGCTGTGTAAGTATACCTGCAAGTATGGGAGGAATTCCCAATTTGGTGTTAAGCAGACCCGTAACAAAGCCGGTTGCCATACCTACAACAAAGGCTACCGCCATAGACAGCCATACGTTGTATCCGGCGACTATCATCATTGCGCATACAGCACCGCCGGTACAGAAGGAGCCGTCAACGGTAAGGTCGGCAATATCCAGCAATCTGTAGGTTATGTATACACCGATCGCCATTATGCCCCATATAAGTCCCTGCGCTACCGCACTGGGAAGCGCGTTTAAGAAGCTTGTCATAACTAATTCCTTTAAAAAAATATTCTCGTTTTGCTAAGGTGGGCGAGATGGTGTTTCCATCTCGCCCTTTTAAGTATTGTGTGTTTTTTCGATGTGTTTACTTATTCTGCTTTTTCAATGGCAACGTATCCTTCGGGAGGAGTAAGCTCCAGCGCGTTGCAGATGTCCGCATTGTACTTTGCGGTAACGTTTGCGGCATATTCAATAGGCATATCAGCTACATCAGCTTCGCCCTTAAGGATCTTAACAGCCATCTTTGCGGTTGCAACGCCGAGATCATAGTAGCTGATGGAAAGAGTAGCAACGCCGCATCCGGAGCAGATACCTTCTTCGCCGGCGATTACGGGAACCTTTGCGGGCTGGCAGATGCCGTCAATAATACCGGTAGCGTTTGCAACGGTGTTATCGGTGGGAACGTAGATAACGTCGGATTCGTCTGCTGCCTTCTGGGTTACGGACTGCATTTCGTTGGAATCTGCGAAGGGGTACTGCTTGCAGGTGTAGCCGAGATCCTCAAGATATTTCTGAACTTCGTCTACCTGATACTGGGAGTTAGCTTCTGCGGAGCAGTAAAGCAGACCGACAGTCTTTGCTTCGGGGAACCAGGTCTTTATCATCTGAGCCTGCTCGTCAAGAGGAGCGAGGTCGGAAGTACCGGAAATGTTTCCGCCAACGGTGCCGTTAAAATCCTTGATATCAAGAGCAACGCCGTATTCGGTAACGGAGGTGCCGAGAATGGGAATTTCGGTGGTAGCGGCTGCAGCGGCCTGAAGTGCGGGAGTAGCGTTTGCCATAATAAGGTCAACGTCTTCTGCAACGAAGGAGCTTACGATAGGAGCGCAGGTAGCGGTATCGCCTGCGGCGATCTCAACCTTGATCTCTACGTTATCTTCGCCAAGCTCTGCCTTAAGAGTGTCTATAAAGCCCTGTGTAGCTGCGTCAAGCGCGGGGTGGGGAGCAAGCTGAACAACGCCGACAACATACTTTCCGTCATTGCCTTCTGCGGGGTCTTCTGTGTTGCAAGCGGTGAGCGCCAGCAGCATAACTGCGGTGAGTAATAATGCAAAAAACTTTTTCATTTTCTTAGTGCCTTTCTAAACTAAATATAAAAGATGCTATTAATATACCACTTTGTTTGGCGTATGTCAATGAAAATTTATAAAATTATTTGCACAATTATACATTTTCCGTCGGGAGTTGAGGGTGCGTTTTTCTCTTCCCGCGCTTTCGTTGATTCGCCGCGGAACGAGCATTTTCACCCATTATCGATATATGGCATATATTGACAGAGGAGGTGAAAATCTATGTCATTATTAAACTGTGACTGCAAGCGTAATTGTGTGCTTTGGGCAGTCATTGCCGGCGTTATTCTGGGTATAGTTACCGCGTTTTTACAGATAACCGGTATCGTTACTGTTACCACTGCGTTTCTTTGGGTAATACTGGGCGTTGCGGTAGTATATCTGGCAGTGGTGTTGATCGCGGCGGCTTTATCGGGTACGTCCTGTCCCGATGCGATAATTAATGCATTGCTTGCGGGCGTTCTCGGCACGGTGCTGTTTTCGGTTATATTGCTTGCCGTGGGTATCGTTGCCACCGGCGCCGTAACCGCGATCCTTGCAGGTCTGGCAGTGCTGTTCTTTTCGTTAACGCTTACGAGCACCGCTTGCTATGTAAAATGCTTAAACAATAACGAGGAATAACGCCATTCCGTTCATCTAATAAACAAGGGGCGTTTTACCGCCCCTTAAACTGTTATCGGGGTCCCCAATAAGCCGTAAGGCTTCTTGGGGTGATTATTCTATTGTAAATTCATTGGAATATGCGATAACGGTTATGGTATCCACGTGTACTTCTTTTTCTATTCGGTACTTGGGATAATCTTTTACGGGATAACGGGAAAGATTTATGCTTTCGGAGGATGTGCCCGTAGATATTGCATAATCATCGAAAAATGCAGCACTGCCCGCAAATGCACTTACCCATTCGCCTTTTTCTTCGTCCCAGCCCTGAATGTCAAAATAGCTTCCGTAGCCAAGATAAGTATCCTCTCGGGCAACGACTATGCGAAGCCTTAAAACGTCATCCGCCGAATAAGAGGGCTTATCGGTTTCAAGATAGGTTTTTAACGCATCTTCTCTTATTTCGTCGGTTATAACCTCGGGCGGTTCGGGGAAGGAATAATCGTGGCTTTCGTTTTCGTCTGCGGTGCTTGTAACAACGTCAAGGAGATCATCCGTATCGTCCTTGCTTTCGGTCTGTCCCGCACCTACGGGAGTGTTGCTTTGAAGTGAAAGACTGTTGCAGGCGGAAAAAACCGTTACCGCCGCCAGCAATATAATAAAAATTCGTGTTTTCATTTATTTTCTCTCCTTTATCTTGTAATCAAACAGATCAAAACGGGTGACACCCATTTGGGTAAGCAGTTTTTTGCTTTTCTGTCTGTCTTCATCGGTGTTGTATTCGGGAATAAGAGGTACTCGCACCACTATCCGCTCACTTCCCACGGCGTTAATAAGTATACGCAGGTTTTCAAGCATAAGGGTGTTGTCTTTTCCCGTGTAGGAAAAATATATTTCGGGGTTTGTATCCTTGCAGTCCACGTAAAAAACGTCTATACACTCCGCCGCTTTCAATACGTTTTCCGTAGGCACGTTTAAAGAGGTTTCGGCACACAGATGCCATTCATTGCCGCATACCTGCCTGAATTCCTTTAAAAAATCCGCATATAAAAGGGGTTCTCCCCCGCCAAAGGTAACACCGCCTCCCGTTGCAAGAAAATACAAAGAGTCTATCCTTGTCTTTTCATACAGCTCTGCGGGAGAAAGCATATTCTTTTTGGTGTTTTCATCAAAGGAAAAGGGGTTTATACACCACTTGCACCGCAAGGGACAGCCGTGAAAGCATACGAGAGTTGTAACTCCGTCCCCGTCGGTCTTCATTCTGTGGCGGGATACGGCGATTATCGGGGCTTTATTCATTGTCTTCGGGAACCGGATCTCCCATAAATTCGTATTCCGAAGCTTCTGTCGTGGACTCGTCCATAGGCTCTATAAAATCTCCCATAATTTCTACCTCAACTCCCTCCGAAACCTCGCTTTCTTCCGGCATAGCCTCTCCGGGAGTTTCCTGCCAATATTCGGATTCATCGGGATTTACGGGCTGTGATACCGACGGCATCTCTCCGTCCACCGTTTCATAAGACTGTTCGGGGGGCATAGCCATATCTCCCTGAATCGGACCGCCGATAACGTTATCTATAAGTTCGTTACAGCTCGATGCACTTAAGGTAAAAGCGGCGGCAATTCCCGCAACTGCAATTTTCTTGCCTGCCTGCTTTCTCTTTTTTAATTCCTCTTCAAGATACCGCACCTCTGCTTCGCACTTGGGGCAGGTACCAAGACAATCTCCCTTGTGTTTGCATTCGCTTGTTATAAATTCAATATCGTTTTCCTTTGCTATCTGCTTGCGGATATCTTTAAGTATTTTGCACTTGCTTTTGCCCTTCATTTACATATGCTCCTTTCGTTTGGTGCCTACATATATAATACCGTCAAAAAAGCTGTTTGGTTTCACGAAAAATAAAAAATTTTTAAAATTTTTTCACTTTACCTTTACAAGCTCGCTACGTATATCGCCTTCTTCATCGTATTGCCAGAATATAGTAAGGAAATCCTGATATAAGCTCAAGTAATAACCGGTGAATACCACGTCCTCCGATTGAATGGTAAGCGCTACCGTTTCCGCGCCGTTGATGTCAAAATACCCCGTGATCCATTCGTGTCTTTTTTCTCTTTTATAAAGCTTTCCTTCTATCAAAATAAGATCGGTTTCGCCGGGGTTTGCTTCCACGTAGCTTTCCTTTATGTATTCGCAGGTGCCGTCTTCTCTGAATTCCATCCACTCTTTCGTACAAGTGCCGTTTTTGAATTCATAAAATTCCCACAAACCGTAAAGCATCTCTTTGGTAAGCTTTTCGGGAACGTAGCCCGTTTCGGCTTCCAAAAAATATTCCGTGCCGTCAATGATCAGGTTTTCGCCATTTTTGCTTACCTTATAGGTCTGTGCATATCCTTCGCCGTATTGAACGGACATATCAAACACCACGGTAACGGTATCTCCTTCAAGGGTATATACTCCCTCACGGCTGTTTCCGCCGCAGCCTTCGAATACGGGATCGCCGTTTTCGTCCTCGTATACGTTGTATTCCGTGTCGAAAGCAACACAGCATCCGTTTTCACCGAATACAAAGCCGTTAAGCCAGATGTATCCATCCGCATAATCCTCTTCTGTGTAGCATTCCGTCCAAGAACCGACGATAGAAGTCAAAACCTCTTCCTCCTCGGAAACTTCCTCCGAAACTTCTTCGGACACTTCTTCGGATACGTTTTCCGTTACGGTTTCGGATATTTCCTCGGAAACGGTTTGGGAAACTTCGTTCACTTCTTTAGAAACGTTCTCTTTCGCCGTTTCGCATCCCGCAAAGGCGGTTAAAGCAAAAACAAATATAAGTAAAAAAGATATATATTTTTTCATTTTTTCACCCTTATTACAGTTCTTTTTTTGCAAAAAGATAAGTTTTATCATACATTTCACGGTAAGCGGGATTTTTGCTGCAATGTCCTTTCGGTATTATGCTTCCGATAGCGCTTCCGTGGTAATACATTTTCGGCGCGTCCATATATCCCGTTTCCTTGCCTGCTTCCAGATATTGTATAAATCTGTTTATATTTTCCATACTATCGGCATCGATACTGCCGTCTGCGTTTTCCTGCACCTTCCATATTTCAAGCTCTACACACATTCCCATACGAAACGCTTGGGCTGCGGTTTCGTAAAGCCTGCTTTGGGGAATATCCGCATCAAACATATAGTTTGGCTGCATACAAGCGCAGTCAAATCCGTAGTTTTGCCAGGTTTCATATCCCAAAGCGCAGAAATAGGGTATCCAGAAGCATTTTAATCCCTTGGAATGTATGTATTCGCAGGTGTCACGTATAATTTCCTCTTCGTATCTGTCAGTAGGGTTCAAGGCTTCCTCAAACCAGTAAAATCCCCCCACCTCCGTGTTGGAATAACCGCCCTTTTCGTATTCCTCCAACATATAGTCAATAAGCCAGCGGAGCGCCTTTTTGCGGCTTTCGGGGTTATCGAATACCAGTTTTTCTCCGTTCACCGTTCCGAATTCGCTGTGGTGGGTATAGGTATAAAGCAGGGTAAAATACACCTTTACCTTGTGGTCGGGATTGCCCAAAGCGCACCCCGTCTTTTTTGCGGCGGAGTTCAAAGCATCCAAATTTTTGCCTTTAATAAACACGCTGTCCATATATTCCTTCCAACCGTCCGCATATTGACCGCGTGGGGTGAAATCCAAAGATACGTCGGGCAAAAACAAAAATCCGTCCATAAACGTGTCTTTAATATTTCCGTCGCCATCCAGATACGCGGTAAGGGGAAGGTAGTTTTCCTCTGTCTGCAACCCCTTGTCCTCGGCAACGGGACGGAAGTTGTAGGTGAGAGCAATATTTTTAGCTCCCAGAACGTCTTCTTCGGGGTAGCGGTTAATTTCTGCGGTAGCGGGCTTTTCGTTGAACACGGGGATTCCGTCTGCCCTCGGCTGTTTTGCGCCCTTAGTGTCCGTGTAACCGAAAACCTCGATTTCATCAATATAAACGTGGTGAACAACGTCAAAAACGATCTGAACGTACAAAGCAAGCGTTTTTTCAAAATCGCCTTTTATTTTAAAATTACGTCTGTCTATATGTGAGCGTGTGTCTTTGTTATCGTATACGGTTTCAAAATTCTCTCCGTCGGCAGATACGCGTATTTTAACGTATGAGGGCGTGCGCACGGCAACTTCGTCGTTTCTGCAGAAGCTCAAAAGAAAACCGCAGGCGGCGCAGAGGCAGGGAAGCTTAAAGGTTATAAGCCGTCCTTCCCCTCTGTTTATATGGAACCACTGGGGGTTTTTATAGCTTTCGTCGGGACTGTAGACGCCGTCGGTAAGCAAAGGGGAATCCGTATCGTAATTGGTGTGGGGACGGTCACCCTTCACCCCGAAGGATACCTTTTCCTCAATAGAATGTATGGGCAGACCCAGAATAAGGTTTTTCCTACCGCCCGATATTTCTTTTGCGTTCCCCGCAACTTCTTTTATAATGGGTTTGTTTGTATAATATGTACTCATAGCTTTACCCTCTTTCGGTAAGAGTATATCATAGTCGGTGCCGATTTGCAAGACGGGGATAATGTTTGCATTCCCGTAAGAATTCCTGTAAAAAAGTGTTGTAAACCACTTGAAAAACGGCGCAAAGTGTGTTATACTGCCCAAAGCGGTATACGCCGGTGTGATGGAATTGGCAGACGTGCTGGACTCAAAATCCAGTGGTAGCGATACCGTGCGGGTTCGACCCCCGCCACCGGCACCAAAAAATCCAAGTCTTTCGACTTGGATCAGATTACTGACAAAGTCTATTTCAAGCAAGAGATAGACTTTGTTTATTTGTGA
>CAZAJX010000035.1:0-17470 GCA_964485815.1 uncultured Oscillospiraceae bacterium
CGATCTGTTGCAGATATGCGCCTCCGTGGTTACGGTGGTGGGATCTTTGGGATATATGCTTTCCATATCTCCCGTGCTTATCGGTGTGTTTGCCGTAACCGTGCCTATTTCCATACTGTTTACCCGTTATAAGACCAAGCGCACCCGTCCGCTTTTCAAAAGAAGAAGCGCAAAGCTGGGCGAACTTAACGGCTATGCGGAGGAAATGCTTTCGGGACAGCGTACCATACGCATTTACGGCAGGGAAGAGGATATTTGCGCCAGCTTTGATTCCCGCAACACCCGGTCTTGCGATGCCTATTACGAGGCGGACTACCACGGCGCAATTATCGGACCGGGCGTAAACTTTATAAACAACCTTTCGGTTTCTCTGGTTACCCTTATGGGCGGTATATTCTTTATGCTTTCCCTTACGGGCACTCTGCCCCCTGCAAGCATATTGTTTTTGAATTTGGGGGATCTGTCTGCATTCGTGCAGTATTCCCGTAAATTCGCAGGCCCCATAAACGAATTTGCAAACATTCTGGCAGACCTTCAGTCCGCTTTGGCGGCGGCAGACCGTATATTCGGTATCCTTGATACCGCCCCCGAAACAGTTGACGATGAGAACGCTATTGTTTTGGATAACGTAAAGGGTGACGTGGAGATCAAGGACGTTACCTTCGGTTACGATGCGGACAAAACGGTTATAAAGGATATGTCGGTTAAAGTCCCTGCGGGAAGCGTAACAGCCATCGTCGGTCCCACGGGCGCGGGAAAGACCACCCTCATAAATTTGCTTATGCGGTTTTACGATGTAAACGAGGGCAGCATCACCGTGGACGGCAAGGATATCCGCTTGTATACCCGTGATTCCCTGCGCAAGGCGTATACTATGGTATTGCAGGAAACCTGGCTTTTCGGCGGTACTATCGCAGAAAATATCGCCTACGGCAAGGAGTACGCCACCCGTGAGCAGATCGAGTATGCCGCCAAGCAGGCGCATATCGATGGATTTATAAACACTCTGCCCGATGGATACGATACCGTCATTACCGATAACGGCGTAAGCATATCCAAGGGGCAAAAACAGCTCATAACCATCGCCCGCGCCTTCCTTGCGGATGCGCCTATGCTTATTCTGGATGAAGCCACCTCCAACGTAGACTCCCGCACAGAAAAGAACATTCAGTCCGCAATGCGCTCTCTTATGGAGGGCAGGACCTGCTTTGTTATCGCCCACCGTCTTTCCACCATAAAGGAAGCGGATAACATTTTGGTTATGCGGGACGGACGTATTACCGAGCAGGGCACTCACGATTCTCTTATGGCACAAGGCGGATTTTACGCTTCATTATACAACTCTCAATTCGAAACTACTGCGTAAGGGTGTTCATTTGGCATCCAAATGCTCCACCCTTTATTAACATTAACTATTCTTATTCTGTTCAAAAAACACGCCTTTTTACAAACCTTGTCTTTTTCCGACATTTTCTTTCGTTGATTTGTTAATATTTAGGTGGTATAATTTACCGTAAGGTGGTGTTGTTTTTATGGATCTGCTTTTTCAAACACGGGGTTTAAAGCTTATAAACCGTCTGTTTTCTCCAAACAAAAAGGCGCTTACGGCAATACCCTTTTACCCTCAAAAACCGGATTTCCCCGGTATAATGCCCATTTCCCAGCCCTTTGAGCGGGTTACTCCCGAATCTGTGGGAATAAGCTCCGAAAAGGTAAACGCATTTGTAAAGGAGCTGGAATCGGATAAAAGCATCAGCCTTCACGGCATAACCCTTATAAAGGACGGCAAGGTGTTTTTTGAAGGGGATTTCGGCTTGTATCGGGGCGAGATATGGCATACCACCTATTCTATGTGCAAGACCGTGGTAAGTCTTGCCACCGGAATGCTGATTGACGAAGGTGTTTTATCCCCCGATGACCGTGTGGTGGACCTGCTGGATGCGGGAAATATCGCTCGTCTTGCCAAGGGAAACATAACCGTAAAGGAACTGCTCACAATGTCCACGGGCATATCCTTCAACGAGCTGGGCGCGGTTACGGAAGGCGATTGGGAAAAGGCGTTTTTTGAATCTATAACCAAATTTGACGGCGGCGAAAAGTTCGAATACAACAGCATGAACACCTACATTCTGTCCTGCGTTATCAAAAAGGTTTCGGGTGTGGGAATAAACGAATATCTGGAAGACAGACTGTGGAAGCCCTTGGGCATAGACCTGCACCCATGGGAAACCTGCCCAAAGGGTATAGAAAAAGGCGGCTGGGGACTTTACCTCCGCCGTGAGGATGCCGCAAAGATAGGCGTGCTTATTATGAACGGCGGTGTCTGGAAAGAAAGACGTATAATAAGCGAAAAATACATTAATTTAATGCTTCGCCGCCACCGCGCCTGCCCTCACGAATACGGGAGCTTCGATTACGGATGTCAGATCTGGACGGGGCGTAACTACAAGGGCTTTTTGTTAAACGGAATGTTCGGTCAGAACGTGCTGGGAATAAAGGAAAACGGAATAGTTATTGCGGCAAACGGGGGCACGGACGAGGTGTTCCAGCAAAGCAGCTTTTTCTCTATCATCGAAAAGCACTTCGGCCGCGATTCCTTCGGCGAATCTTTGCCCGAGAACAAAAAAGCATACCGCGCACTGCAAAAAACGGCGGCAACGCTTTACGAGGATATGCGCTCTTCCCGGAATGGAGTTGTCGCCCGCATAAAAAGAGAGCGTTTTTTGCGCTCGGTTTCGGGGAAAACATATTCTTTAACCTCAAAAAATGCGGTTTCCGCAAGTCTTTTGCCCGTGGTTTTGCGGGCGATCCAAAACAACTACGGCGAGGGGATAACCAAAATATCCTTTGTTTACGAGGATAAAAAACTTCATATAGATTTCGTTTCACCCGACGGAGTCCGCCGTGTTACCGCCGGTGTAGAAAGCGGGGAATACACGGAACTGGATTTCAGAGGCGAAAAATATATAGTGGGCAGCTTTGCAAGGCTTGGCAAAAACGAGGAAAACATTCCCGTAATAACCCTAAACCTTGCCTTTTGCGAAACCGCTTCCCAAAGAGTAATGAAATTTTACTTTTCGGAAAACGGCGTCCTTCGCATTACCGTTACCGAATCTCCCGGAGCCCGCCTTTTTGACCGTGCCGTTTCTCTTGCCGGCGGCGTTACCAAAAACAAGCTGTTGTCAAGTCTTACGGGCAAAGCGGATCTGGATTACCTACGCTACCGTATAAACGCAACCTTTAATCCGGAATATACAGCAATAGAAAGGCAATAGAAATCACCCCTAAAAACAACAAAGCACTTGGAATGACCCAAGTGCTTTTTAAATGCTATTTTTGTCTTTTTTGTGCCACTATAAGGAGTACCGTTCCCGTGACGGTCAGCGCAAGCCCTGCAAGTATTCCCAAAACGTGCCATCCGCGTAAAAACAAGGATGACGTAACAAGTATTGCCGTAGGTCCGTCCACCCCGCCGATAATTCCCACAGATGCAGACTGCGCCGTAGAAACGATAATGGAAATAACGGGAAGCAATACGCTTGTTACAAGCATTATAATTCCTAAAATAAGTGCGATCAACGCTGTCTTTTTCATATTCATTACTCCTTTATAAGGACGGGCTTGAAATTGATATGGTCGGCAGAAATGAGGTGCACCTCAATTCCGTCTATATGTTGGGGAAGAGTTTCCTTTATTGCGCCGTGCAAATGTCCGTACCAGCACCGTCTTATTCCGTTTTCTCTCATTACCTGGGTAAGAGATCTTGTGGGGGGATAATGTATAAAGCACACTATCTCCGCACTCGGGTTTTCTTCTTTAAGCTTTAAACCCTCTTTTACGGAAAGATTAAGCCTGCCTGCTTCACGGGCGATGATCTTTTTGTCCTTCTCACTTGCGCCGTTTTCTTCGACCCAGCCCCGCGTGCCGCAGATGATCAGGTTTTCTGCAAGGTAAGCGTTGTTATACAAAAACTCAATACTGTCTGCGCCGGAGGCTTCTTTGTATTCTCTCAGTTTTTTTGCGCTTTGCCACCAAAGGTCGTGGTTGCCCTTGGAAATAATCTTTCTTCCCGGCAGGGAGTGTATAAACGCCAGATCGTCCACCGCGTTTTCAAACCTTAACCCCCAGGAAATATCCCCAACGATCACCACCGTGTCCGTTTCCTTAACGGTGTTTAACCAGTTTTCTCTTATCTTTTCGGTGTGGTTTTCCCATTTTGCGCCGAAAACGTCCATAGGCTTGTCTGCGCCGTGGGAAAGGTGCAGGTCTGCTATTACGAATACCGACAAGGAAACACCACCGCCTTTTTAAAAACAAGAATAAATTTTATCGGTTCGGGGAACACTGTTTACCGTAAGGGAGGGAAAACAAAAATGGAACAAAAGCACGTAAACAGCGGAATTGACTGTACCGTTTGCGATTGCGTTTATCACGCAGAGCATAACAAATGCACCGCATCCAAGATTTGCGTAGGTCCTACTCACGCAGAATGCTCATCTGAAACCGCTTGCGAAACCTTCAAGCCTGCCGAAGGCTGTCATCACTGCAAGTAAAGAGATTTCTTTATATCCGCTTTATCCACTACACGGGTGAAGCGGATCTCTTTTTTGTAAATATCGGTTAAGGGTGCGGGAATAGCTGTTTTTGTGTATTCGCTCAACGCTTCGTGGGATGTGTCCTTCATACCCAGCGCCTGCGCAACCGCAGGTGCGAATTTATAAGGCGATGCGGTGGAAACCACCATGCATTTTCCGTTGCTTGCGCCCATAACCGCGGCAGCGGTGTGGGTGTCCAAGGTGTAGCCGTATTCATCGAAAACGTGCTTAATTATCTTTGCGGTGCTTTCATCATCACAGCAGGAGCAACCGAATTCCGCTTTCAGTACGTCAAGCTGTTCTCCCGTAAGGGTGAATATACCGTCTTCTTTAAGACTTTCCATAAACGCCTTGGTCTGCTCGGGACCGAAGGAAAGGCACAAAAGTCTTTCAAGATTGGATGCAATAAGAATATCCATAGAAGGAGATGTGGTCGCATAGAAGGGACGGCGGATATCGTAAACGCCGGTTACAAAGAAATCTGTAAGCACGCGGTTTTTGTTGGAAGCGCAAATAAGCTTGCCCAAAGGAATACCCATTCTCTTTGCGATCCAGCCTGCAAGGATATCTCCGAAATTACCCGTGGGAACGGATATATCAAGGGTTTCGCCTTTCTTTATAAATCCGTTTTTAACCAGATCAATATAGGAAGAAACGTAATATGCCACCTGAGGCACAAGACGCGCGATATTTATGGAATTTGCGGAGGACAGAAATTCTCCCTGATCCTGCGCGGTTTTTCTTATATCCTCATCGGCAAAAATAGCCTTTACCGCAGACTGGGCATCGTCAAAATTACCGCGCACGGCAATAACGTTTACGTTGCTTCCTTCCTGGGTAGCCATCTGTCTTTTTTGGGTTTCGGAAACGCCGTCGGTAGGATAATATACGGTTATGCGGGTCTGCTCCAGATCCTTAAAGCCTTCCATAGCCGCCTTGCCCGTGTCGCCGGATGTGGCGGTAACGATATGAGCAACCCTTGTTTCGCCCATCTTTACCATAGACATACGGAGAAGTCTGGGCATTATCTGCAAAGCCATATCCTTGAACGCGCAGGTGGGACCGTGCCACAGCTCAAGAAAAGCGGTGCTTCCGCAAACCTTTACGGGCGCGGGAGTGGGATCGAAATTGGGATAAGCGTATGCTTTTTTGCATTCATTTTCAATTTCTTCTTTGCCCAGCTCGGGGAAGAATTTATAGAGTATCTCTGCGGCTATTCGGTAATATTCGTATCCGTAAAAAGCGTTTATTTCCTCTTCCGAAAGGGTGGGAAACTCTTCGGGAATAAACAAACCTCCGTCAGGCGCAAGACCTTTGCAGATCGCCTCGGGAGAAGAATAGTATTTCTTTTGGGTGTCGCGTGTGCTGTAGTATTTCATTGAAACGCATCCTTTATGTGATTAATGCTTTTTATTCTTTCATCGCGGAATGCGTATACCTCGATAATATCGTTCCGTAATGAATAAACTCGTCTGTTTAACGTAAAAAATTTGTATTTAACGGGTATTTTTCCGTTTTTCAAATAATGGTCGGTAAGGTCTTTTCTCGCCTTTGCAAACCGTTTTATCTTTTCTTCGTCCACCGCCTGTGCGGGTGTGCCGAAGGAATCGCCCGTGCGGGTCTTTACCTCAACAAAAGCCAAAACCCCTCTTTTAAACGCCACGATATCCATTTCACCGCCTCTTACGCGGTAATTGCGGGTAAGTATTTTATAGCCCTTTGAAGCCAGAAACTCTGCGGCTTTGTCCTCGCCCCATTTGCCTATGCCCTTCATAGCCCTATTCACCCAAAAGCTTTTTCAAAAAGCTCTTTCTGTGTACGGGGGAAACTCCGTGCTTAAGTACGGCTTCTCTGTGGTCCTTGGTGGCGTAGCCCTTGTGCTTTGCAAAGCCGTATTCGGGGTAAAGAGCATCCATTTCCATACAATGTCTGTCCCTGCTTACCTTGGCGAGTATGCTCGCCGCCGCAATAGACGGGCTCAAAGCATCTCCCTTTATTACGGGACGTGCTTCCACGTCAAATCCGCGGGCTATGTTTCCGTCGATCAGAGCGTAATCGGGCTTGGTTTTTAATGCGTCCACCGCACGCTTCATTGCCAGCATAGACGCGTTGAGTATGTTTATTTCCTCAATTTCCTCTACGCTTGCGAACGCGATAGCGTAATCCTCGGCAAGCTGAATAATGGTATCAAAAAGCTTTTCTCTTTGCTTTTCCGTAAGCTTTTTGGAATCGTTAAGACCGGGAATATCTATCCCGTGGGGGAGAACCACCGCGGCGGCAAACACGGGACCCGCAAGCGGACCTCTGCCCGCCTCGTCGCATCCGCATATAATGTTTTTTTTCTGCTCCCTTGCGGCAGCCTCAATATCCCAGTTCATATCTTATACCAACGTATCCAAAGTTATTTTGCCTATTTTTCCTCCGCGGAATTCGTCCAGAATAGTAGCGGCACAGCGTTCTTCGTTAATTTCGCCATTTCTTATGAGCATTCCGCGCTTTCTGCCGATCTTTTCGAATATTTCAAAATCCATATCCTCATCGGTAAAGGAGATGTTATATCTTTCCGCAAGAAGAGAAGGATATTTATCTCTCAAAATTCCGCAAAGCTTTACGGAAAGGGTGAGAGTATCCAAGATCTCATCTCTTATGGCGCCGGTGCAGGCAAGGTTAATGCCAACCTGCTGGTCATCAAATTTGTGCCAAAGCAGACCGGGAGTATCAAGCAGGTCGATACCGTAAGGGGATGCTATCCATTTAAGATTGCGGGTAACACCGGGTCTGTCCTCCGCCACAGCCTTGCTTGTTTTGGTAAAGCTGTTTATAAAGGTGGATTTACCCACGTTGGTAACACCCACCACCATAGCGCGGAGAGTAATTGTCATACCCTTGCTTGCGGCTCTCTCCAGCTTTTCAGCCATAAGCGCACGGAGCTTGGGGGCAACGGAATTTATATTAAGTCCCGTTTTGCAATCTATGGGAATAACCGTTCTTCCCTCGGCACGCAGCTTTTCCACCCACGCCTTTGTCTGTTCTTCATCGGCGAGGGAGCATTTGTTTATTAAAGTGAGCCTCGGCTTTTGGGGAAAAAGCTCTTTTATATCCGGGTTTTGTGATGAATAGGGCACGCGTGCGTCAAGAAGCTCTATAACTCCGTCGGTCATAGAGGACATTTCCTTTAACTGCCGCTTGGCTTTCGCCATATGCCCGGGGTACCATACTATAGGGTCTGCCATATTAATCCACCGCTCCGAAATCCGGCGCAAGTCTTACTATAACTCTGCCGATAATGTAGTGCTCGTCCAAACAGCCCAGCACGCGGCTGTCTGTGGAATCGTTGCGGTTATCTCCCATAACGTAGACCTGTCCTTCGGGTACTGTGAATTCCCCGTCGTAAAAGGCGGCGTAATGCATATCGCCGTCCCTGCGCCAGACATAGTCCTCCTCCAAAAGCTCGCCGTCAACGTAGACCTCCCATTTCTCGAAGTCTATCTTCACGGTCTGCCCCTCGGTGGCGATAACACGCTTTATATAGGGCTTGTTCTGCCCCTCAATGTATATTACAACTATATCTCCCGTTTTGGGGGTATAATTAAGGTTCGATATTATAAGCTTATCCTCGTTGTGGAGGGTGTTCATCATGGAATTTCCGTCCACGGTGACGTAGCGGAACACGAACACGAACAGTACGATCATAAGCGCCAGCGCGAAACAAAAGGTTTCGATCCAATCGTACAATTCACCGAAAAAAGTTTTCTTCTTTTTCTTGGGCGCGCTTTCGGCTGTGTTTTCGACTGTGCTTTCTATCTCCTCGGGAATGTTTACAGAGGTGTTTTCTTCCATATCGTTTTACCTCGTCAAAAAAACTTTACGCTTTGTTCAAATGGGGTTAAAGAAGAAAAGTGTCAGTTCCCTGACACTTAATTCCGCAAATTTAGATCTGTTCTTTAACCTTAGCTGCCTTACCAACACGGTCACGCAGATAGTAGAGCTTAGCTCTGCGAACCTTACCATGGCGAACAACTTCAACCTTGAGCACGTTGGGGGAATGGAGAGGGAAGGTCTTCTCGGTACCAACGCCGTAGGAAACACGACGTACGGTAAAGGTTTCGGAAATACCGCCGTTCTTCTTCGCAATAACAGTGCCCTCAAAAAGCTGAGTTCTAACTCTGGTGCCTTCAACTATACGGTTGTGAACTCTAACGGTATCACCAACGTTAAAGGAAGGAACCTCAGTCTTGAGCTGCTCGTCAGTAAAAGCTTTCAACATATCCATAAAGCTTTTCCTCCTTTTAATAATCCAAAAATAATAAAAGTTACAGGCGTTCTTGCCGAGCCGCAGAGGACCGCCCGGTTTCTTGACACGCAATTATATCACGCTTTTTCCGTAAAATCAAGTGTTTTTTAATATTTTTTGTAAAAATCTTGTTTGTTTTTTGTATACAAATTTCACGCGCGAATTTCTACATATCGTATAATTGAAATAAACCTTATGCCATGGTAAAATAAATATGCGGTAGTGTGTTTTTGCTTTTTAAAAAAATTCATTTTATTGTAACCAAACGCTGTTTTTGAAAGTATTATATATGAGGGCTTAAATGAGCCAAAAACAATATGAGAAAATTTTTATGTAAAGTTCAAATTTGTTGTAAAATTTTATAGACATTTTGCCTGTTTCGGACACTTATATGTTGAGAGGGTAATATCCCTTTACTACTTAAACGGGAGGAAATCGTCCATGAAAAACAAACTGCCGATTATTTTCTTCTTTGATTTTCCTCTGCTCTTACGCTAATGCCGCCCTTTTGGGCACAACTGTAGAGCAAAAACAAATTTATTAATTAAAAGGAGTATTTATATGAAACTAATTAAATTAACAAGTGTTTTACTTTGTTTTCTTGTGGTTGCGGCTATGTTTGCGGGATGTGATACTCCCGAAGAGCGCAAGTCCGATACAAATTCGAAAGATTCTCTTTTACACACCTCCGAAGATATATCCGAAACCGTTTCCGAAGAAGCGTCCGAAGAAGTTTCCGAACAACTAACCTTTATCATTGAAGAACGCTTTGAGATTGGCGATGTTATTCTTGATTTGGAAGAAGAGATATACCGTGATGATGAATGGATATATAAACTTTCGGATTCAAGAAGCGAGTTTTTAATAGTTGTATATTCCGACGGAACTGAGCAGGGCATAAAAGAGGCTCTTGCTGAAGGAAATATAACCCTTGATGATCTCGATGATTTTGGGATAAAATACGGCAAGCAATCAATTCGGGAAATGGAAGAAAATCTGGAAAACAGACAAGACCAAATTGACGATGATTCAAATGAAGTGTCATCACCTGTGAAAAACGAAGCTGCCTCTTGGGGTGCGGAGGAAGATTGGGATTTTTTTAAAGGCTGGAAGGTACACGGCGAATTCGAGCCGCTTCTTGTAAACGCGGTGGAAGAGCAGCACCCTCACTATGACAATTTGTTCAAAGCCATTATGGAAACGCACGAACAAAAAGGATATGAGGTTTTAATTCATGTGCAGATAACGGCTTTTGCCCTTGAAGAAGCAAAACTGCAATATCCTTTTACCGAGAATGCGAAGCAAATTGACGCGCAAGAGCTTCTTTGTTGGTTTGAAGCCGGAAACATTCCCGTTAAGTACGAAAACGGCGTGTTGCACGGCGATATTTCATATAACGATATGAAAAAGATCATAGAATACGGCAAAGAAGCGGGATACCAGTTGTTTTTCATCAATCGCGGTGTCGAACCTTCTGCAGTCAAAGACTGCATAGAGGGGAAAATCCTTTTTGAATGTCCTTTTTGTGATAACGACGAGAATTAAAATGTTTCGGTACATCAAAAGCTCCCGATTTTTCGGGAGCTTTTGGTGTGTAAGTTTATATTATTCCGCCGTTTACGTCAAGAACGGCTCCTGTGATATATGACGCTTTTTCGGAGACGAGGAAATACACCGCCTCTGCCACGTCCTCGGCTCTGCCAAGGCGTTCAAGGGGGATGCTGTCAACGATATCGTTTACGTCCGCAACGGAAAGGTGGGCGTTCATATCCGTATCGATCACACCGGGGCAAACGCAGTTAACGCGGATATCGGAAGGACCGACCTCCTTTGCCAACGCCTTGGTGAAGGCGATCACCGCACCCTTTGCGGCGGAATAATCCACCTCACAGCTTCCGCCGGTTTCTCCCCACATAGAGGAAAGGTTTATAATGCATCCGCTTTTGCGGCGTATCATCCCCGGAAGCACGGCACGGGAGCAGTTGAGCACACCGAAAAGGTCTGTGCCGTAAAGGGCTTTTTCCTGCTCCTCCGTAACCGCATCAAAGGGTGAAACCAGAGAAACTCCCGCGTTGTTTACAAGGCAGTCTATATGAAGGTCCGATATGGCTTCAAATACCGCTTTTCTGTCGGATACGTCAAAGGGTAAGATCACGCTGTCCGGAATATCCTTTTGTATATCTTTCAGCATTTCCACATTGTGGCGGCAGTTAAGGTAGACCTTCCAGCCGTTTTCGCCGAATATTCTTGCGCAGGCTTCGCCTATCCCGCGGGATGCGCCGGTTATGAGTACGGTTTTCATTTTTTAAACCTCTGTCAGTATATTTCAGATTCAGTAAAGACCGGAAGCACTATAGGCTTCTTTTTGGTCTTGCTGTAAATATAAGAGGAAAGGGAGGTCTTTACCCGTTCCTTTAAAGCAAACATATCGGGTTTGCCGTTATATACGAATTTACGTATGATCTCCGCCGCCTTGTCGGTAAGCTCCTCGAGAAGCACCTCGTTTTCCTTTGCATATACAAATCCGCGGGTGATTATCTCGGGTCCCGCTGTCATTTCCAGAACGGTAAAGTCTACCGTAGCGGATACTACTATAACGCCGTCTTCTGCCAACTGCAGTCTGTCCTTCAAAACCGTGGCGCCGATATCGCCCACGCCGTATCCGTCAACCAGAACCTGCTCGGCGGGAACACTGCCTCCTGCGGCAAGACCCCGCTTGCCTACTTCGATGATCTTCCCGTTTTCGGGAATCATTATATTTTTGCTCTTCATACCCATTTCGCGGGCAAGAGATGCGTGAGCGCACAAATGCTTGTATTCGCCGTGAAGGGGAATAAAGAATTCGGGCTTGGTAAGGGCGTGCATCAGCTTCAATTCTTCTCTGCAGGCGTGTCCCGAAACGTGTACGCTTTCCTCGGTGTCCACGGTCATTACCTCAACACCCAGCTTGTAAAGTCCGTTTACGATGTTTCCGATCAATTTTTCATTACCCGGAATAGCGGATGCGGACAGCACCACCAGATCGTTTGCGCCCAGTGAAATAAGGGAATGCTCCCCGTTTGCCATACGGTAAAGACCGCTCATACGTTCGCCCTGACTTCCCGTGGTGAGGAGGGTGAGCTGGCTGTCCTTGTAAAGACGCATTTCCGCAGGGTCGATAATCGTTCCCTCGGGCACGGACATATATCCCAATTCCGTTGCGGCTTTAAGCACGTTGAGCATACTTCTTCCCGTAACGGCAACCTTTCTTCCGTATTTCACCGCCGCGTTAATAACCTGCTGTATGCGGTGAACGTTGGAGGAAAAGGTGGCGATAACTATACGCTTTTCACAGCCGTAAAACAGCTTGTCAAAGGACATTCCCACAACGCTTTCGGAGGGGGTATAGCCTTCTCGCTCCGCATTGGTGGAATCTGCCATAAGCAGTTTTATTCCCTTGTGTCCCAACGCCGCCAAGCGGTAAAGATCTATGGGCTCGTCGCCTTCCGTGGGGGTAAGGTCTATTTTAAAATCGCCTGTGTGGATAACTCTTCCCACGGGGGTGGTCACGCACAGCGCCACCGCATCGGGAATAGAGTGGTTTACTTTGATAAATTCAACTTCAAAGGCGTTTCCGAAAATTACGGTTTCACCGGGAAAAACCTCGCGCAGGTCGGGATTTTTAATGCCGTGCTCCGCCAGCTTCAGGCGGAGTATGCCCAAGGTGAGAGGGGTACCGTATACGGGCACGTCCACCTGCTTGAGCAGATAAGGTACCGCGCCTATATGGTCCTCGTGTCCGTGAGTGAGTATAAGTCCGCAGAATTTATCGGGGTTACGCAGAATATAGGTGAAATCGGGTATGACAAGGTCAACACCGGGCATATCGTCCTCGGGAAAAGCGACACCGCAGTCAACTGCGATAATATCTTCGCCGTGCTCAAGCAGGGTCATATTCATACCGATCCCGTCAACACCGCCCAGAGGAATTATTTTAAGCTTTGTGCCTTTTTCCGTCTTTTTTACTTCTTTTTTGGCTGTTTCTTTTCCTTTTTTCTTAGCCATTATTTATCCTTTCTCAAACAAAAAATATGTATGTGCAACGCCCTTGGGCGTAAAGTTCTAAAAATTACCTTTATATATTATGAAGCAAAACAGTTGTTTTGTCAAGTTGATTTTACTGTGCATACAATGTATTAACGGCTAAACCCTTGACAAAACCAATTTTTCCGTATATTATATTATAGAGTATTTATGAAAACGTATCCGAAAGGTGTATATAAATGGAAAAGATCTCTGTCATAGGCGGCAAACGTCTTCACGGCAGTATAACTGTTGGCGGTATGAAAAACGCCGCCCTCCCCATCCTGCTGGGAACTATTCTGGTAGGGGATAAATGTGTTATTGAAAACCTTCCCGAAATAAGCGATATAAAGGCTGCTCTGGACATTTTGTCCGCTTTGGGCGCAAAGGTCAGAATGCTGGACCGCACTACGGTGGAGATAGATACCGCAGGCGTACGTCCCGGCACCACGCCTTATGAATTGGCACGCAGTATGCGCGCCTCATATTACGTTGTAGGAGCAGAGCTTGGCAGATTCGGCGTTTCCCGCGCGGCTTGCCCCGGCGGATGCGATTTCGGCGTAAGACCTATCGACCAGCATATCAAGGGCTTTGAGGCGCTGGGCGCAAAGGTTGAGGTGGTGGACGGCTGCATCAACTGTACTGCTCCCGAAGGACTTACGGGCTCGTCCATATATATGGATATAGTTTCCGTAGGCGCAACCATAAACATTATGCTCGCCGCCGTAATGGCAAAGGGTATGACAGTTATCGACAACGCGGCAAAAGAGCCTCATATAGTTGACGTGGCTAACTTCCTTAACACCTGCGGTGCGGATATTTCCGGCGCAGGAACGGACGTTATAAAGATCCGCGGCGTGGAATCACTCCACGGCGTTACTTACGCTATAATTCCCGATATGATCGAAGCAGGCACATTTATGATGGCTGCCGCCGCTACGGGAAGCGATCTTACCATAGAAAACGTTATTCCCAAACACCTTGAATCCATTACCGCAAAATTGGAGGAAATGGGTGTGGAGATAGAGGATTACGGCGATGCGGTGCGTGTAAAGCCCGCAAAAGAGCCTCTCCGCAGAATAAACGTAAAGACAATGCCTTATCCCGGTTATCCCACGGATATGAACCCCCAGATATGCGTTTTGCTTTGTCTTGCACAGGGCACAAGTATTCTTACCGAGGGCGTGTGGGACACCCGCTTCAAGTACGTTGAGGAGCTTACCCGTATGGGCGCCGTTATCACGGTGGACGGCAGAAAAGCCGTTATAGAGGGCGGCAAGCCCTTAAAGCCCGCGGCTGTAAAATGCTCCGACCTCCGCGCAGGTGCAGCAATGGTAATTGCGGCGCTGGCAACCGAGGGTGAAACCATTATCGATAATATTTATCATATCGAGCGCGGCTATGAGCATCTTTGCGAAAAGCTCCGCGGCGTGGGAGCAGATATTAAAAAGATATACGTTCCCGACGGAAGTAATGCTCAGAAAGTAATATAATTCAAAGCTATGCGGGACGGTACATTACCGCTCCCGCTTTTTATTTTTTAAACAAAGGAGAACGAAAATGAAAAAGCTGATGTGTGTGTTCCTTGCGGCGATCCTGCTTCTTTCCGCTTGTACTACCGGCGGAGATGAAAGCTCCGGCGACGTAAGCGAAACCGTTTCCGAAGACGTAGTTCAGGGCGTTTCCTATACTCTCACAAAAGAAAGTATAGAAAAAATGCTTGCCGACCGTACCTCTGCCATCAAAGGCGAGGCGGACAGAAGCGGCGACAGAATTAACGTTGCCGACGGTAAGTCCTATACCGTGTCAAGCGGCGATAACGAAAAGTTCCCCAACAAGGGAGATCTGCTTACTGACGGCGAATTCAAGGAAACCCATTACAAGTTTGTAAAAACGGGCTGGATGGGTCTTACCGGCGCAGGTGCATCCGTTGTTATCGATCTTGGCGAAGTTAAGGAAAACTTAAGCGATTTCGAAGCGTCCTCCTGTAAAAATACCGAATACGGCGTTGATCTGTGTACCGCCGTATTCGTAAGCGTTTCCAATAACGGCAAGGAATGGAAGAATATAGGTATTTACCAGTTCTCCGGCACCGAAACCGACAAGGCAAAGCATATGATCTGCATAAACCTTCAGGGCGTTGTAAGCGCAAGATACGTTAAGTTTGTCTTTGAGGGAATAAATGACGAGTATATGCTGTTGGATGAAATTTCCGTATATTCCTACGGCAAAAAGGCATCCGATACCCTCAGCGGTATCAATACCTATTACGGCGCGCAGGGAATTCCCACTGTAGACGAAGAAGCCTATCTTTACGGCTTTACCGACCGCAGAAATATCATTCTCGGTCATACACCTCTTACCTACGAAGCTCTTACCGACGTTGGTACGGACTACATAAATTCCAATTACAATACTACCCCCGATACGGGCAAGCTTACCGACGGTAAGTATGCAAAGCAGGCGGCTATGAGCGATACCGCTTGGTTCCGCAACACTCACGGCACCGGCAGAATTGTAGTATTCGATCTGGGCGGTATTGCCGCTGTGGACGAAGTGAAGGTCGGCTTCCTCGCATCCCACGGCCCCGGAATCCGTCTGCCCGAAACGTTCTCGGTTTCCGTTTCCGTAGACGGCAAGGATTGGTACACTGTTTACGAGGAGAAAAACACCTCCGATGCATCCAGCGCAAAGGTAAACTTCGGCGGTACGTTCGATAAGGCTTATAAAGCGAGATTCGTTAAGATAGCCTTTTCTATTGCCGCACATATCTATCTTGATGAAATCGAAATTTTCGGCACTTGCGACGGCGCAACCGCCGCCCATCCCTCCGAAACTCCCATAGAAGCTCCCGCCGTAAGCTCGGGCTACGGCACACCCGATCAGTACGACGGTATGCACGACGTAGTGCTTTCCTACCTTTGCCCCAACGAAGTAAAGGTTACCAAGGGCCAGTACCTTGCATACGTTGCATATCTTGAAAATGGCGAGATAAAGGATACGTATTTCGATGGATTTATGTATCTGCCTTACGTTAAGTATTTGTATTCCGGCAGCCAGAAAAAAGAGCTTACCAAGGAAGAATGGCAGGCTTGGATCGACTGGCAGTTTATGGCAGACTACAATTTCGATGCCCTTGATGCCGCAGTTGACGAAATGAAGGAAGCTCTTCCCGAGATCGGCGAGGATTATTCCGTAGGTACATACCTCTCCCTCTTCTATCCTGTTTACGGTGCAACCAACTTCGGCGAGCTTAACGGCAAGCAAATGGACTTTACCAAGCTCGAGGACAGAAAAGCGGTTCTTAAATGGTTTGTAGACGAGCAGGTAAAGGGCTTTAAGGAAAAAGGCTATGATTCCGTACGTCTTTCCGGCTTCTACTGGTTCGTAGAGGAAATGAGCGGTTCCGATCCTCACGTTCAGGAGCTTTGTAATTATATCTGCGATTATATAAGAAGCCTTGGCTACCAGACCACCTGGATTCCTTACTTCAGCGCTTCGGGTAACACCCGTTGGCGCGAATTCGGCTTCGATACCGCTTGCCTCCAGCCCAACTATGCGTTTAACGAGGATGTTCCTCTCCAGCGTATTTACGATGCGGCTAAGATGGCAGAGCTTTACGGTATGAGTATCGAGATCGAAATTCAGGACACCTCCGATGTTAAGTGGGTAGACAGATACAGAAGCTATCTGTACGTAGGTGCAGAGGTAGGATTTATGACAGAGTCCGTTCATATGTACTACCTTGCAGGTATGCCCGGCGCGATCTACAACGCGTACGTTTCCACCAACCCCAATATCAACTGTATTTATAAAGAAACTTATCTGTTCATAAAGGGCAAGTTAGGTGTGCCCGATGCAGCTCCGAGTGCGGAGGGCGTAACCTGCAAAGCAGGCGAATCCGTAACGGGAACCATAAATATTCCCGAATCCACCATGCCTACCGAGGGAATCCGTCTTGCGGTAAGCGCGGCAAACGGCTCCGTTTCCGTAAATGCGGACGGCACCTTTATCTACACTCCTTACGAAGGCTTCACCGGTGAGGATTGGTTCGAGGTTGTTGCCGATTACGGTATGGCAGGCCGTTCCGAATACGGCAGAATAACCGTTACCGTAGAATGATAGAGCTTATATACGATACGGTCAACGGCGACCAATACGAGCCTTACGCCGTATTTGCGAAAAAATGTTTTGACACCCATTCGGATATTCCCGTAAAAGAGGTGCTTGACCTTGGCTGCGGCACGGGTGGAATAACCGCCCTCCTTGCGGATATGGGTTACGATATGGTGGGAGTGGATCTTTCTCCCGAAATGCTTATGTGCGCCCGTGAGAATACTTACGGCAAGGACGTATTGCTTCTTAATCAGGATATGCGTTCTTTCGAGCTGTACGGAACGGTGCAGGGCATAATATGTTCTTTTGATACCCTTAATTATCTCTCCGACGAGCAGGAGCTCATAAAAACTCTTTCCCTCTGCCGTCTTTATATGGAAAAGGGCGGGGTAATGGTATGCGA
>CAZAJX010000036.1:0-16779 GCA_964485815.1 uncultured Oscillospiraceae bacterium
AATGAGGAATGAGAAATTACGGAAGATTTTTGTTCTGCGAACAAAAATCAACCATTAGTTTCTCGTTGCCGGGGTTCCCCGAAAACGCTGTGCGTTTTTGGGGTGGCTCATCGTTCATCGTTCATAGTTTTATTCCACTATTTCCACTACCCTATAATATTTCTTTTCCCCTATCATCTTCAACTGATTTTCCAGCGTATCGGGGGAAATAAACTCATCCGTTTCGGGAACGTACAGCATATCTTTTCCCTCGGAAACGGAAAGGAAGGTTACCTTTTCCCCTCTGTATTCCTTTACGGTACGGCGGGATGCGGCTTCTAAAATATCCGAAACAACGGCGGATGCGGTTGCTACGCCGCCTGCGCCTCTGCCGCGGAAGGTTACTCCGCCCACACAGTCGCCGTAAACGGAAACGGCATTTATAACGTCATCCGTAATGCCCAGCACCGTCTTTTTACTTACAAGGCAGGGGGCAACGAAAAGCCGCACGGTGTCGCCGTTTTTCTCGCCAAAGCCGATAAGCTTTATGGCGTAGCCGTGTTTTTCTGCTGCAGCCACGTCCTCGCCGGTAACGGTATCTATACCCTGCATAACGGAAACGTTTTGGAGCGAAATTTGTGTATTAAACGCCAGCCCCGCAAGAATACATATCTTGCGCGCCGCGTCTGCGCCGGAAATGTCCGCCGTGGGGTCTGCTTCCGCATAGCCTTTTTCCTGCGCCTGCGTAAGCGCCGTTTCAAAGGAAATGCCTTCGTCCCGCATTTTGGTAAGTATATAATTGGTAGTGCCGTTAAGTATACCGCACACCTTTTTCATATCGTTGCCCGCAAGACAATGGGTGATGGGATGTATAACGGGGATTCCGCCGCCTGCGGACGCTTCGTAAAGATAAGAAACGCCGTTTTGTTCAGCTTCCTTCACCAGCTCCTCGCCGCAAGCCTCCACCACAGCCTTGTTGGATGTAACCACGCTCTTTCCCGAGCGGATAAGTGCAAGGGAAAATTCGTATGCGGGGTGTATGCCGCCCATAGTTTCCGCAACCACGGAAATCTCGGGATCGTTAACAATATCGTCTATATTTGCGGTTACACGGTCTGCCAAAGGATGACCGGGGAACACGCGTTTATCAAGTATACGCTTTATATCAAATTCCTCGCCGATGCGTGCGGTAATAAGACGGGAATTGGTGCTTAACACCTCATACACGCCCTGACCTACCACGCCAAAGCCGAGAATTGCAATCTTCGCCATTTCGGAACACCTCCATTGATTAAAACAGTTTACCACACCCGCAAAGGAAAATCAAGCACAATTTGCATATCTCCGTTTAAATATTCACCTTTGCGGGCAAAACGCAAGCATTTTTGCATATTTTGTTGATATATCAACCCCGTTTTAAACCAAAGCGTTAATTTTTATCAACTTTAAATTTACCCCGAAAAATGGGAAAACTATTGAATTCCGCGCCTTTTTATGGTATCGTTATAAAAGCGATTTATATTTTTGCAAAGGACCTTTTGAAGATGCTTAAATTGTGCGATACGCCAACTGCCGTAACGGCGTTTTTTCAACAAAATAATATAGATATTTCCTCTGCCTTGGCGGTTATGCGCTCAGATATGGCGTTTCCCGGCATCAAGGCGGATACCTTTATAGTTCTCACCGAGGAAAAGCTGATCGTTGCCGAGGGAATACTTATACTGCAAAAGCAGGGAAGAACAAGAGTTCAGCGCTTCGATTGCTTTGATAAACGGGAATACCTTATTTCCGAAATGGAAGAGCCCAAAGCAGAACTGCTTATTTCCACCGCCCGTATCACCGCGAAGATGGGCGAAGATACCGTGCCCCTTTTTGACGTTTCCTCTGCCTGCAAGCACGAAGCCAACGTTATATGCGCCTGCATAAACGAACTTAAAAAGGACGGAAAGATTGACGAAAAGAAGCATGCCGACGAGCGCGGTAAAGATAAATTCTGCCCCAAGTGCGGTATGCGGTATCCCGACCAGCAAAGAAAAGTATGCCCCAAATGCCTTGAGAAAACCAAGCTTATTAAAAAAATGGCATCTCTCTTTTCCCGCTACAAGGGATATATGCTGATCTTGCTTGTAGCGTTTCTGGCGTCCTCTGCCCTTTCCGTTGCCGTTCCCTACGTTTCCAACCAGCTCCTTTACGGAGAGGTTCTGGAGGAGGGCGGCAGTATGTACGGAATGATCGGCACCGTGGTACTGCTTATTATCGGCGTGCGGATCGCCTTCCTTATTGTTAATCTTTTGGTGGGAACTTTATCCTCCCGTACGGCGGCGCAGGTTACCTACGACCTTAAGATGCTCATTTTCGAGAATATTAACAAGCTGTCCCTCTCCTTTTTCACATCCCGTCAGACCGGCGGACTTATGACACAGGTAAACGGGGACGCTACCACTCTGTACTGGTTCTTTTGCGATGGATTTCCCTACCTTATAACAAACATACTCACCCTTATATGCGTAATGGGAGTAATGCTGGCGGCAAATCCCCTGCTTACTCTGTTCGCCTTTATAACCGTGCCCGTGTTCTTCTTTGCATATAAATACCTCTTCCTCGCCTTCGACAAGCTTTGGGCGCGGAACTGGGCGAGAAGAAGAGCGCTCAATTCCCTTATATCCGACGTACTCAACGGTATGCGTGTGGTAAAATCCTTCTCCCGTGAAAACGAGGAGGGCAAGCGGTTTGAAAAGCGCAACCAAGCCCACGCGGAAACGGTGGCGGAAGCGGGTATGCTTTCCGCAAAAAGCTATCCCTTAATAGGATTTTTGCTCCAAGCGGGGCTTTACGTTGTATGGGGAGTAGGCGGCTGGCAGGTAATGAAGCATACCGGTAATATGGATTACGCCGCGCTGTCTGCCTTTATTGCATATTTCGGGCTCATAACGGGACCGTTACAGTTCTTTGCCGACGTTTCCAACTGGTGGAGCGAATGTCTTAACGCAATGCAAAGACTTTTTGAGATAAAGGATTCCGTGCCCGACGTGCGTGAAGCGGAAGATCCCGTTACCCTTACCGACATAAAGGGCGACGTTAAGTTTGACGATGTGGTGTTCTCATACGAAGAAAACCGTGTTGTTATCGACCATATTTCATTCGATGTTCCTGCGGGAAAGACGGTGGGTATAGTGGGAAAAACAGGTGCGGGAAAATCCACGCTGGTGAACCTGCTCACCCGTCTTTACGATACTACCGAGGGAAGCATATATATTGACGGAGTAAACGTAAAGGACATTTCCTTTGCATCTCTCCGTGAAAACGTGGCGATAGTTTCCCAGGAAACATACTTGTTCCGCGGTACGATTAAAGAAAACATACGCTATGCCCGTCCCGACGCGACTGACGAAGAGGTTATGGAGGCGGCGCGGATAGCGAGCGCCCACCAGTTTATTATAAAATACCCCGAAGGGTACGAAACTATGGTGGGCTTGGGAGGAAAAGACCTTTCCGGCGGTGAAAAACAGAGAATTTCCATTGCCCGTGCGGTGCTGAGAGATCCTAAAATTCTTATTCTTGACGAAGCCACCGCCGCTATGGACACCCAGACGGAGCGCCAGATCCAAGCATCCCTTACCCGTCTTGCCAAGGGGCGCACCACCATAATGATCGCCCACAGACTTTCCACCCTGCGGGATGCGGATTTCCTTGTGGTTATAGAAAACGGAAAAATGCCCGAAAAAGGCACGGCGACCGAACTGCTTAAAGCAAAGGGAGTTTATTACAAGCTTTACAAGATGCAGGCGGAAGCACTCAAAACTATCGGTATAGAGGAGTGAAAAACGTGAACGGAATAACCGAAACCATATATTTTACAGCAGAAAATGCGGAGTTTTATTTGACCGCAGGCGGTTTGGTCGGATTAAAAGCCTTTATTCCCCCCGTGGGAAAGGACGATCTTTCCGAAGAGGGGGAAAACGATAACGCCCCCGTTTGGCAGGACCTGGGCAGAGTATTTTTGCACAGAGCGTTCCCCTACGATATGCCGGATAAATTTATTTCCGTTTTGGATAAGGACGGCAAGGAATACGGAATGATAAAGGATATTTCCGCCCTGCCCGAGGAAGCGCAAAAAATTATAAGGGCTGAACTGAAACGTAAATATTTTTGCCCCGTTATATCAAAAATACACACCGTATCGGCAAAATTCGGCTATACCTATTGGGAAGCCGACAGCGATATGGGGCACCTTTCCTTTTCAATGCACGATACCTACCGTAATATCGCCAAGGTGGGCGGAAACCGACTCATCCTCACCGACGTGGACGGGAATAGGTATGAAATTAAAGACTATTTAGCGCTTGATAGAAAGAGCTTCAGGAAACTGGAATTGTATTTGTAATGAGGAATGAGAAATGAGGAATGAGAAATTACGGAAGATTTTTGCCATAGGCAAAAATCAACCGTCATTCATCATTTAGCATCGCATTTGCGATGCGTCGCATTCATCATTCCTCATTTAATTTTTCTTTGGTAATTTTTATGAACTTACTCAAATTTAATTTAGACTTTAACAACAACCGAATATCCGGCATCGGCACGGTAGAGGGAAACGATCTTTGTCTGCACAGCGAAAACGGCGATGTAGTCTATGATATGACGGAATTCACGGAGATACGCTATATCCCCTATTTCGGCTGCTGCGCCATTGAGGCGACTACCGAAAACGGTGTTACGGAGATATGCCGAGGGGATATGTCCGTTTCTGCGGAACTGCAATCCGCCGCAAAACGGCTTACCTCATTTATAGAGGGCAGAGGCATTGGCGTTGCCGACCCTTACGCAAAGCGATACTGCGAAAAATGCGGAAGACGGTTTGCCCCCGGGTCTGTATCCTGCCCCCATTGCGTGGACAAAACGGCGCTTCTCCGCAGACTGTTACCCTTCGTAAAGCCCTACCTTCTGCCCATAACCCTGTCCCTGCTGGCGGTATTTGCCATATCGGCAGTGTCTATGATCGCACCCAATATCAGCCGCACGCTGATAAACGATTATATTGCCGCAGAAGGCATCAACACCTCCGATAACAAGGTATTTATCGGATTTATCACCCTTATTCTCGCCATGGCGGGAACGGGACTGCTTGGCGCGCTCCTTTCGGTAGCCCGAAGCGCCTTTGTGGTAAAGGCATCCACGGGGCTTCTTACCGACCTGCGCAAAACGGTATACGACGCCATACAGAAATTATCCCTTGCGGGAGTTTCCCGCCGTACCGCAGGCGAGCTGATCAACCGTGTGACCGAGGACACTCAGGTCCTTCGTGACGTGCTGGTTAACGATCTCCCCGCCCTTATACAGCAGGTAATAATATTTGTTGCCGTAACGGTGATACTGTTTGTTATGAATCCCCTGCTGGCTGCGGTAATTCTTTTGCCCGTGCCCGTAATGCTTATCGTATTCCGCCTGCTTATGAAATATACCCACCGTCTTTACGGCGCCCAGTGGCAGGCAAACTCCGAGGGCGGCACCGTGCTTCACGATATTTTCTCGGGAATACGCGTGGTAAAGGTATTCGGCGCAGAGGAATACGAAAAAAACCGTTTTGAGAAAGCGGCGCGCAAGTTCAGGGACGTTTCCGTCCGCAACGAGCTTATATGGAACCTTACAATGCCCGTGGCGGATTTTGCACTTTCCTTGGGAAATTACGCCGCCATATATATTCTGGGCAGTATGCTTTTGGGTAACGAGATCGGTCTTGGCGATATGGCGCTGGTGCTTTCCTACGTTTCTATGATCTACGGTCCTTTACGCTGGATGTCGAGTATGCCCCGCCGTCTTACAAGAGCATTTACAAGTATGTCCAAGGTGTTCGAGATCATCGACGAAGAGCCCGAGATATACGATAAGGAAGAGTGTATCGAAACGGAGATCGAGGGTAATATATCCTTTAAAAACGCATATTTCGGCTATAATTCCTATGAAAACGTGCTTAAAGACGTTTCCGTGGATATAAACAAGGGCGAAATGGTGGGTATTGTGGGACGAAGCGGCGTAGGTAAATCTACAATGATCAACCTCATAATGCGCCTTTACGATCTTACTGGAGGCACACTTACCATAGACGGAAAGGATATTAAGGATTATTCCCAACATTCCCTCCGTTCCCGGATCGGCGTGGTGCTGCAGGAAACCTATCTGTTCCGCGGTACTGTGTACGATAACATCGCCTACGCAAAGCCGGGCTGTACGGCGGAGGAGGTTATAAACTCCGCAAAGCTGGCTAACGCGCACAATTTCATTATGCGCCTGCCCGACGGATACAACACCTATATAAGCGAGCGGGGTTCGTCCCTCTCCGGCGGTGAAAAACAGCGTATCGCCATTGCCCGCGCGGTGCTGAGGGATCCGAAAATACTTATCCTTGATGAAGCCACCGCTTCTCTGGATACGGAAACGGAAAAAATGGTGCAGGATGCGGTGCAGGCTCTTTCCGAAAACCGCACTACCATCGCCATAGCCCACCGTCTTTCCACCCTGCGAAACTCCACAAAGCTTGTAGTGCTGGAAAAAGGCACGGTGGAGGAGATCGGCACTCACGAAGAGCTGATGAAATCCGGCGGACGGTATTCGAAACTGGTACTCGCTCAGCGAAAGATGTCAAAAATGCAATAATTTTAAAAGCTCCGAGAAATCGGAGCTTTTTTGAATGAGGAATGATAAATGATGAATGAGAAATGATAAATGATGAATGAGAAATGATGGAAACCTTTTTTGCGCTCTGCGCAAAAAAGCTACCAAAATTCCTCATTTCACTCTCTGTCTTGACAATATTTCCGTTTTGTGATACTATATTCGGGAATATAAAAACTTCTAATTTTCGGGAGAAAGATATATGAACAACAACGAAAAAACAATGGAAAAAATAGTTGCCTTTTGTAAAAACAGAGGCTTTGTTTACAGTGGCAGTGAAATATACGGCGGTTTGGCAAACGCTTGGGACTACGGCCCTTTGGGCGTAGAGCTCAAAAACAACATCAAGCGCGCCTGGATGAAGAAATTCGTGCAGGAGAGCAAGTACAACGTGGGGCTGGATTCCGCAATTCTTATGAACAGAGAAACCTGGGTTGCATCCGGCCACGTTGTTAACTTCAACGATCCTCTTATCGACTGCAAGAGCTGTAAAATGCGCCACCGCGCAGACCAGCTTATCGAAAAGTGGAACAAGGAAAACGGTATCGAAATGCACGTTGACGGTATGACCAACGACGAAATGTACGAATATATCGTTGAAAAAGGCGTAACCTGCTCTTGCGGCAAGTGTGATTTCACTCCCATCCGCAAGTTCAATATGATGTTCAAGACCTTCCAGGGTGTTACCGAGGATAATCAGGCAGAGGTATACCTCCGTCCCGAAACGGCGCAGGGTATCTTTGTAAACTTCAAAAACATCCAGCGTACCACCCGCCGCAAGGTTCCCTTCGGCGTAGCCCAGGTTGGTAAGTCCTTCAGAAACGAGATCACCCCCGGTAACTTTATTTTCCGTATCCGTGAATTCGAGCAGATGGAATTGGAATTCTTCTGCAAGCCCGGTACCGAGCTTGAATGGTTCGTATACTGGAAGGATTATTGCTACAACTGGCTGGTAAACCTCGGCATCAAGCCCGAAAACATCCGTATGCGCGACCACGATCCCAAGGAGCTGGCTCACTATTCCAACGCAACCACCGACTTTGAGTTTATGTTCCCCTTCGGATGGGGCGAATTGTGGGGCGTTGCTTCCAGAACGGATTTCGACCTTAAGGCACATTCCAACCACTCCGGCGAGGATCTTACCTATTTTGATCCCGAAACAAACGAAAAATATATCCCCTACGTTGTTGAGCCTTCCCTGGGCGCAGACAGAGTTCTGCTTGCATTCCTTGTTGATGCTTACGACGAAGAGGACCTGTCCAAAGACGGAAAAGAAGACATCCGCTACGTGCTCCGTCTGCATCCTGCTCTCGCACCCTATAAGTGTGCGGTTCTGCCCCTTTCCAAGAAGCTTGGCGAGCAGGCAAAAGAGATCTACTATGACCTTTGCTCCGATTTTATGTGCGAATATGACGAAGCCGGCAGTATCGGCAAGCGTTACCGCAGACAGGACGAAATCGGTACTCCCTTCTGCGTGGTATACGATTTCGAATCCGTTGAGGACGGCTGCGTGACCGTCCGCGACCGTGATACTATGGAAAGCGTGAGAATGCCCATCGGTGAGGTTAAGGGTTACATCGCGGAAAGACTTAAGTTTTAAATGAGGAATGAGGAACCCACCCCACAAAACCGCAGGATTTGTGGGGAACCCCGAGATGGTTGATTTTTGCCGCTCGGCAAAAATCTTCCGCAATTTCTCATTCCTCATTTCTCATTCCTCATTTCCAAAGGGAGATTCTATGAAACGTCTATTGCAAATATTAAAATTCTCCCTTTCCTCATTCCTTGCGTGGCTTGCGGAGTTTTTGCTGTACGATCTGCTGGTGCTTATCTGGGTGGACGATGCGGCAGTGCGGGCGCTTTACTACATAGCCCGTCTTATAATCTGCGTGCCCAACTTCATTATTAACCGCCAGCTTGTTTTCGGCAAAAACGAAAACGTTACATCGGCTGTAATAAAGTTTTTCGTGCTTCAGCTTGCGTTAATGATCGCATCTGCGGAAGCCACCCACTTTCTTTCAACCGTTATCGATATCGGCGAAGTGCTTACCCCTATCGTCGTCCGCGTCCCCGTGGATATCGCCTTCTTCGTCGTATCCTATTTTCTGCAAAAATTCTGGATATTCAAAGACAAAAAATAACAAAAAACGGGCTGTGCGCCCGTTTTTTGTTATTTGCTGGTCGATTTAAAACAGTTCTGCTTTGCATTTTTCTGCGGCGGCGAGGGCTGAAGCGAACATTTTCAGTGCTTTATCCTTATCCCGATAAACGGTGCTCCTTTCCACGTTATATCTTTCTGCCAGATTTTCCGCGCAGGAGTGGGCACGGGCGATATAAAAGGCGGTGAGCAGATCCTTTTGGTATGGCGTAAGGACACGCAGAGCCGCCTCGGTCTGCTTTATTTCCCGCAGGGCTTTGTTGGTACGGGATATAAGACGGTCCTTTGCATCGATCATATCTATTACCGTTTTTTCGCTTCCGCCCGAATAAAGCCTGCTGTTTATCATCTCCAGTTCGTATTTATAGTTTTCCTGCGCCGCCTTGTTTGCGGCGTATCTTTGTAACAGTTCCTTTGCGTATGTCAATTTCTGCCTGTTTTCCTCCGAAATTAAAACTCATAGTAAAAGAAAAACCCTCTTTTACCATCGGGAAACCTCTTCCCTACCATATTTCTCTTCTTTTAGAACAAATGTTCGTTTACGCTTTGTAGGTGCCTAAAAACATACGGCGTATCAGCAGATAATCTCTTGCATCCACCTTGCCGTTGCCGTTGATATCCCCTCTTTTTATCTGGGCGGGTGTGAGGGTTATCTTGCCAAGCACCGCGTTACGCGCCAAGTTATAATCGTTGGCGGTTATAAATCCGTCCCCGTCCACGTCGCCGAGGATATCCGATTCCCCGTACTCGATCTGGGGCAGCTTTCCGTGGCACACCCAAGTGCGGGAATTATAGCCTGCAGGGGCGCCTACGTTTTTTACACCCGTTATCTGTACGCCGTTTTCCCATATAGGAGTACATTCGCACGCCAGCCCGCCGCCCAGATAAACTCCCACGTGGCCCGGCATAAAGAGAATTTCACCCTTTTCGATAGAGGAAAAGTCTTTTGTCACGTTGCAGATACTTTGCATTCCCTCCACGCTGATATCCTCAAGCCCGTTGGAAGCGTACAAAGCGCCGCCGTAGACAGCACTGCCTCTTCCCTGCCAGCCCCAGATTATGCCTTTTACCAGACACACGCAATCGAAACCGAAGTAATTTTTGCCGATAAGGGTGCGGAAAAACTCCTGCTTTTCTTTGGTGTACCACTTGGGATATTGCTTTGCCTTTGCGGAAATAAGCCCTTCCGTTACGGGAGCGCCGAAAACTCCTTTCATATATACCGTGTTGTATTCCTCTGCTACGTCCCAGAGGGTTTCGCAGAATAAGTTTTTATCCATAATAATATTTCCTTTCTTTTGTGGGAGCGAGTTTGTTTTTTAATGAGGAATGCGGAATGATAAATGATGAATGACCCACCCCAAAAACGCATAGCGTTTTTGGGGAACCCCGGGATGGTTGCTTTTTGCACAACTGTGCAAAAAGCTTCCGAAATTCCTCATTTAGCGATGCGGAGCGTCGCGTCGCATTCCTCATTCCTCATTCAAAACGGCAGTTCCGCTCTGCGCCATGCGTATTCGTTAATGTCCTTAAAGCTTACAAGCCCTTTTTCCTGCGCCTCTGCTTTTCCTTCAAGGGGGCACAGTATGCGAAGCCTTCCCTTTAAAACGGGGGAAAACACGGGGCGGTTTTCATCGGTTACCACAAGCTGTATACCCAGCTTCCCTGCCTTCGTAAGGGCTAAAGGCAGGCGGTAGAGTATAAGCCCGTCCCTGCAATCAAGGGCGCACGTTACGGACATTCCCCCGCGTTTTCTCTGCTCCTCCGTGCAAAAACGCAGATAATATCGGTAGTTTCCTATCAAGCTATCATCAAGAAAAACCGCAAGGCAGGTCTGCCCGTCATCACCGCAGAGCCCCGCAAAGAGAGTGTCCGCTTCCATTCCGTCTTTTTTCGCTTTAATATTTATTATCCTCATCGCGTTCCTTTCCGAACATTTGTTCTTTTGACAACAGTATATCACGAAAAGGCTGATTTGTCAAATTTTTACAGGCGCAAAAATACACTTTGTTTCCCCTGCACAAAAACAGCCCCGTTTATTCTGCGTTTTGCATAATTACAATGGCGAAAACGGCGTGGTAATATGGTTATGGAAAATAATTTTTAAAAATTTTGTGTTTTTTGAAACCAAACGGTTTTTTTGACGGTATATATAATGAAGGCTTAAGAGAGCCGAACCCCTATTAAAAAGGAGTGCTTTTATGAAAAGAACAGTTATTTTATTATTGATCTTTGCGTTTACTTTGTCCTTTTGCGCTTGTCAGGCAAGCGGTCCCGCAAAGCCGCCCGTTATAGGCAGCGGCGTTTCGGACACGTCTTTGCTCGAAGAAAGCGTAAACGAAAATTCAATTATCCTTCCCACCATAGATTATTTCGCCGAAGACGGCGGGGTAAAAAAGGATTGGGTTTGCCCCGAATACAGCATTTACCGCTTCCTTACGGAAAGCAACTTTGAGGGTGGCAACGTCCCCTCCCAAACCGAGCAGTCGGGCGAGCCCGTCCCCGGCGCGCTTCCTCCCGCAGACAGTGTTCTGCAGGACGAACGAAACATTAAAAACACAGATATTACCTTGTCTTTTTCCACCAAAGAGCCTTGCGTGATGTACTTCCTCGCTTTTGATGAAAGCGGCAGGGAAACTCTGGTGCTTATCTCCTATGACGGCGGTATTTTGGATAATTCCTTGGTTTTGGTGCTGGAAACTGATTTTGGCACGGCAGAGAATTTTTATAACACCGTGTTTGGGGAACAGCCCTTTACTGCCAAGGTTATTGCGGATTTTAACGTAACCGCATTCCACGCAAGATACCGCGGTGTTTTACGTGCCCACGATAAGACCGAGCTTCTGGTGACCGACGGAAAGGAAGAAAACCCAAATAAAAACAAATATTATATGGGCTATTTCGGCAACCCCGATGATTTTGATTTCGGTAACTATATGTATTCAAATATCATTCCCGATGAATCCTCTCCCGAAAACGATGCCCTTTCCACCCGCGACCGAATTATAGAGCTTTTATCTCTGTTTGGCGTGGAAGATGTAATTGAATAAAGCCTTACACCTTCGGTTGATCAAATGCCGAAGGTGTTTTCTTATGTAATCTTTTGTATATTGACATTTCCTCTTGGGTTTTGTATAATGAACATATATAACTATAAGGAAGCAAACACCTTGAAAAAACTATTTCTTTGTTTATTTTTAATATGCGCTATGCTGTTTTGCTCTTTTTCCGTGTTTGGGGAGGAAAGCGGTGAAGTATCCGATATAATCGCTCCCGAAAGCGGCGAGCCCGCTGTTTACCCGAGCTCAAAGGCGGTAATATACAACCCTCAGACGGGCACATTTGTTTACGATCACAAGGGAGATTCCCGCACCGAGGCGGCGACCAGCGCGAAGATGACGGCGCTGATACTTATTTACGATGAGTTTTCCACCCGCCTTGATAACGTGATAACCGTAAAGGCAGAGCATCTCAAAAACATCGGCGCCGCTACCAACCCCGCCACACCGATGATCGGCATTAAGGCGGGCAACAGCTTTAAGATCGAGGAGCTTATAAAAGCCGCCTGCGTTTCATGGGCGAACGATGCGGTCAATCCTCTTATCCACGCATACTGCGAGGAAACGGGTGTGTCTTACGATGATTTTGCCGAGAAAATGACAGAATATGCCGAAAGCATCGGCTGTTCCGACACACGCTACAAAGAGCCTCTCGGCAGAGGGGATATGGGCAACACCACCACGGCGCGGGACGTAGCCCTTATCTGCGCACAGTTTTATAACAGATACGATCTGTTCATTTCCTCCGCCGCAGGATATTACGTTTTGCAGGGAAGCACCATTCACTCCAGAAACTACCTGCTTTCCGAGCGTATTATGCCCGGCAACTACCTGCGCGGCGCAAGAGGATTTTTTGCGGGGCAAGCCTTTGCCAGCGGAAACTACTGTATCGCCACCAGCGTAGAGGACGGTCCTCTTACATATATTGTAGTAGTGCTCGACGGATGCATGTATCTTTACGATGAAGAAGGCGTGCGGTATTTCGACGAAGGAAAAAACCCGTATACAGACGTAAAAACCTTGGTAGAATGGGCAAAAAGCAGGTTTTCATACATAAACATCTGCCTTGAGGGAGATGCGGTTGACGAAATTCTTTTGGAGCAGGGCAAAAATACCGACCACCTTGTAGTCTGCAC
Organism: uncultured Oscillospiraceae bacterium; assembly: GCA_964485815.1. Lineage (GTDB taxonomy): Bacteria > Bacillota > Clostridia > Oscillospirales > CAG-382 > SFLA01. The sequence goes on from CAZAJX010000036.1 coordinate 13,005, forward strand.
GAAAAACAAAATACAGACTATCGGCAGAATTGAAGATGACCTGTCCGGACTGGAAGTAAAAATCACCTACGATACGGAAAGGGTGTATACCGTAACCGATAAAAACGGTAAATCGCAATATGCGATAAAGGCACCCGTCACGAAAGGAGAAACATTGGGAATGGCAGAATTTATACTTAACGGCACGGTGATCGGCTCCACCCCTCTTTTGGCGGCGGACAACGTGGATACCGACACAGTAATAAAATTCTTTGAAACCGTGGAAAGTATGCTGTTCAGCAGCACCGCAAAGACGGTTCTTACCGTTGTGGGCGTTTTGATCGGACTTTACGTACTCTACTGTCTGGCGGCGTTTGCCGTAAGAGTGGTAAAAAAGGTTAAAAAAGACGTTACCGACACCAAAAACGAGCAAAAACTCAAAGAGCTTAAAGCCCGCAGAGAGAAAAAGGAATAAAGGTATATATTAATAAATTGTGAACATTTTATTAACTTTTTACATAACTATTGCATAATCCAAGGGATTGTGCTATGATACCAAAGTGCCCGCTTGCGCACCGCGTTCAAGACGGGTAAAAAGAAAAAAGTAAAAAACAAGCCATAAATTCACGGCTTTTCGGAGGAATTATAGATATGAACGCACTTACATGGATTCTCGGCGGTATTTCCCTTGCTGCTGCTATCGCAGTAGTAGTTCTCGTTGCATTTTTCAACGATGGCAAAAAAGGCATGTCCGGCGTTATTACCGGCGGCAACGGCGGCTCTTATTATGACCGCAACAAGTCTTCTTCCAAGGAAGGTCTTATAAACAAGCTCACTATCACTGCTTGCATCGTTTTCGCAGTTTCCGTTCTGGCCCTCTTCTTTGCTCAGTACGAGCCCGCAGACGAAACCTCCGAGAACGAAACTTCCGGTACCGAAGTTTCCGATACTTCTGTTGTTGACGAATCCGACGACGTTTCCGAAACCGAGCAGGAAGCTTCCGACGCAGTTTCCGAATAATCAAAACATAAACCAAAGCCTTCTCATAACGAGAAGGCTTTTTGTTTCGTGGTCCCCAATAAGTCACAGACTTCGTGGGGTTAATTTACATTTTTGTCATTGACTATGAACCAACTATAATATATTATATAGGTAATAAACAATGTTTCACGTGAAACAACGTTTGCGCGATGCGCAAACAATGATGAATGATAAATGAGAAATGATGAATTATGGGTGATTTTTGTTCTGCGAACAAAAATCTTCCAAAATTCCTCATTTAGCGATGCTATGCATCGCGTCGCGTTCCTCATTCCTCATTACCTTTGTTTCACGTGAAACATTCCATGGAGATCATATGAAAAAACTTTTAGCCATACTTTTATCCTGCCTGTTGCTGGTATCCTGCGGAGGCGGAGAAGAAATTTCCCAAAGCGAGGTTTCCGAGGAGGTTTCCCAAACGGAGGAAAATGTTCCTCTGCCCGAAGACCCCCTTTCCGTTTTGCCCGACGGGCAGTTCGGCGGCGCGGAAACGGTCATCTGGACAACAGACCCCGCCGTGGCAGACCCCGCCTACGCCTACGACACGGCGTTAAAGAAAATAATGCAGGAGCGCATAGACGCCATCGAAAACAAATTCGATACAAAGATAGTTATAGTTAAAAAGACGGAAGCGGAGATCAAGTCTGCTCTGAACAGCGGCGAAAACTGCCCCGATATCGTCTTTATGCCCTCCAAGACCGCATCAACGCTGGCGGTTAACGGAAAGCTGGCAAATATGTGGTCCCTGCCGTATTTTTCCGAGGCAACACGGGCTCTGGACGGCGAAGCGGAACAGCAGACTATAAACAACTCTCTGTTTATGCTTACCGCCCCTTTTAACCACGCACAGCAAAACTCTATTGTTATTTATGCCAACCGCGACCTTATAGAATCCAAGGGTATGCGGGATCCCGCCTTTGCCGTGGACGAAGGCAACTGGACGGTAGACAAGATGATGGAATATATAAACGCCGTTTCCACCGTGGCGGGAAAGCCCACGGGTGACGTGGAAACCGATATTTTCGGTTATACCGCCCTCGGTCTGGACTCAAAGAGCCTTATAAACGCCTTCTGGAACGGTTCGGGCATAGATTACTTCGGCACAACCATGGGCAAACCCTTAAAGGCGGAATTTGATTACGAATTGGGCAAAGAAGCCACCGCCGCAGCCAAAAAGCTGTTTGACAGCAGTACTAAGCTTACGGATTCCGATTCCGTTGACGGCGAAAAAGCATTTCTTGACGGCAGAGTTCTGTTTTGCGTGACCTATTTCAATAAATTCCTCGGTGAAAACGCCATAGAGGGCTTTGATTGGGAGATACTCCCCATGCCCAAAACAAGCGCAGAGCAGGAAAACTATTATTCTCCCGTTACGGAGGCAATGTGTATCGCAGTTCCCTCCGCCAACGATGACAGCTACAGCGCGGGACTGGTGCTTTCCGCCTGGATACTTTCCTCCACCGAGATCGAGCCCACTATTTTACGGTACTATATCACCCACAATTCCTCGGACAACGCCAACACCGTGATGATGTATGAGGTGTTCAACACAACGCATTATCCTCTTACCGAGCTTTATTCGTCCGTATATAATATAAACAGCGTGGGCAGAGAACTGATCGCCACATCGGTGACGGACAATATTGATCTGGGCACCTACATCCGCTGGCAGGATCAGCAAATGGAACAAACAGTCGAAAAGTTCAAATAACTATTGCATTTATCGGCATAATATGGTAAGATAATTAATTGAAAAGAAATAAATTTATGAGGTGAATAAAATGACCAACGTAAATAAGAAATCCGTAGAGGATATCAGCGTTCAGGGCAAAAAGGTCCTCGTTCGCTGTGATTTCAACGTACCCCTTAAGGACGGCGTTATTACCGACGATAACCGTATCCAGGGTGCGCTTCCCACTATCAAGTATCTCCTTGCAAACGGCGCGGCTGTAATTCTTTGCTCTCACCTTGGCAGACCCAAGGGCGAATTCAATATGAAGTATACCCTCGCTCCCATTGCTAAGCGCCTTTCCGAGTGCTTAGGGCTAGAAGTTGCTCTCGCAAGCGACGTTGTAGGCGAAGATGCCAACGCAAAGGCTGCAGCTCTCAAGTCCGGCGAGTGCATGCTGCTTGAGAACGTTCGTTTCCACGCAGAAGAGGAAAAGAACAACCCCGAATTTGCCAAGAAGTTAGCTGATCTGGCAGATATCTATGTTAACGATGCATTCGGTACCGCACACAGAGCACACGCTTCCACCGCAGGCGTAGCTGATTACCTCCCTGCAGTTTGCGGATACCTTATCAATAAAGAGATCACCATTATGGGTAAGGCTCTTGCCGATCCCGACAGACCCTTGGTTGCTATTCTCGGCGGCGCAAAGGTTTCCGATAAGCTTAACGTTATAAACAACCTGCTCGAGAAGGTTGATACCCTCATCATCGGCGGCGGTATGGCATATACCTTCCTTAAGGCTCAGGGCAAGGGTATCGGTAAATCCCTGCTGGACGAAAGCAAGCTTGATTACTGCGTAGAAATGATGAAAAAGGCAGAGGAAAAGGGCGTAAAGCTTCTCCTCCCTGTTGACACCGTTTGCGCTAAATCCTTCCCCGATCCTATCGATGCAGAGATCGAAACCGTAACCGTTTCTTCCGATGCAATTCCCGAGGATATGCAGGGCTTGGATATCGGTCCCGCAACCAGAGAGCTGTTTGCTAACGCTGTTATGAACGCAAAGACCGTTATCTGGAACGGACC
>CAZAJX010000037.1:0-16238 GCA_964485815.1 uncultured Oscillospiraceae bacterium
ATATCCCAAAGATCCCACCACCGTAACCACGGAGGCGCATATCTGCAACAGATCGTGGGAAAGAGATGCGTTTACGGTATCTATATCATAGGAAATGTGGCTTACAATATCACCCGTCTGGTGGGTATCGAAATATCCCGCAGGCAGGGTGAGCAGGTGGTCGAACACCTCTTTACGCAGGGTATAGGTTATTTTTTGTCCCAATTTTACAAGCAGCGCCGCAAGGAGGAAGGACAAAAGTGCAGAAGCGGCGTAAACGATAACCATAAAGATAACGTTTGTGGTAACCACATCCATATCCACCTTGCCCACGCCGAGGTTTATGGCGTTTATGGCTTTGGCGGAAAGGGAAGGCCCCAGCAGGGCGAGAAGGTTTGAAGCAAGCATTAAAGCAAACGCCGTTACAACGTATAGCTTGTGGCGGAAAAGATAGCTTCCCAAACGCAAAAGTGCCGCTTTTTTGCCCTTTAAAGATGTTTTTTTAGTCAAGGACGGCACCTCCCATCTGCGAATTGCTTATATCACGGTATTCCTCGCTCATTTCCAAAAGCTGTTCATGAGTGCCTACCGCGCTTATTCTGCCCTCGGAAAGGACGATTATCTTATCGCAACTCATAACCGAGCTTACACGCTGTGCCACGATGACGGTGGTACTGCCTGCGGTGTCCGTCTTAAGCGCCTTGCGCAAGGCGGAATCGGTACGGTAATCCAAAGCGGAGGAGGAATCGTCCAGCACCAATATCTCGGGGTTTCCCGCAACGGCGCGGGTAATAAGAGTTCTTTGCTTTTGTCCGCCGGAAAGGTTGTTTCCCTTTGAGGTAAGCTCACGCTCGTAGCCCTCGTCAAATCCGGTTATAAACCCGTCTGCCTGGGCGGTTGCGGCGGCGGAGCGCATTTCCTCATCGGAAATATCGCGGTAAAACTTTATGTTCTCGTTTATTTTACCTGCAAAGATAAAATCGTTTTGCATAGCCGCGCCGAACATTGTGTGCAGCTTGTCCGCAGGGATGGTGCGGATATTCTTGCCGTCTATATACACGTCCCCCTCGGTGGCATCGTAAAGGCGCATAAGCAAAGCGAGAATGGTTGTCTTTCCGCTTCCCGTCGCGCCGATAATACCCAGCGACTGCCCTTTTTCAAGGGTGAAGGAAATATCGTGAAGCACGTTTTTAGTGTTGTTATATGCAAAGGAAACCTTATCAAAGCGAATAAAGCTGCCGTCATTTTTTGGAGGATAGTCGGTTTCGGAGCATACCTGCAGGTCATAAGGAGTATCCAGCACCTCCGCAACTCTGCCTGCGGATGCGGAAGCCTTTGAAAAGATAACGAAAAGGCGGGAAATTGCCAGCATTGCCATAGAGATAAGGGTGAAATACTGGATAAACGCAACTATTTTGCCCGGCTCGGTAAGGTCGGCGTTTACACGGAAAGCGCCGACGAATACCACGGCGGTAAGACCTAAATTCATAAAAAAGGTCATTACGGGGTTGGATGCCGCCATGGTGATATTCGCCCTTTTCTCCTTTGCGGCAAGGTTGCGGTTGGCGGTATCGTAACGGCGGGTTTCATATTCTTTTCTGGAAAGGGCTTTTATAACACGGATTCCCTGAGCGTCCTCACGGACTACCTTTACCATTCCGTCCACCGCCTTCTGGGTTTCACGGAACATGGGAAGACCCTTGCGGGAGATGCCGTAAACGGTAATAAATATAAAAGGAAGCACGCACGCCATTACTCCCGTAAGCACGGGATCAAGAGTAGCGGTAATAATAAGTCCGCCAATAAGCATTATGGGAGCGCGTATTCCCATACGCTGTACCACGTTCATAAAGTGATGGATATTATAGGTATCCGTGGTAAGGCGGCTTTCAAGAGATGCTACGGTAAAGCTATCTGTCTGGGCGGGAGAAAGTGACATAGTGCGTCTGAAAAGATCGCTTCTTATCTCTCCTGCTACGGATTTGGAAACCTTTGCCGCCATTCTGTTTGCGGTAATGTTGCCCACCACCGCCAAGGCGGCGCAAAGCATCATAAACGCCGACCACAAAACTATGCATTTTATAACGGCGTTTACGTTTACGTCGGTCTGTCCTTCAAGAGGGCGGATAATATAGTCGATAATATAGCTTAAAATATACGGTAACGCCAATTCAGCCATAGTGGCGAGTATCTTTACGGAGAAAGACACGGTCATCCGCCCGCCGTATGGCTTAAGGTATAATAGTATTTTCTTCAAAGCCGTTCTCCCTCCCCTGCCGTGTCCGAAAGCTCGCCGTAAGATGCGGCTCTTTTAGCGATCTTTTGCAATACCGACATGAACACGGCGGCTTCCTCTTCGTTTATATCAGCGGTGATGTATTCGTTCCAATCCTTCAGAATACTGCGTATGCGGGGCAGTTCCTCCTGCGCCTTATCCGTAGGGTACACAAGCAAAACTCTTTTGTCGGTTTCGCTTTGTTCCCTGCGGACGTACCCGTGGGATTCAAGATAGGAAAGAGCCCGTGTTACGTTGCTTTTATTTATATATACCATTTTGCAAAGCGCCTCTTGGGTAACACCGGGATTTCTGCAAAGTGTGAGTATATACGGAAAATGACACGCTCCCAGCTCTGTCCCCTCAAGACGGTCTGCACGGTACATCATACCGCAGCGGCTTATGATATTTATATAACGCATTGTTGATGCCATAAATATACCTCTTTTAAAAAATTAGTTGCGTGCGCAACGATTTATGCAGAGTATAGCATATATGTAAAATAATGTCAATAAAATTCTCGATACCAAAGCGATGGCTAAATAGCTCAGAACGTAAAAACGCTAATCACACCAACGACAAAAACACGGAGAGCGCTTTTACACGCCCTCCGTATTTAAAGGAGTTTTTATGAAAATTACTTTTAAGTGTATCTTTTAAAATTAGTAGTTAACTTTCTTCTCTGCGAAGTATGCCTGAGGATGTGCACATACGGGGCATACGTTGGGAGCCTTCTTGCCAACAACTACGTGACCGCAGTTAAGACATTCCCAGATAGTGTCGCCTTCCTTGCTGAATACAAGACCTTCCTTGCAGTTTGCAAGAAGCTTTCTGTATCTTTCCTCGTGTTCCTTTTCGATAGCTGCTACGCCCTCGAAAAGTCTTGCGATAGCTTCAAAGCCTTCTTCACGAGCTTCCTTTGCGAAGGTATCGTACATATCGGTCCACTCGTAGTTTTCGCCTTCAGCAGCGGCCTCAAGGTTTGCTTCGGTGTTGCCGATACCGCCGAGAAGCTTGAACCACATCTTTGCGTGTTCTTTTTCGTTGTTTGCGGTTTCTTCAAAAATATTTGCGATCTGAACGTAGCCTTCCTTGCGTGCTACGGATGCGAAATAGGTATATTTGTTTCTTGCCTGAGATTCGCCTGCGAAAGCGGTCATAAGATTCTGCTCGGTTTTGGTTCCTTTAATGTTCATTGTGTTTCTCCTTAATTTTTAAACTGTATATTTTTTGTTTTTTTACATTCTTCACATTCCCTGCGCACGGTAAGCTCATAGGATACGCATTCTCCCAAAGCCTGCTCCAATGCACACGAAACCTCTTGGGACAGGTCGCTCACATTTCCGCATACAGGACAAACTGCGTGTCCGTGAGGTGTAAGCGTCTTATCAAATCTGTCTGCCGCGAAGGGAACCGCGATCCTGCGTATTAACCCTTCCTCTGCCAGCCTGCCCAAATTGCGGTATATTGTGCCCAGAGATACGTGAGGTATATCCTCTTTTACTCTTGCGCATATCATATCCGCATCCGGATGGCAGCAGCTTTCACGCACGGCGGAAAGTATTGCTTCTCTTTGCTTTGACATTTGCGCCTCCTTTCAAAAATAGGAATGATTACTGTTATTAGTATATCATAATTTCCGCAAATGTCAATAGGAAAAACACAAAAATATAAAAAATTTTCTATACCGTTAAAGCCTTGTTTTTAAGGCGCAGGTTATCGGCGATCATGGCGATAAATTCCGAATTGGTAGGCTTGCCTCTGGAATTTTGCACGGTATAGCCGAAGAAGGAATTGAGCACCTCCAGATCCCCTCTGTCCCACGCCACCTCGATAGCATGGCGGATAGCTCTTTCCACGCGGGAGGATGTGGTGCCGTATTTCTTTGCCACCGAAGGATACAATACTTTTGTTACAGAGTTGATTATGTCGTTATCGTTTATAGTCATTATTATAGCCGTGCGGAGATACTGGTATCCCTTAATATGTGCGGGAACGCCGATTTGATGTATTATTTTGGTAACCTGTGCCTCAAGGTCGGTTTCATCGTTTTCTCTGCGCACGCGGAGTCTGCGGGATTTATCCGAAAGCCGCACCACACGCTCTGCAAGAGTAGTGTAATCCGGCGGCTTGATCATACAATAAGAAGCGCCCGCTTCACAGCACTCCTCAAAAAGCTCCTCCGAATTAAACGCCGACATCATTATAAAAGCGGGAGAATTATCCCCAAGCTGTTTTCTGCACTCTTTTATAAGCCCCGCGCCGTCAAGCATACCCAGATACAGCTCGCTTATTACCACGTTGGGCTTGCTTCTGCATATTCGGGTGAACGCCTCCCTTCCGTCCGATGCCTCACCTACTATTTCCACGCCTCGGGGACGGAGATGCTGTACGCACTGGGCGCGAAACTCCGCCGAACCGTCCGCTATAAATACTCTTGCTCTTGTCTGCTGTTTTTCCATTGCCGTTACATCCTTTCAAAAAATGCATTATGTTTTCCGTTTGGCAGAATTATAACACATTTGGCAATTTTTGGCAATAGTTTTTTGCCAATTTATTCATCTTTTTGCCAACTTTTTACGACATTTGCCAACAAAGACTTATCTTTTGCGACAAAAAGCGGGATTTAATTATGTAAAACTATTGACAAAAGCGTGGCATGGGAATATGATTTAACCGTAAATACGTGGGGAGGAAAAAACGCTTTGGCAGAAAAAACACTTTTGATAACCGGATTTGACCCTTTTGGGGGAGAAAAAATAAACCCCTCCTTTGAGGCAGTAAAAAGACTGCCCGAAAGGATCGGGGAATACAATATTATAAAGCTGTGCGTGCCCACCTCCTTTGAAAAAGCAAGTAAAACGGTGATCGCCAAAGCCGAGGAATCGGATGCGGACGTGATAATCTGTGTCGGTCAGGCAGGCGGCAGAAAGGGTGTTACTCCCGAGGTGATCGGAATAAACCTGCGGGACGCCCGTATCCCCGATAATGACGGAGCTATGCCGAAAAATCAGCCTGTAATTAAAAACGCACCCGCCGCGTATTTTTCCACCCTGCCTGTGGATGATATAGTTGAAGCGGTAAACCAAGCGGGCGTGCCTTGCTCTAAATCCTATTCCGCAGGGGCGTTTGTGTGCAACGATCTGCTGTATTCCCTGCTTCACCGCTTTAACGGCACGGACAAAAAGATCGGCTTTATCCACGTGCCCTTTCTTCCCGAGCAGGCAGGCGATAAACACCCGTCCCTTTCCCTTGAGCAAATAATTACCGCTCTCACCGCGGCGATAAAGGTAATATAACCGGTAGATAACAAAAACCACGGCAAAAACGCCGTGGTTTAATTTTAATATATAAGCTCGTTGACACCTTCAAGATAGCCCGTAGGATCGTAAAACACCTCGTAACCGTCGTACTGGATCTCCTCATATTTTTCTTTGCCTTTTTTGTCGGTCCGTACCCGCATTCTCAAAAAGCCGTCTTCGTCATAGCCATAGATGTTTTTTATCACTTCCGAGCCCAATACGTTTCTTTTTATTGTTCTGGAAGTAAGAAATCCTCTTTTGTCATACTCAAAGGTCAGTGTTATCTTGGTTGCACCATCAGAAGAAAAAGGTTCGGAATATGTTTCAACGTATTCGGAAAGGCGGCCGTACTTATCATAGGAATACTCCGCTTCGCGGGTGGCACCGTTATTTGAATTTACGTGTGTTTCTTTTGTGCGATTGCCGTTTTTATCATATTCGTAGGTTCTGGTTACAACGCCGGAAACCTCTTCGATCAAATATCCGTTTTCATCATAGGAATATGTAGTAAAGTATTCGCCCTGAATGCTTTTAACAAGATTTCCGTTTTGGTCATATTCATACGTGGTATCACCGGCTTGCACACACCTGCCGTTGGAATCGTATTCGTATTCAGAAGTGTGTTTATTATAATTCAAGCCGTCGGTTGTAGACGTTATGTAGACAGTGTTACCCATTTCGTCAAACTCTTTTTGCAAAGAAGTGGTGGTCGGCGGATCATCGTAGTAGGTTGTGGTGGTTATAAATCTCGGCAAAACCACAAACTCATCCAACTGATCGTAAACGTCCTTGTAGGTCTGTATTTGCAGGAACAAGATATACGCTTCTTTGTACTGACCTTCCTCGATACAGACAAGCGCGTTTTGGTAAATTTCTTCAGCCGCTTCTTCGCTCATTCCCAGATCCGAACCGCAGCCGCACAGCAAAACAAAAGAGAAAACCAATAAAAAGGCAAGTGCTTTTTTCACAATCAATTCCTCCGTAATTTTTTACATTAAGTATAAACCAATATAAACTCCTTGTCAACAATAGGTTTAAACAAAATTTAATATAATAGACACATTTTAGGTTGACAATATCCTAAAATTTGTGTATAATATTACTGTATTCATTAAGGAGGTTTGAAAATGAATATTAAGACGAAGCAAATTGTTTCCATTTCCGAAGCGAACCAGAACTTTTCCCGCGTGGCAAGAATGGCGGAAAAGCACGGCGAACTTTATATTTTTAAAAACAATAAACCTAAATACAAGCTTATTGACTTGGAAAACGACACCACTATTGAAATGACAGACGATGAAAAAATAGATTTTGTAGCGGCTCGTATTCTCAAGCTTTACCGTCCTGCTTTTGAGGAGCTTGCAAAATGATCAAATTCGACAATGAAAAAGTATTGCTCTTACACAAGCTTATTACCGAAGAAACCGGCGGCGATCCTGATGTGCGTGATATTGCACTTTTAGACAGCGCCCTCGAATCTGCATTTGCATCCTTTGGTGGAAAAGAATTGTATCCCACAAAGCAGGAAAAAGGCGCTCGTTTGGGCTATGCCCTTATATCCAACCACGCATTTGTTGACGGCAACAAACGTATTGGAATGTACGTGCTTTTAGCTTTTCTCGAAACCAACGGCATAAAACTACGCCCCTCAATCGACGAAGTTGCCCGTGTGGGTCTTGCGGTTGCCGCAGGAGAAATGAAATACGAAGAGCTCCTTGAGTGGATATTGGAAAACGAATAAAAGCAACAAATCACCCCGCGCAAATTACGCGGGGTGATTGTGTTTACTTGGTATCAAGCATATTTTCTATAAATATTCCGTAGCCTTTGGTGTGGTCGTTGACAAGCACGTGGGTTACTGCGCCGGCAAGCCTGCCGTTCTGGATAATGGGTGAGCCCGACATACCCTGAACGATACCGCCGGTGGCTTCAAGAAGAGCAGGGTCGGTAACACGGATAAGAAAATTTTTGGTATCCCCCGAATCTTTGTATACCTTTACTATTTCTATATCGTATTCCCCTACCTTACCGTTTATCTGGCATAGCACGGTGGCTTTACCCTCGGTAACCTCCTTCTTTTTGGCTATCTCCATTGGCTGGCGGAGAGATGCGGGCAGGGTGGAAAACACACCGTAAACTCCCGTATGGGTGTTTTTGAATATCTCGCCCCTTACATCTTTGCCAAAATTACCCTTTAATTCACCGGGAGTGCGGGTATCGCCTTTGTCTATGGCGGTGATGTTCACATCCACCACGTACGCCTTGCCCACGGGCATAAGTGATCCCGTATCCACATCGCAGATGCCGTGTCCCAAGCCGCCGAATTCACCCGTAAAGCCGTTTATATAAGTTACGGTGCCGATACCTGCGGTGGAATCACGCACCCACACGCCGATACACCATTTGCCGGTTTCCGAGCTTAACACCGGCGTTACCTTGACCTGACGCTCGTTCCCGTCCTGATCTCTGACGGTGAGCACCATTTCCTTGCCCTTGCTTTGATCGACGGTGCTTACAAGCTCCTCCGAGGTTAAAAGCTTTTTGCCGTCTGCCGAAATAATTGTTTCCTTTACTTTTATACCGCTATCCTTTGCAGGGGAGCACAAGCCTGCGGGAGTTGTTACGTCTGCCGTGCCCACTACCAAAAGCCCATCCGTGAAGAATTTTACTCCGAAATTCATTCCGCCGGGAATAAGCTTTTGTCTTGAAGCCGAAGCCGACAAGCCCGAAAGCATACCCACACAGACACAAGCACAAAGGATAAAGGCGGTAAAACGATAAATCCTTTTCATAGCATCACCTTTTAATTTTTTTAAGATGAATGATTAAAAACGCCCTCGAAACAATTATGCGCAAAACCCGTTTTTATATGTCTTGATAAATAAGGAAAACGCAGAAGAAATTACTTTCTTCTGCGTTTATCATTTGTTTTTGTTTTTTGGTGATTTTTGGGTTTATTTTTATTTTGTTTTTGGGTGCCCACAGCCTTTTTACGGAAAGGAAGAAGCGCGGGAATGAGGTCTTCCCTGCCCAATTTATACAGCGCTTTTTTGACCATAGGCGCATTCTCGGGACGGTACGCCTGGAGTAGTGCGCGCTGAAGCTGTTTTTCCTCGTATGAACGGGGAACGTACACGCTTTTGCCCGTAAAAGGATCTATACCCGTATAGAACATACAGGTAGACGCAGTGCCCGGTGTGGGATAAAAATCCTGCACCTGCTCGGGGTTTATATTGTTTTCCTTTAGATAAAGAGCCAATTCCAGAGCGTCCTCTAACCTGCTTCCCGGATGGGAAGACATAAGATAAGGAACGAGGTACTGCTCCTTGCCCATAGACCGGGTTATGGAATAAAACTTCTTTTTAAAGCGGTTGTAGGTTTCGATACCGGGCTTGCCCATATAATGAAGCACGTTATCCACGCAATGTTCGGGGGCAACCTTTAATTGACCGCTTACGTGATCTCTGACCAGTTTTTTGAAAAATGCATCGTTTTTATCTGCCAGAACGTAATCGAAACGGATACCGCTTCGTATAAACACCTTTTTGACGCCCTTTACCTTTTCCACCTCTTCAAGCAGGTGAATGTAATCCGAGTGATCCACCTTCATATTGGGGCAAGGTGAGGGCTCAAGGCACTTGCGGTTAACGCAAAGACCGTGCTTTTTCTGTTTTTCGCAGGAAGGGAAGCGGAAATTTGCGGTGGGACCGCCCACATCGTGGATATAACCCTTAAAATCCGGCTTGGCGGCAAGTATCTCCGCCTCTCTTACCACGGATTCCACACTTCTGGACACCACCTGCCTGCCCTGATGGAAAGCGATGGAGCAGAAATTACAGTTGCCGAAGCAGCCTCTGTTGTGGGCTATGGAAAACTTCACCTCGTTTATGGCGGGAACGCCGCCAAACTGCTCGTAATAGGGATGATACTCCCTCTCAAAGGGGAGAGAATACACCGCGTCCAGCTCGTTACGGGTGAGAGGAGGCATAGGGGGTGTCTGTACCAGAATTTTATCCCCGTAATCCTCTATTAATGCTTTGCCGATAACGTGATCCTGATTTTTTGCCTGAATATCAAAGGCTTTTGCGAAAGCGGCTTTGTCTGTCTTTAAAGTATCGTAATCCCCGATAAATTCGGTTTCGAACTTGGGGACAAAATCCTTTTCCGCAAGATAACAACAGCCTCTTACGTCCCGTATTTTTTTGATGGGAACGCCTTTATCCAAAAGAAACGCGATACGGCGGAGTATATTTTCCCCCATACCGTAGGTTAATATGTCCGCACGGCAATCCACAAGTATGCTTCGGCGCACGGAATCTGTCCAATAATCGTAATGAGCAAAGCGACGCGTGGACGCCTCTACTCCGCCGATAACGATAGGCACGTCCCCGTATGCTTCGCGGATACGGTTGCAGTATACGATCACCGCACGGTCGGGTCTTTTGCCCGCAACACCGCCGGGAGAATAATAATCGCTGTTGCGTTTGCGGCGCGCGGCTGTATAATGCGCCACCATTGAATCTATATTGCCGCTGTTTATGAGAAAAGCAAGGCGGGGCTTGCCGAACCGTTTGAAATCCTCGGTAGTGCGCCAATCGGGCTGGGGAATTACCGCAACGGAATATCCTTCCGCTTCCAGCACCCTGCCGATGACCGCTGTACCGAAAGACGGGTGATCCACGTAGGCATCACCCGTTACGATAACAAAATCAAATTCGGTTATACCGCTTGTCAATGCTTCCTCTTTTGTAATAGGAAGAAAAGCCATGATCAGTAATTAATTGCGGTAGTTTTCGATAGTATCTTCGATAGCAGTTTCTGCCGCATCCTTGATGCTTTCAAAGGTGGAAACCACATCGGTCTTACCTTCGTAAGCAAGAGTCTGCATCATAGTACCTACTCCGCCGAAGTTATAGAAGGAGCCAACGTCATACTTAAGGTTTGCGAAAATGTATTCATCCAACATCTTTTCGGATTCATCATCGCGTGCATCGCGGGATTTAAGGGTGGTTTCGTAGTATGCGGGAGTAAGGTAGTTCTTTGCTTCGCAAGCGATAAGCTCGGTCATATATGCGGAAAACTCTTCATCGGGTGCGGAGGTGGGAATTACGACAACGTAAGTTCCTGATCCGGTGGGAGTGTAGTAGTTTTCCTGCTCTGCATCAAACTTGGGCAGAGGAATGATACCGAATTCTATACCGTCTTCATAGTTACGGAGCTTCTTGATTGCGGAGAATACGCTGCAACGGAACAACGCTCTGCCTTCGCCGAAGATATCCAGAGAAACTACCCAGACATCGGAAGCGGGAACGCCGTAATCAACGTCAAGTCTGTTGGAGCAAATGTGCCAGGTATTCTTCTTGGAATATTCCTCAAGCAGACGCTGGGATACGCTTACGGAGCGGGTGCTCTCAAAGGTGAGGTAAGGCAGATCGTCAGAATCCTTGTTTGCAAGAGATTCGCCTGCTGCGGAATAGAAGTTATAAGGATCGGAGGTTTCGCTTACCAGACCCCAGGTATCGTTGTAGTCCCACTTGCCGTCGCCGTTTTCAACGGTTGCCTTTTTGCACATTTCAAGCATAGTGTCATAGGTCCATTCGCCGTCTTCAACCATTTCGTACAAGGACTTTTCGCCGGGGAAAAGGGTTGCGTACATTTCCTTGTTGAAAACAAGAGCGCGGGTGGAAATTTTGGACATTATGGTAATATCGCCGGTGGAGAAATAAAGCTGATCGGAAATAGAGAAGGCTTCATTTGCGCCCTGCGCCCACCAAGGCATGGAAAGATCGATATAAGGAGAAAGCTTTTCGCTGTTAAGAGCGTGAAGCTTGCCTTCCTGAGCGAGGGTTACCGCACCGGAAAGGAAGGGCATTGCCATATCGTAGTTGCCCAAGCCGCCTGCGATATCGTCCTGAACCGCAGTCAATACGTTCTTAACGTAAATGGGGTTTATGGTAACGCCGGTAAGCTCGGTAACGAGATTGTTACGTTCTCTTATCGCTTCGTTAATAACCGCATCGGTAGTAGCGTACTTATCAACGCCGAGGTCCTCGGAGAAATAAGTGGTCTGCTCTTCGTTGCTGGTTACGGCAACGTCAAAGGTAGCGTAAGTGGAGTTGTTTACGTCCCATTCAAAAGCGGGAAGGTTGGCAACGTAACGGTCGGAATCGGGATCATAGCCCGCTTCGGTCCTGGATACGTTTTGTTCAGGCTTGCTGGTATCGGTATCCGTATCGTTGCAGGAAACCAGCAGACAGGAACCGATCATAAGCAAGCAAAGAAGTAAAACAACTGTTCTTTTCATTTTTGCCTCCGTTTTGAAAAAACTTTTTTATTCTCAAAAAGGTCAATCTCCGAAATTGGAAACAGTTTCGTCTATTTCCGCATTGGCAGAATCCTTAATTGAATCGAACTTGGAAACTATGTCCGCAGAACCGTTTTGAGCAAGGTTTGCAAACATATCTGCGATACCGCCGAAATTGTATATTGCGCCTATATCGAACTTCTTGTTATCGAAGATAAGATCAAGCATTTCTTCGGATTCATCATCGCGGGCATCGCGGTGCTTGAGGGTGGTTTCGTAGTATGCGGGGGTAAGATAATTCTTTGCCTCACAGCATACCAGCTCCGTCATATATGCAGAGAATTCGGGATCGACCGCATTAACGGGAATAACCACGGCGTATCCCGCAGGATCGCTGGGGGAATAATAGTTTTCCTGCTCTTCATCAAACTTGGGCAGAGGAACTATACCGAATTCGATACCGTCATCATATTTGCGGAGCTTTTTGATGGCGGAGAACACGGAGGTTCTGAACAGCACCTGACCGCCTGCAAACATATCCAGCGCTGTTACCCAGGGAGAGGATACGGGAATTGTATTGGTATATATGTGCCATTGGTTAAGGGCGGAAAACTTTTCAAGTATTTTTTGAGAAACGTCAACGGAACGGGTAGAGCCGAAGGTGATATAAGGAATATCGTCCGCTGTTTTTTCCGCAAGAGATTCGCCCGAAGCGGTGTAATAATTGCGGGCATCGGAATATGCGCTTATAAGCCCCCAATTGTCGCGGTAATCCCACACACCGTCCCCGTTATCCTTGGTGGCGGCTTTGGAAAACTCCACTAATTTATCAAAGGTCCACTCCCCGTCCTCCACTATTTCGTAAAGGGATTTTTGACCGGGGAACAGAGTTGCGTACATTTCTTTGTTAAAGGTGATTGCCCAAGTGTTTATCTTGGTCATTATAGTGATATCGCCTGTGGTGAAATACAATTTTCCGTCTATGGAAAAGGTTTCATTGGCGTTTTGGTCCCACCAAGGCATTTCAAGGTGAAGATACTCTTCAAACCGTTCGTCCCGCAGATCGTATATCATACCGTCCTGGGCGAGAGCCACTGCCTTGTGGATAAAGGGCATAGCCATATCGTATGCCTGAGCGCCTCCTGCAAAATCGTCCTGAACCGCGGCAACCACATCCTTTACGTAAACTGCATTTACGGTTACGCCGGTAAGCTCCTCCACAAGATGGTTTCGCTTCATAACCGCATCGGTTATAACCTCGTCCGTGGTGGAATATCTGCCGTAGCCGATATCCTCGGAATAATAGGTGGACTGCGCCTCGTCGCTGGTTACGGCGACATCAAAGGTGGCGTATTCTTTTTTGGATGTGTCCCAGGAAAACGCGGGAAGGCTCGTTACATATTTCCCCGTTTCGGAATCATAGCCTGCTTCGCCCGTGCTTACATCCGATTCGCTTGCGGTGTCCGCCGTATCGTTGCAGGACACAAAGCAGGAAGCGGCCATAAGCACTGCCAGCAGTAAAATTAACGTTTTTTTCATAAAAACTCCTTTTAAACTAAAATTGCCAACCTTTTGCGCGCTCCCCCCACTATATAGGCGGAAGGCTTCTGTAAGCAAAGGTTAAAAAGTATAACGCTCGCGGCGGGTTAAAAACCCGCCGCGGGCGAAATAAAAAAGGAGAACGTTTCTTATTAATCTCTGAAGTTTTCGATAGTATCTTCGATAGCTGCTTCGATGGTATCGGTAACCTTTTCTACGGAGGACTTAACGTCGGTAGTGCCGGAGGACATAAGTCCGGAAAGGATGGTGCTTGCGCCGGAGAAGCCGTAGATATAACCGGTATCGTAAACTACATTGGAGAAGATGAGGTCAAGCATACGCTCGGTTTCATCGTCCTTGGAATCGCGCTTCTTAAGAGTTACTTCGTAGTAAGCGTCGGTTACGTAGTTCTTTGCTTCGCAGCAAACCAGCTCGGTCATATATGCGGAGAATTCTTCATCGGGAACGCAGTTGGGAATTACTACTGCATATGCGTAGTGAGCAGAGCAGGGAGTGTAGTAGTTTTCCTGTTCTTCGTTGAGCTTGGGCATGGGGATGATACCGAATTCAACACCTTCTTCGTATGCACGAAGCTTCTTGATAGCGGAGAATGCGGTGGTTCTGAACAATGCTCTGCCTTCGCCGAATACGTCAAGAGAAGCCTTCCACTTGTCGGAAGCGCCCATAGCAGTCATGTTCTCAGCCATAACAGCCCAGCCGTCAGTCTGAAGCGCTTCGAGAACCTTAATAGCAGCATCGATGCTGGAGGTGGAGTTCATAGAGAATACGGGAAGGTCATCGGAATCCTTGGAACACATAGTGTTGCCGGATGCGAGATAGAACATATTAGCGTCGCCGTGAGAAGCGGAGCAGCCCCACTGGTCGTCAAGATCCCAGTCGCCGTCGCCGTCCTGAACGGTAGCAACCTTTGCAAGAGCCACCATTTTATCAAGAGTCCATTCGCCGTCATCAACTATTTCGTACAGAGTCTTCTCACCGGGGAAGAGAGAAGCGTACATATCCTTGTTGAAGGTAACTGCGGTGGAAACAATCTTCTGCATAATGGAGATATCGCCGGTGGTGAAGTATACGACACCGTCAACGGAAAGACCGGAGGTAGCGTTTGCATCCCACCAGGGCTGGGAAAGATCGATATACTGGGAAAGCTTATCGCTGTTAAGAGCGTGAAGCTTGCCTTCCTGAGCGAGAGTAGCTGCGCCGGGCATAAAGGGCATAGCCATATCGTAATCCTTCATACCGCCTGCGATCTGGTCGTTAAGAGCAGACACAACGTCTTTTACGGGCCAAGCTACGATCTCAACGCCGGTAAGCTGCTCAACGTAGTTGTTACGCTCCATAACTGCAGCGTTAAGTACTTCGTCGGTAGTTTCGTACAGATTGAAACCGATCTCTTCGGAGAAATAGGTAGTCTGTGTTTCGTTGCTGTAAACGAGAACGTCAAAGGTGCCGTAGGTGCCGGAAGAGGTATTCCAAGAAAATTCGGGAAGATCTGCAACGTAGCGATCGTCGCCTTCTGCCTTGGAAACGGTACCGCCCTTGCTCTCATCGGGAGTGTTATCCTGGCAAGCCGCGAAAACGCTTGCTACCATAAGCACTGCGAGAAGAAGCGCGATAATGGAAATTCTTCTTTTCATAGGGAAAAGTCCTTTCTTTTTTTGTTTTTTGTATTTTTTGTTTTTTGTATTTTTTGTTTTTTTATTTATGAACGAAAGCAATCTGCCACGGAATTTGCGGAAACGGAAAGTCCTTTTTCCTTCAACGCGCCGTATTCATCGGCATATGCAACTGCGCCGGAGCGTATTGCCAGCAAAATATCCGTTCCTGCGGGCAGGGTGCGGACGGGGGAAGCTCCCTCTCCATCGCAAATGAGGATCGCCGTCTTTGCCAGAGCGAACAAGCCGCAGGCGTACTCGGGAGAAATGCTGTCTGCGTGGTCGAGAATAAGCAAGGGAATGGAATCGAATTCCTCAAACTGCTCGGCGACCTTCTCATAGGGCGCGATGATAACGGGGGACAGCGTGTAAGGGTTGCCCTCGGGATCGGAAGCCCAGATGCATTCGTAATAATGGACGGACAGCCAGAACATTGTGGGAATGACCTTTTTCATTATAAGACGGTTTATATCCTGCTCGGTGCAAAGGAAGGTGTCATCCTCGCCGTCATCGGAAAACAGGTCTATACCGTATTCGCTGTATTCACCGATCGTATCCAGAAGCTGTTTTTTCAAAGCAGTTTCCTTCATAAGCGCGGAATTTTTCGCCGCCATATCGGTAAATGCGGCAAGTATCTGCTGAGGCGACATTTCGGGGTTTATGAAGGTGTCTGTTTCTGTCATAAACTCGGCAAACAGGCGCTTGCGCTCTTCTCTTACGGAAGTGAGCCCGCCGAAGGTGCGCACTCTTCTGGGAAGCTGGTTTATAAATATCTCCCACTCCATACGGCGCTCACGAAGAGTTTTTTCCAGCTCCTCGCACTTCATAAGTGTCTGTGAAGCGGCGAAGGTTATGCGCTTGCCCTCTTTAACGGGGAAGGCGATAAGTCCGGGATGCTTTTTCACCTCGTTTATAACACGGTCGTTAAGCAGAGAAAGGGAAGAAAGCTCGCGGTAGATACGGTCTATACATCCGTTTACGGAAGAAAAGGACACTCCGTAACGGCGGGCACAGCCTGCGAAGATTCCGTCAGGCGAGAGAGAATCCGTATTATACGCGGGAAGGGACTGCACGCTGCTCTTTACCTCTGCCCAATAGGAAGCAAGGTCATCTCCCGTTTCCGCAAGGCGGAGAGAAGGAGAAATATCGCTTCCCACGATGATGGG